>NZ_JACGVK010000108.1:0-150890 GCF_014077185.1 Colwellia sp. MB02u-10
AAGTATGTTATGTTTTATCATGCTAGCCTCTGTTTTTAGTTGTTTGACACACTAATTATGGCGCTGGTTTGTAAAACTAACCCACGTTTAGAGGCTAGCACCTTGTGGGGAGTCATTGTGTCTATATGTTTTCAAAGGATTTGAATTATGAGTCGTAATCAAAAAGTTGCTTTCTGGGCTTTATTTGTTGGTTTTTGTTTAACTGCCACAATAAGTATTTATCCCCAAGGTGCATTCGATAACATCACTATTGTGGGTGCAATTATTCTAACTATCTTTTACTTAACGGTAGCATTTTTTATTCATTTATTTGTAAAATCAAACCCTAAAGAAATAGATAAATTATTTGCCAAATAGTTAACATATAACAAGAATTTCAAGAGGGACAAAATAAAGTTGGCTGTTTTGTTCACTCCGTTCACCTATTTTAGCCAACTCTATTTTGCCCCTTAAATGGGCGTTAGCACTCTCACATGAATCGAGGATATCGCATGAGAAAACCAAGGTTATTTATTGCGTCATCAGCAGAAAGTTTAAATATAGCTGAGGCTGTTAATGTAAATCTTGATCATGAATTTGAAATTACTATTTGGAAAAATGGAACCTTCAAACTTTCCTCTACAACAATAGATGATTTAGTTGAAAAATCTTCTACTGTTGATTTTGCATTATTTATATTTGCGCCTGATGACATTGCATCGATTAGAAGTAGGCAAGAGCATATTGTTCGAGATAACGTGATTTTTGAAATGGGCTTGTTTATCGGTGCAATAGGTAAGTCACGTTCATTTATCCTCAAACCTAGAGATCAAGAAATGCATTTGCCAACAGATCTCTTAGGAGTAACTCCTGCTGATTATGACTCAACTCGTTCTGATGGTGATTTAGTCTCGGCAACCAATAGGGCGTGTTCCTTAATTAAATCAGAAGTTGAAAGAATTGGTTTAATTGATCACGTAAGTCTTTCTGAAAGCAGAAAGATGATTGCTAACCCTGCAGACTATGAACTTTCAGATGTCGACTTTAAATTTCTAGCCGCTTGCTTGCAAAGCCATACAAGTGACCCTGTTGGTTTAGCGTACCATCGAATCTCAAATAGCTTTAGATCAGTGAATGACGCACTACTGCAAATTGCATCCATAAAATTAGAGCGAATGGGTCTACTAAGTAAAACTATAGAAACTGACGAACAAGATGGGTATGACTATTACGCATACTCTATTACTGAGTTAGGAATAGACATACTATTAAAAAATGAGCATGTATTTCAACCTAAGCCACAACAACAAGCACCTCAAAAAGGCTTTACTGGACAGGTTGATTTCTAGAGTGCTAACAAGCAATTCAACAAGGACAAATAACAGTTGGTTTTTGCTCCTTCGTCGCTTATTTTAACCAACTATTATTTGCCTGTTAATTGGGCGTTATAAGGCAAGGAACCATCGGAGTCATGGAAACACACTTTACCTTTAGTTCATCTAAAGGATTAATTGAATCAGCTGAGTATCTTCTTGAACATACAGAAGATAATGATGTTCTGTTCAACTCCAACAAATATTCCTTTATATAAGTTGCCGCAGCCTCATTAGAAAGCTTGCTAAATGAAGGGATAATCTCTTGGGCTTTTCAATTATTTCCAAAAGGTGATCATAAACGACATGCAACAGCATTTCTTTCAACTTGCATCAATCTTGCATCAATCTTGCGTTAGTTTTTACCCTCTATTTTGCAAGTCTTATACTAGAGTGCTTTTAAACGACAGATGTTGACTCACAATCATTTAAGACTGGATAAAGCTAGCTAGTAAGGAGCGGTATTAGCGAACCATCAAAAGCAAAGTCCTAGAGAAATAGCCGCTATAGCTACGCGATACTTACAAAATAAATGCGGTTGTAGAGTTTTTGTTCTTATACTTAGAATGAGTGACTTAGCTGATAAATATTGGATCATGGATAGAACTTATAGCGTATGTGTGAACAGAGTTACAAGCTGGGAACTTTTATGGATTACTAAGATTAAATCGAATGAAATTTATTCGTAAGGATATTAGTAGTTCCAGAAAAGCATGAATCTAGGTATAGGCAGGTTAACAGTAAAGTCATTGGTCGATTAAAATCTAGTAAGGACCACAAACCTTTATACACAAATCGCACCCACTTAGATTAAAAGGGTATATGTCAATGTGTCAAAGTTGAAAGTTAGATATTAACATCTAACTATTGCTACCCTTATTGCTACCCAATTAAACCATAAAAAGCCATATACCCATATATATAAGGACCTACAGACCCTCTAATGACTCCTGTCGGGTGGGCCACTTTCTCAATAGATGCCTAGATTAATTTCAGTTACTGACCAAGCGCTTATTCAAATCTCAGATTATGACTATTATTAAATAAAAAAAAGCACTACTGTGTAGTGCTCTGATGATAAAATTTAATTTAATTTTCTAAACTAGACTCTAGAAACTATACACTAAAAACTAAAGTTTACTCGTGCATAATAGCTCATGCCATCGAAGCCATAAGGTAGCGCTCTGACTGGGTATTTAAAGGCGCCATTAGTAATAAAGTTTAAGACTTCATCTTCACCAAGCTCATCGGGTGTCTTATCAAATAAGTTATTTATACCAGCCGATAATTGTAAAGTATCGCTAAGCTGATACGCTAAATTAACGTCAATTAATACCGCTGACTCTACGACACTGGTCGGTTTAAAACTGCCTGTTGATGATAAAAATCCTGGTAGTCCAATATGATCATTACCAAAATACATAATGTCAGTTTCACCATAGTAATTGGCTCTAACAACGCCACTCCATGCTTGGTTACTATAGTCAACAGTAAAAGTTGCACGTTGCTTCGGTTGTCCATCCGTTAAGAAACTACGTTGTAAATCGTCTAACGCGACAGTTTCTGGAATACCTTCTGGCGAGTTTACACTATCAATTTTAGTCTCATTTAAATTACCCGCGAGTGTTACGTCTAAATTACCTGCTAATAGCTCTGTCTGATAAGTAATAACAAGATCAAGCCCTTGGGTAGTTGAATTAACTGCATTTGAAAAGTAATTACCCTGTACTGCCCCTGTAGTGTTTAGCGCCGTCACTGCCTCGGTGTTAAATGACACGTCATTAGCATTTAACAAACTGCCTAAGGTAATGCGGTCATCAATCTTTACTCGATAGGCATCTAAAGATACTGATAGTGCACTGTTAACATCATAAACTAGCCCTAAGCTTAAATTTTTAGATGTTTCAAGCTGTAAACTATCTACACCTAATGCTGAGGGAAATGCTGAACCTGCTGTTGCGGTGAATGATGACAATAAAACGCCACCTGCACCTAAATTAGTGGTGTAGGCAGTATATGCACTTTGCTGAAGAGACGGTGCTCTAAAACCTGTTGATAATGCTCCTCTGACGGCTAAACTCTCTGTAAGCTCATAACGCGTTGATAACTTACCTATAAGCTTACTGCCAGCTTCAGAGAAATCTTCATAACGCAATGCTGCGCCTAAGTTCCATTGCTCTGTTATTTGCTGTTCAAGATCAAGATATAAGGCATAGCTGTGACGGTTGGCATCATTTGCTGCATCTGGTCTTAAGCCTGGATACGCTTGAAAACCACAACCCGCGAAAACATTACTGTCGATCACAGACGCAGAAGAAACTGAACTATTATTTGCACCACAAGCGTAAGAGGCGACTTCACCAGCAACAATTTCATAATTTTCTTGGCGATATTCAGCGCCAAAAGCAACAAACAGCGTTTCGCCACTATTCATTTCAATAAGGCCTGAAATATCGGCGTTAAAGGTTAATTGATCATACCTAAAACCACCAGAGTAACCTGATGTTGGGCCGGCATTATTAGCAATGTCTTGATCGCTTGCGGTAGGGTTCAGTGCTAGATATTCTGCAGCATAAGAAGCATTGATGGTATTGTTAGAATAAAAGTCATATTCATTTTCGCCATAGGTAGCGGAAACATCAAAACTCCAATCATCACTTAGCTCGCCCCTTAGACCAAATGCTGTTGATATATCTTGTGCTTCATTATCGATACGAGGTAAAAATCCATCTGGATAAATTTGTGGTACATTTTTTTCGGCTTCATTAAAGCTACGGTAAAAACCATTACCTAGAGCGGTTCTATTTGAGTATCCGCCAAAAGCATAAAGCTCCATATTTTCTAAGGGTAGCATGGCATTATAGAAAAATGACTTGAAGCTTGATTCAGCATTACCTTGGCCCCATCGTACCTTTTCAGATAAGGTACCTGCTGGTGTGGTTGAACTGCCGCCGGTATCTTTTTGCGCGCGATTAGTGCCGTCGTAATCTCTATATTCAGCGGTTAAATTAATAAAACCGCCCTCGTTACCTAAATCAAAACCCGTATTTAAGCCTGCGGCTAAAACATCACCGTCACCTTCACCTGTAGCACCCATTTGGATAAAGCCCGATGTCACATTTGTGCTGTCTTTAAGCTCAAGGTTTATCACACCCGCGATGGCATCGGAGCCGTATTGAGCAGCGGCGCCGTCGCGAAGTATTTGCACATTTTTTAGCGCGGTCATGGGGATTGCATTCATATCAGTACCGGCAGCACCCGCACCAACGGTACCATTTAAACCAAAGATTGCTTGATTATGACGTCGCTTGCCGTTGACTAGCACTAAGGTCTGATCAGGCTGTAGACCTCGAAGCGTTGCCGGTCTAAATAAATCAGAACCATCTGATACTTGCGTTCTACTAAAATTAAATGACGGAGCCATCGCCTGAAGACTTTGACCTAATTCGCTAAAACCACCTTTGGTTAGTGACTCACTGGAAATAATATCAATAGGTGAACTTGACTCAGTTGCTGTTCTACTTGAAACACGAGAGCCAAGTATTGCAATGGTTTCTAAGCTTTCATCAACAGAGGCTGTAGCAGCCGCAAAAGATGGTGAGCAAGAAAATGATGTACCTATAGCGATAGCTAGGGTGTGTAAACGAAAGTATTTATTAAAGAACAACTTTTTCACCTTGAATTTAGAAATAGAAAAACCACAAATTTGTGGCGATAAATTTACAGTGAAACTAAACATTTTTCCATCATTTTATTGACAATTAACAGGCGCTCTAAAATTCACCTAATTTTTCCTGTGATTGACAAAAATTTGAATGATAAAAATATAAATAGCCTTAGATTTACCTAGCCGTCATTGATATGGTTTCAGCAACAAATATCATTGGAGTTGGTAGCTAATGTTATTATAAGTAGTTAAAATTCAGCTGAATTTAACTCTTAGGAAGATATAAATGAAAGCACAAGTAAAATGGATCGGTGAAGAAATGTTTATGGGCACGTCTGAAAGTGGTCACACGATTGTATTAGATGCGAACGCAGGTGCTCTGGCGCCTAGCCCATTAGAAAGTGTATTAATATCTCTAGGTGCTTGTTCTTCAGTTGATGTGGTGAGTATATTGGAAAAAGCACGACAAACTATTACCAGCTGTAAAGTTGAAATATCAGCTCAGCGCGTTGATTCTGTGCCAAAATTATTTTCTGATATCCACTTACATTTCGTTATTCAAGGTGACGATGTGGGTACTAAGCATGTTGAGCGTGCGGTCAGTTTATCTGCCGATAAATATTGCTCGGTAGCATTGATGCTTAATAAGTCGGTTAATATTACTCACGACTTCGAAATTATCAACCTATAACTCATTGGCCATCATTATGGCTGCTCGGGTACCTTCTTTTTACCCTAGCGACGCTTTAAGCTTTATATATTGAATGCTGAAGCTAAAACCAGCTTGATCATTAAATAGACAATACCAAGATGCTAAGGCTTAGATACTAGCCAGTATTAATCGGCTTGTTATAAATACCGCTTGGCCTTAAATTCTTTAAGTCGCTACTTATTGTTTCCCCCTGTAAAAAATAAGAAATGATTCACAGGGAGAAAAGCAGAAGAACGGCAGGAGCAGTAAAGGTTAAATCAAACAATTTGTTACAGGCTTAAAGCTATTAACCTAGGTTACAAGTCACTCATCCAATCAAGTTGTTTGTTTGCTTCACTCTTTTTAAGCATTAAGTCTTTAATCAACGGGGTTAATAATAATTCCATCGCTAAACCCATTTTACCGCCAGGGACAACCAAGGTGTTCATGCGGGACATAAATGATCCATCGATCATGCTAAGATAATAGGGAAAATCGAGTTGACTTGATTCACGGCAACGAATAACCACAAAACTCTCGTCTAACGTTGGAATCGCTTTAGCACTAAAAGGATTTGAGGTATCAACAGTGGGTACTCTTTGAAAGTTAATATGGGTACGCGAAAACTGTGGTGTGATAAATGAAATGTAATCTTCCATACTTCTAACAATACTTTGGGTTACAGCCTCACGACTATGACCGCGTTTGTCGGTGTCACGTATTATCTTTTGTATCCATTCTAAGTTTACAATCGGTACCATACCAATGAGTAGATCAACATGCTTTGCTACGTCATTATTCTCGGTAACAACCCCGCCATGCAAACCCTCGTAGTAAAGTAAATCAGTACCCTCGCCCAAAGTTTCCCACGGTGTAAAAGTACCCGGCATTTGGTTATAAGGCACAGCTTCATCGAATGTATGCAGATAACGGCGAATTTTGCCTTTACCTGTCTCTGAGTAATCTTTAAATAATTCTTCTAAGGCGTCAAAATCATTGGCCGCAGCGCCAAAATAGCTTAATTTAAGTTGTTGCTCTTTCGCTTTGCGCTTTTCTAAATCCATTTCTTGGCGCGAGTAGCGATGGAAACTATCTCCCTCAACAGTTGCTGATGTAATGCCCAATGAACGAAAAATATGCTCGAACGATTCTGTTGTCGTAGAAGTGCCTGCACCCGAAGAGCCGGTAACAGCGATGATAGGATTTCGTGACGACATAGTGGCGGACCTTATTATTAATGGACAATTGTTATACGAGGTATTACTAGGCGGGTCAAGCTTTAGCTAATATTCTTATCTTACGGTAGCGATTTTAGCACACAAAAAAGCGGAGCCTAAGCTCCGCTTTTAATATCGTCAGAATAAATTTAGTACAAGTACTAAATTATGCTTCTGCGCTAACTTCTTCAACTACTTCAGCTGCATCTTCTACTGCTGGGCGGTCAACAAGTTCAACATAAGCCATAGGGGCTTTATCACCAGTACGGAAACCACATTTTAAAATGCGAGTGTAACCACCTGGGCGATCTTGGTAACGAGCACCAAGTTCGTTGAATAAAATACCTACTACTTCTTTATCTTGTGTACGAGCAAACGCTAAACGGCGATTTGCAACACTGTCGGTTTTGGCCAATGTAATTAGTGGCTCAACAACGCGACGAAGTTCTTTAGCTTTAGGAACAGTCGTTTTTATAACGCCATGTTTTACTAAAGAACTTGCCATATTGCGGAACATCGCCTGGCGATGACTGCTATTACGGTTTAACTGGCGACCGCTTTTACGATGGCGCATAAGTTAATCCTTATCTCAACTATTAAAAAACGATGATCGACTTAGTCGTTATCAGCTATGCTTTCTGGTGGCCAGTTTTCTAGGCGCATGCCCAGAGACAAACCACGAGACGCCAAGACGTCTTTGATTTCGGTTAAAGACTTCTTACCTAAATTAGGTGTTTTAAGAAGTTCAACCTCAGCACGCTGTACTAAGTCGCCAATATATTGAATTGCTTCTGCTTTTAAGCAGTTTGCTGAACGAACAGTAAGTTCAAGGTCATCAACAGGACGAAGCAAAATAGGATCAAACAGTGGTTTTTCCTCTTTTGGCTCTACTTCAGTTACATCACGAAGCTCTACAAACGCATCTAGCTGTTCAGCTAGAATAGTTGAAGCGCGACGAATTGCTTCTTCAGGATCTAACGTACCGTTAGTTTCCATGTCTAAGACTAATTTGTCCAAATCTGTACGTTGTTCAACACGTGCAGAATCAACGTCATAGGCAATTCTTACAACAGGACTGAATGAAGCATCAACTAACAAACGTCCAATTGCACGATCTTCTTCCTCGGCATCACGTCGAATTGAAGCAGGAACGTAACCACGTCCCATTTCAACCTTTATACGCATACTGATAGAGCCATCACCTGTCAAATGACAGATTACATGGGTTGGATTTGCAATTTCTACATCACCATCATGTTGGATATCGGCTGCCGTTACAGGGCCTTCACCAGATTTAGTTAAGGTAAGAACAGCTTCGTTTTTACCTTCTAAACTTATAGCTAATCCTTTAAGGTTTAACAGTATCTCGATGATGTCTTCTTGCACACCTTCTTTACTACTGTACTCATGAAGTACACCGTCAATTTCAACTTCAGTTACAGCACAACCTGGCATTGAAGATAAAAGAATGCGGCGTAACGCATTACCTAAAGTGTGACCAAAACCACGTTCTAATGGTTCTAAAGTTACTTTAGCACGAGTAGGGCTAATAGTTTCGATACCAACCAATCGTGGTCTAAGGAATTCGGTTACAGAACCCTGCATTATGTCCTCTCTTAAAGTGCAACTTTACTTAGAGTAAAGTTCAACAATCAACTGTTCATTAATTTCGGCAGACAAGTCAGAACGATCAGGAACACGTTTAAAAACGCCTTCAAGTTTCTTGTTATCTACTTCAATCCAAACTGGCTTCTCACGTTGTTCAGCTAATTCTAAAGCAGCAATGATACGCGCTTGAGTTTTAGACTTTTCACGTACAGAAACTGCATCTTCAGCTTTAACAGTGAAAGATGGAATATTAACAACAACACCGTTAACTACGATAGCTTTATGGCTAACAAGTTGACGAGCTTCAGCACGAGTGCTGGCATAGCCCATACGGTATACTACGTTATCAAGACGTTTCTCTAAAAGTTGCAACAAGTTTTCACCTGTATTGCCTTTTAGACGAGCCGCTTCTTTATAGTAGTTGCGGAATTGTTTTTCTAGTACGCCATAAATACGACGAACTTTTTGTTTTTCACGAAGCTGAATACCGTAATCAGATAAACGACCGCGACGGGCGCCATGTTGACCTGGTATTGTTTCGATTTTACATTTAGTGTCAATTGCTCTAACACCGCTTTTAAGGAACAAATCTGTACCTTCGCGGCGACTAAGCTTTAACTTAGGACCTAAATATCTAGCCATTTTCTTTCTCCAACAATCCTAAAAAAGTACGATTAAACGCGACGTTTCTTAGGAGGACGACAACCATTATGAGGAATCGGTGTTACGTCTGTAATGTTGGTGATTTTAAAACCAGCAGCATTTAAAGCACGGATAGCAGATTCACGACCTGGACCCGGACCTTTAACGAACACTTCAATATTCTTCAAGCCAAACTCTTGTGCAGCTTTACCAGCACGATCTGCAGCTACTTGCGCAGCAAATGGGGTAGATTTACGTGAACCACGAAAACCTGAACCACCAGCAGTCGCCCATGATAAGGCGTTACCTTGACGATCTGTAAGAGTTACGATTGTGTTGTTGAAAGATGCATGGATATGAGCCATGCCGTCAGCAACTTGTTTTTTAACGCGTTTACGCGTACGTACAGGTGTTTTAGCCATTATCTAGTTCCTCTTACTTCTTAATTGGCTTACGAGGACCTTTACGGGTGCGCGCATTAGTTTTAGTGCGTTGACCACGTAGAGGAAGACTGCGACGGTGGCGAATACCACGGTAACAACCTAAATCCATAAGACGTTTAATGTTCATTGAAACTTCACGGCGTAAATCACCTTCTACGGTGTATTTATCCACTTCTGTACGAAGCAAATCAATTTGAGCTTCGTCCAATTCACTGATCTTAGTTGACTCTGCAATACCAGTTGCAACACAAATTGCTTTCGCACGTGTTGCTCCGATACCGAAGATCGCAGTAATGGCGATTACTGCATGCTTACGATCAGGGATGTTAATGCCAGCGATACGGGCCACTAAACACATCTCCTATTTTTAAATTAAAATTTACCAGTTGAAAAGCCCGTTAGGATACTCAACCAGCCGCATTTCTTTGTAAATCGAAGCGGCATTATACAGACTTATCTGCATAATGCTACTGCTTAAAGATTTAGCCTTGACGTTGTTTATGCTTTGGCTCTTCGCAGATTACGCGAATAACACCAGCACGTTTAACAATTTTACAGTTACGACAAATCTTTTTTACGGATGCACGTACTTTCATTCTATATACTCCGTTACCTAACGACTCAGTCTAACGACCGTAGCCCTTAAGGTTTGCTTTCTTAAGTACATTGTCATATTGATGTGACATCAAATGGGTTTGTACTTGTGCCATAAAATCCATTATCACAACTACTATAATAAGTAGTGATGTGCCGCCAAAGTAAAAATTGACGTCCCATGCCATGATAATAAACTGAGGTACCAAACAGATAAAGGTAATATACATCGCACCAGCTAAGGTTAAGCGAGTCATAACTTTATCGATATATTTTGACGTTTGCTCACCAGGACGGATCCCAGGAATAAACGCACCGGATTTTTTCAGGTTATCTGCCGTTTCACGCGGATTGAAAACAAGCGCCGTGTAAAAGAAACAGAAAAATATTATCGCAGCGGCAAGTAACATGACATATAGCGGCTGTCCTGGAGAAATAGCAATTGATACTTCTTGTAGGAAATCAGCAACCATACCTTCACCTTGGCCAAACCAGCTCGCAAGCGTGCCTGGAAACAAGATAATACTTGAAGCGAAAATTGGTGGAATAACACCTGCCATATTCACTTTGAGCGGTAAATGTGTGCTTTGTGCAGCGAAAACCTTACGGCCTTGCTGACGTTTAGCATAGTTAACAACAATACGTCGTTGACCACGTTCCACAAATACTACAAAGAAAGTAGTAGCAAATATAATTACGCCAATTAGCAATAATACTAATAAGTGCAATTCACCTTGACGCGCCGCCTCTGCTGTTTGAGCAACAGCTGACGGCATACCAGCAACTATACCTGCGAATATCAAGACAGAAATACCGTTACCAATACCGCGTTCAGTAATTTGTTCACCTAACCACATTAGAAACATGGTACCAGTAACCAAACTTACTACCGCAGCAAAGTAGAATCCGAAACCTGCGTCCATTACTAGACCTGGCATCATTCCCGGTAGACTTCTTGCTATTGCAATTGATTGTACAGTCGCTAGAACTAAAGTGCCGTAGCGGGTGTATTGACTGATTTTACGTCGTCCAGCTTCACCTTCTTTTTTCAATTCTGCCATTGCCGGGTGCATGACCGTAAGCAATTGCATAATGATTGAAGCTGAGATGTACGGCATAATACCGAGTGCCAATACAGAGGCTCGCTCAAGTGCACCACCAGAGAACATGTTAAACATCTCTACAATGGTGCCCTTTTGTTGATCAAACAACTGAGCTAATACAGCGGCGTCAATACCAGGGATTGGCACAAATGTTCCCAAACGAAGCACAATAAGTGCACCGAATACAAACCATAATCTTTGTTTAAGCTCAGACAAGCCGCCCTTTGCTTTATTATCAATTCCTGGTGTAGCCATAACCTGTACTATTCCTCGATTTTTCCGCCTGCCGCTTCAATAGCTGCACGTGCGCCTTTAGTAACACCTAAACCACGTACGGTAATTGGACGAGTGATATCACCAGAAAGCATGATTTTCACCGCGACAATATTACGTGTGATTAAGTTAGCATCTTTAAGGGCAAAGATATCGACAACATCACCTGTGATGTTGTTTAGTTCATGTAAACGTACTTCAGCGCGAACTAAAGATTTACGTGACGTGAAACCAAACTTAGGTAAACGTTGTTTCAATGGCATTTGACCACCTTCGAAACCAGGACGTACACTACCGCCAGAACGAGATTTCTGACCTTTGTGACCACGACCGCCTGTTTTACCTATGCCAGAACCAATACCACGCCCACAGCGTTTCTTGGCTTTCTTAGCACCTGGTGCAGGAGATAAAGTATTTAAATGCATTATTAATCCTCCACCTTAATCATATAAGATACTTGATTAATCATACCACGTACAGAGGGAGTATCTTCTAACTCTACTGTATGACGGATACGACGTAAACCAAGACCCTTTAATGTAGCTCTATGCTTCGGTAAACGACCGATAGAACTTTTTAACTGAGTTATTTTAACTGTTTTAGCCATGCTCAATTACCCCAAGATATCTGAAACGCTTTTGCCACGCTTTGCTGCAACAGCTTCAGGCGAATGCATATTCGCAAGAGCAGATACAGTAGCGCGAACTACGTTGATTGGGTTAGTAGAACCGTATGCTTTTGACAATACGTTCTGTACGCCTGCAACTTCAAGTACTGCACGCATAGCGCCACCGGCGATAATACCCGTACCTTCAGAAGCTGGTTGCATGTAAACTTTAGAACCAGAATGCTTGCCAATGATGACATGCTGAAGAGTAGTACCCTTCAAATCTACGGTTACTAAGTTACGACGCGCTTTTTCCATTGCTTTTTGGATTGCAGCAGGCACTTCACGTGCTTTACCGTAACCAAAACCAACGCGACCAGCACCATCACCAACTACGGTTAATGCTGTGAAACTGAAAATACGACCACCTTTAACCACTTTTGAAACGCGGTTAACTGCGATTAGCTTTTCAGCCATATCACTTTGTTGTGAGTTTTCTTGATTATGATTAGCCATTATCAACCCCTAAAACTGAAGACCAGCTTCGCGAGCTGCATCTGCTAACGCTTTCACGCGACCATGGTAACGGAAACCTGAACGGTCAAAAGCAACACTTGTGATGCCTTTAGCTACTGCACGTTCTGCAAGAGCCTTACCTACAGCCGTAGCTGCTTCAACGTTGCCTGTTTTTTCTAACTGAGCACTAACTTCTTTGTCTAAAGTAGACGCTGATGCGATTACTTCAGAACCTGTTGGTGCGATCAATTGCGCGTAAATATGACGAGGAGTACGGAATACAACTAAACGATTCGCACCCAACTCGCTAATTTTTGCACGAGAGCGTTTAGCTCTGCGCAAACGAGATGTTTTCTTATCCATAGTATTACCCTACTTCTTCTTAGCTTCTTTACGACGGACAATCTCATCGCTATAACGAATCCCTTTACCTTTATAAGGCTCAGGTTTACGGTATGCGCGAATGTTCGCTGCAGTTTGACCGACCAACTGTTTATCAGCACCTTTCAGTATGATTTCAGTTTGGGTAGGAGTTTCAACGGTAATCCCTTCAGGGATTGCGTGCTCGACCGGATGCGAAAAACCTAAAGATAAGTTTAGAACCTTACCCGCAGCTTTAGCACGGTAACCAACACCGTTTAACAATAATTTCCTTTCAAAACCTTTACTAACACCTTCAACCATATTATTGATTAAAGAGCGTACAGTTCCGGCTTGAGACCAAGCGCCTTTAGTATCGACTACGATATTAGTGATGATCTTGCTCTCTTCTTGAGAAACAACAACAGCGCTATGGATCGTATGCGATAATTCGCCAATTGGACCTTTAACTTTGATGTCTTGACCTGATAACGTAATAGTAACGCCAGCAGGGATTGCGACATGTGCTTTTGCAACACGAGACATATTCTGCTCCTTTACTCTACGAAACCAAGAACTTCACCGCCAAGACCCGCATTGCGAGCGGCGCGATCAGTCATTAGACCTTTAGAAGTAGAAATAATTGCGATACCCATGCCTGCTAATACTTTAGGAAGCTCTTGAGCACCTTTGTATACGCGAAGACCTGGACGTGAAACACGTTTGATCACTTCAATTACTTCTTTACCTTCAAAATATTTCAATTCAACAGTTAATTCAGGCTTTGCATCGCTTGAAACTGTAAATTCTGAAATATAACCTTCTTCTTTAAGTAAGTTGGCAAGTGCAACTTTTACCTTAGAAGATGGCATTTTTACTGCAGTTTTTGCTGCAGATTGACCGTTGCGGATGCGTGTAAACATGTCCGCGATAGGATCAGTCATCATAACCATTTACTCCCGTGAATTACCAACTAGCTTTCTTAAGACCTGGAACTTCACCGCGCATCATAGTTTCGCGTAATTTAATACGACTTAAACCAAATTTACGTAAGAAACCATGTGGACGGCCAGTAATGTTACAACGGTTACGTTGACGACTACTACTCGAATCACGAGGTAAACTTTGAAGTTTCAATACAGCATCCCAGCGCTCTTCATCAGAAGAGTCAGCACCAGAGATGATAGCTTTTAGTGCACTACGCTTTTCAGCATATTGTGCAACTAACTTGGTTCTTTTAGCTTCACGAGCTTTCATTGACGATTTTGCCATAACTCTACACCTTCTTCTTAAATGGGAAGTTGAAGGCAGCCAATAATGCATGACCCTCTTCATTGTCCTTCGCACTTGTAGTGATAGTGATATCCATTCCGCGAATTTTATCGATTCTATCGTACTCGATTTCAGGGAAAATGATTTGCTCACGTACGCCCATGCTGTAGTTACCACGACCATCGAATGACTTAGGGTTTAAGCCACGGAAATCGCGGATACGAGGAATAGAAATAGAGATTAAACGCTCTAAAAATTCCCACATACGTTCGCCACGTAGAGTTACTTTTGTGCCTATAGGATAGCCTTCACGAATTTTGAAGCCCGCAACAGATTTGCGTGCTAATGTCGTGACCGGCTTTTGACCTGAGATTGCAGTAAGATCATTTGTGGCGTGTTCTAAAACTTTTTTATCAGAAATAGCTTCGCCAACGCCCATGTTAAGGGTGATCTTTTCAATCCGAGGGACTTGCATGACACTTTTATAACCAAATTGCTTTTGCAATTCAGCTACAACTGTATCTTTATATAAATCATGCAGTTTCGCCATCGTTTACTCCAATTAAATTAATTCGTTATTAGATTTGAAAAAACGCGTTTTTTTGCCGTCTTCATCTCTAAAACCAACACGATCTGCTTTGCCAGTAGCTGGGTTAACAATCGCAACGTTGGATACATTTAAAGGTGCTTCTTTTTCAACAATCCCACCAGGCTGCTGTAACTGAGGTACAGGCTTAGTGTGCTTCTTGATTAAGTTAATACCTTCAACAAATACTTTGCCGTCTTCAACAAGAACTTTGGTCACTTTACCAGTTTTGCCCTTGTCTTTACCTGCAAGTACGATTACTTCATCATCACGACGAATCTTAGATGCCATTATCGTGACTCCTTATAGTACTTCTGGTGCAAGTGAAACAATTTTCATGAATTTTTCATTACGAAGTTCACGAGTCACAGGACCGAAAATACGAGTACCAATTGGTTGTAAGTTAGCATTTAACATTACAGCCGCATTTTCATCAAAACGGATGGTAGAACCATCTGAACGACGAACACCTTTCTTAGTGCGCACCACTACTGCAGTTAGGACATCACCTTTTTTAACTTTGCCGCGAGGAGTTGATTCCTTCACTGCAATTTTAATGATGTCACCAATGCGTGCGTAGCGACGGTGCGAACCACCAAGAACCTTTATACATTGTACACGTCGAGCGCCGCTGTTATCAGCTACGTTCAGTTGTGATTGCATTTGGATCATTTAATATGTCTCCGCTAAATTATCTTTATAAAAGATTAAATTCAAGGCCAGAAATTTGACCCGTCACTGCCTTCTAAATCCCACTCACAACGAGCGGGCGCGAGATTATAACACCGGTGATTTAAAAGTGATACTTTATTTAGCTAAAAAGTAACCACTATGCTAGGAGCGGTCTGCAGGATGATTGCTACCACAGTCACCAAAAAATGCGCTATACCAGCGGTATAATACACTTAATTATCCAGTATCAATATGACGTTTAAAAATCTATCTATAAATTTTTGTTGAAAAAAAGGCCCTGCAGAAGCAGAGCCTTTTCAAAGTTCTTATTGTGAATTAGATCAGGCGATTAAGCTTTCTCTAATACGCTTACCAAAGTCCAAGACTTAGTCTTAGAAATTGGAGCACATTCACGAATAGATACTAAATCACCAGCTGCACATTGGTTAGTTTCATCATGCGCTTTCAACTTAGTTGAACGCGTCATGTACTTACCGTACATAGGGTGCTTAACACGTCGTTCGATCAGGACAGTGATAGACTTATCCATTTTGTCACTGACGACACGACCTTGTAGTGTACGAATTTTTGCTTCGCTCATTACTTACCTGCCTTCTCAGTTATGATAGTCTTAACACGCGCGATGCTACGGCGTACATTTCTTTGCAAATGAGTTTGCGTCAACTGGCCTGTGCTTGCTTGCATGCGATAGTTAAACTGTTCGCGTAACAACTCAAGCAATTCAGCGTTTAGCTCTTCAATGCTTTTTTCTTTCAATTCACTAGCTTTCATTACATCACCGTTCTAGTTACGAAAGTTGTTTTGAACGGAAGTTTAGCTGCCGCTAAAGCAAATGCTTCACGAGCAATCTCTTCCGAAACACCTTCCATTTCATAAAGAACACGACCAGGTAGAATTTGGCATACCCAATATTCCACTGAACCTTTACCTTTACCCATACGAACTTCAAGAGGTTTTTTAGTAATTGGCTTATCAGGGAATACACGGATCCAGATTTTACCTTGACGCTTCACGTGACGAGTCATTGCTCGACGAGCCGCTTCAATTTGACGCGCAGTCATACGACCACGTTCCATTGATTTTAACCCGAAAGTACCGAAGCTTACTGAACTACCTACATGTGCAAGACCGCGGTTACGCATTTTAAATTGCTTGCGGAACTTAGTACGTTTTGGTTGTAACATTACTTATTCCCCTACTTACTGGTCTTGCGGTTAGGTTTTCTTTTAGGCTTAGCAGCTGGTTGCTCTACTTGTAATGGCATGTTGCCAATTACTTCGCCTTTAAAGATCCATACTTTGATACCGATAACACCGTAAGTGGTATCAGCACGCGCAATTGAGTAATCAATGTCAGCACGTAAAGTGTGTAATGGAACACGACCTTCACGATACCATTCAGCACGTGCAATATCTGCACCGCCCAAACGACCACTTACTTGTACTTTGATGCCTTTTGCGCCTAAACGCATAGCATTTTGTACAGCACGTTTCATCGCACGACGGAACATTACACGACGTTCTAATTGACTAGCGATGCTATCAGCAACAAGCTGCGAATCCATTTCTGGCTTACGCACTTCAGCAATGTTGATTTGAGCAGGAACACCAGCAATTTTAGAAACCGCTAAACGTAGTTTCTCAACATCTTCGCCTTTCTTACCGATTACAACACCCGGACGAGCCGTGTGAATTGTAACGCGGATAGATTTAGCTGGACGTTCAATTACAATTTTTGATAATGAAGCACGCTTAAGCTTTTCAGTTAAATATTCACGAACCAAATGGTCACCGTGTAAATTAGCTGCGAAATCTTTAGTACTTGCAAACCAAGTAGACGCGAAAGGTTTCGTGATACCTAAGCGAATACCATTTGGATGGACTTTTTGACCCATTCTAATATCTCCTAGCTATCAGATACAATCACAGTAATGTGACTTGTACGCTTAAGGATTCGATCCGCGCGACCTTTCGCACGAGGCTTAATACGTTTCATTGTTGGACCATCGTCAACCATAATAGTTTTTACGATAAGCTCGTCAATGTCTGCACCTTCGTTGTGCTCTGCGTTAGCAATAGCTGAATCAAGTACTTTTTTAACCAAAACAGCAGCAGATTTATTGCTGAATGTTAAGATCTCAAGTGCTTTTTCAACATGCAAGCCGCGGATCTGATCCACAACTAAGCGTGCTTTTTGTGCAGAGCCACGGGCAAATTTATGTGTAGCAATAGCTTCCATCTAATTTCCCCTATCTCTTCGCTTTCTTATCCGCGACATGGCCACGGTAAGTACGAGTTGGTGCAAATTCACCTAATTTGTGACCGATCATTTCATCAGTTACAAATACAGGTACGTGTTGACGGCCATTATGGACGGCAATGGTCAATCCGATCATCGTAGGGATGATCATTGAACGACGAGACCAAGTCTTAATTGGCTTTTTAATCCCGCTTTCCACCGCTGTCTCTACCTTCGTCAACAAGTGTAGGTCTATAAATGGACCTTTCTTGAGAGAACGTGGCATGGTGATTCCTCTTTAATTAAAAGTACTATTATTTAGCACGACGACGTACGATAAATTTATCGGTACGCTTGTTAGAACGAGTCTTGTAACCTTTAGTTGGTACACCCCAAGGTGATACCGGGTGACGACCGCCTGATGTTTTACCTTCACCACCACCGTGTGGGTGATCAACTGGGTTCATGGCAACACCACGAACAGTTGGGCGAACACCACGCCAGCGTGAAGCACCAGCTTTACCCAAAGAGCGAAGCATGTGTTCAGCGTTGCCGATTTCACCTAAAGTAGCACGACAATCTGACTCTATTTTACGCATTTCACCAGAGCGAAGACGTAAAGTGACATAAGCACCGTCTTTCGCAACTAATTGCGCGTAAGTACCAGCAGCACGTGCGATTTGAGCACCTTTACCTGGTTTAAGTTCGATTGCGTGAACAACACTACCTAATGGTGTGTTGCGAAGTGGTAAAGTGTTACCTGGCTTAATAGGAGCATCGACACCAGACTGGATTGAATCTCCAGCTTTTAAGCCTTTAGGGGCTAAGATGTAACGACGTTCACCATCAGCGTAAAGTACTAGTGCAATGTTTGCACTACGGTTTGGATCATATTCCAAACGTTCTACTTTAGCAGGGATACCATCTTTATTACGTTTAAAGTCAACCATACGATAATGTTGCTTGTGTCCACCACCAATGTGACGAACAGTAATGCGACCATTATTGTTACGACCACCAGATTTAGACTTAGTGTCTAACAATGGTGCGTAAGGCTTACCTTTATGCAACTCCGTGTTTACCACTTTAACAACGTGGCGACGACCCGGAGAAGTAGGTTTACATTTAACTATAGCCATTTTCGTAAACTCCTATGATTCCGCGCCAACGAAGTTGATGTCGCTGCCTTCAGCAAGTGTAACGTATGCTTTTTTCCAATCGCTTCTGCGACCAAAACGAGCACCAGTACGTTTCACTTTACCTTTGACATTTAATGTACGAACACCATCAACTGAAACTTCAAAAAGTTTCTCAACAGCAGCTTTGATTTCAGCTTTAGTAGCAGTAGTGGCAACTTTGAAAACAACTGTGTTGTTAACTTCAGAAGCCATTGTGCTTTTCTCAGAAATGTTCGGTGCTAAAAGCACTTTCAGTAAACGTTCTTCGTTTATCATCCTAACATCTCCTCAAGTTGCTTAACTGCTGATGCAGTCATCAAAACTTTTTCGAAACCTACCAAGCTAACTGGGTCAATACCGTCTACGTCACGCACGTCAACTTTATACAAGTTGCGCGCTGATAAGAACAAGTTCTCATCAACATCTGGAGTAACGATTAATACGTCTTTTAGCTCCAATGCGTTAAGTTTAGCTACTAACTCTTTAGTTTTTGGTGTTTCAACTGTAAAATTTTCTACCACAATCAAGCGTTCTTGACGAACTAACTCAGAAAGGATGCTTTTAATCGCACCACGGTACATTTTACGGTTTACTTTTTGGCTGTGATCCTGTGGCTTAGCAGCGAATGTTACGCCACCTGTACGCCAGATTGGACCACGACTAGTACCAGCACGTGCACGGCCAGTACCTTTTTGACGCCATGGTTTTGCGCCACCACCACTAACTTCTGAACGAGTTTTTTGAGCACGAGTACCTGCACGAGCACCAGCTGCATAAGCAACTACTACTTGGTGTACAAGAGCTTCATTAAACTCAAGTCCAAAAGTTGTTTCAGAAACTTCAAGAGCGCCTGAAGCGTCTTTTAATG
Organism: Colwellia sp. MB02u-10; assembly: GCF_014077185.1. Classification (NCBI taxonomy): domain Bacteria; kingdom Pseudomonadati; phylum Pseudomonadota; class Gammaproteobacteria; order Alteromonadales; family Colwelliaceae; genus Colwellia; species Colwellia sp. MB02u-10. Next base: position 19,909 of record NZ_JACGVK010000108.1, read on the forward strand.
CTAATTCCATCACAAATCTCCTGGACTAGGCTTTAACAGCTGGTTTGATGATTACGCTACCGTTGATTGCACCCGGAACCGCACCTTTAATAAGGAGCAAGTTACGTTCTACATCAACACGAACCAATTCAAGGTTTTGCGTTGTAACTTTTGCAGCACCCATGTGACCAGACATTTTTTTGCCTTTGAAAACACGACCTGGTGTTTGACACATACCTATCGAACCGTTTGAACGGTGAGATAGTGAGTTACCATGAGTTGCATCTTGCATTGAAAAATTCCAACGCTTAATACCACCTTGGAAACCTTTACCTTTTGAGGTGCCAGTAACATCTACTAATTTCGTGTCGTTAAATAACTGCACAGTGATTTCACTGCCAGCTACAAGACCTTCGCCTTCATCTGCATTTAAGCGGAATTCCCACAGGCCACGGCCTGCTTCGATACCAGCTTTCGCAAAATGACCAGCTGTTGGCTTGTTAACACGGTTAGCTTTTTTGCTTCCCGTGGTAACTTGAAGCGCCGAATAACCATCGTTGTCAACAGTTTTAACCTGAGCAACACGGTTCGCTTCAACTTCTAGGACGGTTACAGGAGTAGATACGCCATCTTCAGAGAAGATGCGAGTCATGCCCACTTTACGTCCAACTAGACCTATAGTCATGTTAAAACTCCTATTAACCCAAGCTGATTTGAACGTCAACACCAGCTGCAAGATCTAAACGCATTAATGCATCTACAGTCTTCTCAGTTGGTTCTACGATATCAATCATGCGTTTGTGAGTACGAATTTCGTACTGATCACGTGCATCTTTGTTAACGTGTGGTGAAGTCAAGATAGTGAAACGTTCTTTGCGTGTAGGAAGTGGAATTGGACCACGAACCTGTGCGCCAGTACGTTTAGCAGTATCTACGATTTCAGCTGTTGATTGATCAATCAAACGATGATCGAACGCTTTCAAACGAATGCGAATTCTTTGATTTGACATTAAGACAAATCCCCATTTTAAAGAACAACAAAATACTGCCCATCACCTTTTTATATAAAAGGGGGGAGTATCGCTATAACATTCAACTCCATATCGGAGTTGCTGTGTGTTAACTATTAATAATTAAAACTAATACGTTAACTGATAAACACGTTGAGACGAGCTCGACGTGGAGGCGTATTATACAGAGAGCGATGATAATTTCAACTATTTATTTAACAACTTTAACACCTATAGCCTTTTCGTTGCTAAATACAGGCTTGCCAGTCTAGAAAGGCTCAGCTATATATGGATTGAAGGCTAGATTATCAATGATGAGTATGGTGTAAACTAGGCTGTCCGAATCAGAAATAATTGTGTTATCGTTGTGATCAATAATATAGCAGATGAGCCTGTAATAACTTGTCTGTGCGAAGCTAAGCTGACGCTAGCAAAATCGCTTCCTGCCGTCATACTTAATCAAATTCTCATACAAATATGGTATCAAGCTAATTACCTTCCCAACAGCCTAGTAAATTTAGTCTGTCAGAGCTTATAAATGTTGGGAGGAAAAACACTCAACAATCTTTAGGCTAGCAAGCAAAACCGTCGATAAACGAGAGCAATAATTTTCTCTCACGTCGATGATTTATTACTTTATCAGTGCAGCTGTCTCGCAACTGTTACCATTAAAGCAGCACTGAACCCAAATTACACTTACCTTAAAATTACACTTACCTGCAAATTGTCCCTTAATCTGATTGCCTAGTTTAATGCTAAAACAGTATATTGAAATAAGCCGGGTATAGTCTTATTGAACTATTATGGTGTTAGCTCAAGCGTTATAAAAAATATCAAAACTGTCAAAACTGTCAAAACACTATTTAAAGCCGTATGGCCTTGATTCAAACTTCATTGTAGTTTTTAAACGGCTATATTTAATAGCCATATATAAGCAGAGCCATTGGTTTGTTATTTTTTTATTTATTATCTCAATACTAGCAAATATGCCTCACAACTGAGATTTTTAACTGCGCTGAGCAGAAATTAGCAAACTTAAATGATTTTTTATGTCGATTTGTCTTGAGTAATGGTATACTCGCGCGCAAATTTTCAACAATTCCGCTTTTTTAGTAGCGACTTAAATAGAGTAAAGTAATGGCAGATTTATCTAAATACAGAAACATTGGTATCTTCGCTCACGTTGATGCTGGTAAAACCACAACAACTGAACGTATCCTTAAACTTACCGGTCAGATCCATAAAACAGGTGAAGTGCATGATGGTGAATCTACGACTGACTTCATGGAACAAGAAGCTGAGCGCGGTATTACCATCCAGTCTGCTGCGGTAAGTTGTTTTTGGGACGATCACCGTTTTAACGTAATCGATACTCCTGGTCACGTTGATTTCACCGTTGAAGTTTACCGTTCACTTAAAGTACTTGATGGCGGTATTGGCGTATTTTGTGGCTCTGGTGGTGTTGAGCCACAATCAGAAACTAACTGGCGTTATGCGAATGACTCAAAAGTTGCCCGGATTATCTTTGTAAACAAACTAGATCGTCTCGGTGCTGATTTTTATCGCGTTGTTAAACAAACTGAAACAGTACTTGGTGCTAACCCACTTATCATGGTGTTGCCAATTGGTGAAGAAGATGAGTTTTCTGGTGTTGTTGACCTACTTACCCGAAAAGCATGGATATGGGATGCAACCGGTCTTCCAGAAAACTTCGAAATCACTGATGTACCTGCGGACATGGTTGATAAAGTAGAAGAATATCGCGAAATGCTTCTTGAAACTGCTCTTGAGCAAGATGATGACCTTTTCGAAGCATATCTAGAAGAAGGCACAGAGCCATCTATGGAAGATATCAAACGTTGTATCCGTAAAGGAACACGTACTATGGACTTCTTCCCTACTTACTGTGGTTCTGCTTTTAAAAACAAGGGTGTTCAAAACATTCTTGATGCCGTTGTTGATTATTTACCGTCACCAGTGGATGTTGATCCACAACCACTTACTGATGAAGAAGGTGAGCCTAATGGTAAATACGCAATCGTTTCTGCAGATGAAACATTCAAAGCGTTAGCATTCAAAATCACTGATGACCGTTTTGGTACATTAACTTTCGTACGTATCTATTCAGGTACGTTGAAGAAAGGCGATAGCATTCTTAATGCTGCAACAGGAAAAACTGAGCGTGTTGGCCGTATGTGTGAACTGCAAGCCGATGAACGTAAAGAACTTACTTCAGCACAAGCCGGTGATATCATCGCGATTGTTGGTATGAAAAGTAACGTTCAGACAGGACACACATTATGTGATCCCAAACACCCAATCATCCTAGAAGCTATGGTATTCCCTAAGCCTGTAATTTCAATTTCTGTAACACCTAAAGATAAAGGTTCAACTGAGAAAATGGGTATTGCAATCGGTAAAATGGTTGCTGAAGATCCAACATTCCAAGTTGAAACTGACATAGATTCAGGTGAAACAATCTTGTCTGGTATGGGTGAACTTCACCTAGATATCAAAGTAGATATTCTAAAACGTACCTACGGTGTTGAATTAGCTGTTGGTAAACCACAAGTTGCTTACCGTGAAACTATTACTCAAGAAATTGATGATAGCTATACGCATAAGAAACAATCTGGTGGTTCTGGTCAATTTGGTAAAATTGATTATATCATCCGTCCAGGTGAACCAAATTCTGGTTTTACATTCTCATCAAAAGTTGTTGGCGGTAATGTACCAAAAGAATTTTTCCCAGCTATTGAAAAAGGCTTCAAAGGCATGATGGATACTGGTGTTCTTGCTGGTTTCCCTGTACTTGACGTTGAAATTGAATTATACGATGGTGGCTTCCATGCTGTCGATTCATCTGCTGTTGCATTTGAACTCGCTGCTCGTGGTGCTTTCCGTCAATCAATTCCAAAAGCTGGTGCCCAGTTAATCGAACCTATCATGAAAGTTGATGTGTTTACGCCTGATGATCACGTTGGTGATGTTATTGGTGATTTAAACCGTCGTCGTGGCATGATCGCAGGTCAAGATGCCGGTGTTTCTGGTGTTCGTATTAAAGCTGATGTACCTCTTTCAGAAATGTTCGGTTACATCGGAACTTTACGTACAATGACATCAGGTCGTGGTCAATTCTCTATGGAATTCTCTCACTACTCTCCATGTCCAAACAACGTATCAGAAGCCGTTATTGCTGAAGTAAAAGAAATGAAAGCAGCTAAAGCTAAAGCTAAAAAGTAATTCCCTTACTTTTAGTCTTTTTATAAAAGGATGCTTCGGCATCCTTTTTTATTGCCTGAAATATCCTCAGCAAGCGCGCGCAAAATCTAGCCATCAGATAAAGCACATGATACTATTTTCTTTAGGTGCGATGTTACATTAATTTTACATACATCTGTTATTACTAACGTTATTACTGATAGTAGTACAATTTATCCTCTTAATAATAAGATTCATAAAATAGGTATAAAATAGTATGTTCAATTTTTTTAGTCGATCAATAATGCGTCAACTGGTGATTACCATATCAAGTGCAGTTGCCATACTACTGGTCATTACCTCATTCTTTATTTTATCCAATGTTAGTGATAATACCAGAGATCAAATTATCTCTGACATAGAGAATATTGTTACTTTACAATCAACCAAGGTGAAAGAATTTTTTGTCGCAAAAGGCCAAATAAATCATAGTGTCTTTTCTAATCCCTTGGTCATTGATTGGTTTAATAACTACGATCAACGACTTTCCAATATCAGTGATAATAAGCAATACCAAGATGTGACTCGTTATTTTAAATACTTTTCAGAAAAAGACCCTGCGATAAAAAGTGTATTTTTTGGTAGCGAAAATACCCATGAATATTTCGACCTAAATGGTCGTTATGACGATGAAAAATATTTCACTAATGAGCGGCCTTGGTGGTCGAACAGTCTTAGCGTAGCCACAATGTATGTTACTGAACCCGCAGTAGACAATAACGACGGTTCCATTTCAGCCACTATTACTTCACCCTACTATTTACCCGGTGGACAATTATTAGGTATTGGCGGTATGGACATTTTAATTACCACCATAGGACATGATTTACTCGCCCCTATTAAATATAAAAACGAAGGCGAAGCCTTCTTAATAACAGACACAGGAAAATTAGTATTCTTCCCTGGCTTTGATGATAACTTCAAACCTGGAGACTCTATGGCCAGTGTAGATAGTCAATTCTCAAACACATCGGGCTTTTCACAATTACAAACGACCCTTGCGCAGAACGATAGTGGTATTACTCAGGTATCTCTGCGTGGCATAGACTATCAAGTCATTTTTAATCAAGTGAAAAGTGAATATCCGCTAATGAATTGGAAACTTGGCTTTCTGGTCCCCGAGCAACTCATATCACAGCCAGTCGAAGCAGCTTTTAGGTCTTCTGTTGCTGTTGTTGTCGCGATTATTATTATGATTGCTATTGTAGTGTGGCTAAGCGTATTACCTTTCGTTAACCGCATAACAAGCCTTAGAAATGCTATGAAAGACATTGCCGATGGCGATGGCGATTTAACCCAAAGAATAGCGCCGTTAAAGAACGATGAAATTGGCAAGTTGGTTGGTGAATTCAACCTCTTTGTTGATTCAATTCAACAACTGGTCAGTCAAACTATCATTATTACTAAAGAAGTGTCAGCTTCAAGTGACGCCGCAGAGAAAATCGGCAAAAAAACAGCTCATATTGTTGAAGCGCAAAAACGAGAAATAGATCTTGTAGCCACCGCAGCCACCGAATTAGCTCAAACAAGCATCGACATATCTAACAACACAAATTATTCAAAACAATTGGTGACGAGAGCTGAAGAGAAAGTAACGTTAGGCTCTGACGTTGTTAACCAAGCCACCGTTGGCATTCAACAGCTTTCAAATAATGTTGATGACGCATCACAAGTTGTGCAACAACTAAAAACAGGCACGCAAACCATTGGTGATGTTGTCACCGTAATACGCAGTATCGCTGAACAAACAAATTTATTGGCGTTAAACGCCGCCATTGAAGCAGCTAGAGCCGGAGAACAAGGCCGAGGCTTTGCTGTTGTTGCTGATGAGGTTCGCACCCTGGCGTCACGTACCCAAGAATCTACCGCCAATATCCAACGCATCATTGAAGAGCTACAAGCAACCGCGTTAAATGCAGTAGGAGTGATGGAGTCTAGCTGCCTGCAGGCAGAAAACAGTGTCCAGCTAACACACCAAGTACAGCAAGTATTAGCTGATGTAGCTGAGGTTATTGGTCAGTTTCAGAGCCAAACGTTTGAAGTAGCCCATGCCGTCGAACAACAAGCCAATGTCGCCGAGGAAGTATCGAAAAATATTGAGAACGTCAGAGTGTTAACTGACGATACTGTTGATGTCTCTACAACGATGAAAACTAGTCTGGCCAATTTATCTGATCAAGCTAATTCATTGTCAAAAGTCGTCAACCAATTTAACGTTTAGCCTAGGCGAAAACCCTCTACAGACTCAAAACCGTCGTGGTGTGAATTCATGCCGCGATTAACGCACTACTTAGAGGCTTACTTGCTGATAAAGGTACCTGTTTCAAGCATTACCCCAATCACTACTTTAGATTTGTGATAAAAATAAAGCTAATACTAGCACTCAGCCACCAAGCAAAAAAGACGCCTAAGCGTCTTTTTTATTGTATTAATCTGTTCTAAAATCAAGCAATTATTCGGTAGAGTAAAGCAGATACTACTATACTACGCTAGCAACTATTGACTTATTTCAACTTCACTATAGCTCAACTATAAAACAAAAAAGACGCCTAAGCGTCTTTTTTTATCGTGTTAATGTCTTCTAAAATTAAGCGATAATTTTAGATACAACACCAGCACCAACTGTACGACCACCTTCACGGATAGCGAAGCGTAAACCTTCGTCCATCGCTACTGGGTTGATAAGCTCTACAACAAACTTCAAGTTGTCGCCTGGCATTACCATTTCAACACCTTCAGGAAGCTCTACTGCACCAGTAATATCCGTTGTACGGAAGTAAAACTGTGGACGGTAGCCTTTAAAGAATGGCGTATGACGACCACCTTCATCTTTGCTTAGTACATATACTTCTGACTCAAACTTAGTATGAGGAGAAATTGAACCAGGCTTACATAGTACTTGACCACGTTCAACGTCTTCACGCTTAAGACCACGAAGAAGAACACCACAGTTCTCGCCAGCACGACCTTCGTCAAGTAACTTACGGAACATTTCAACACCTGTACAAGTAGATGTTTGTGTGTCACGAATACCAACAACTTCAACTGCGTCGCCGATTTTAACAATACCGCGTTCAACACGACCTGTTACAACCGTACCACGACCTGAGATTGAGAATACATCTTCAATAGGCATGATGAATGCGCCATCAATTGCACGCTCTGGCTCTGGAATGTAGTTATCTAATGCATCAGCAAGTTCGATTACTTTCGCTTCCCATTTCTCGTCGCCTTGAAGAGCGCCAAGTGCTGAACCTTGAATTACCGGTAAATCATCACCTGGAAAGTCATATTCAGAAAGAAGTTCACGAACTTCCATTTCTACTAATTCTAATAATTCATCATCATCAACAACATCACATTTGTTCATGAATACTATGATGAAAGGTACGCCAACTTGACGTGATAACAAGATGTGCTCACGTGTTTGTGGCATAGGACCATCTGTAGCAGCAACTACTAAGATAGCGCCATCCATTTGTGCAGCACCGGTGATCATGTTTTTGATGTAATCGGCGTGACCAGGACAATCTACGTGCGCGTAGTGACGTGCAGCTGTATCATACTCAATGTGAGAAGTATTAATGGTAATACCACGTTCACGTTCTTCAGGAGCGTTATCGATTTGTGCGAAATCTTTAACTTCACCACCGTGAACTTTAGTTAATACTGCAGAGATAGCAGCTGTTAAAGTTGTTTTACCGTGATCGACGTGACCAATAGTACCAACGTTAACATGCGGTTTTAAACGTTCAAATTTTGCTTTAGCCATTTTTCAATTACCTTAAAGTTTATTAAAAGCCCGGCCAAAAGACCGAGCCAGACTTTCAAAAAGCCTTACTAAGATTCAATTATTTTGTCGGCAACAGCCTTTGGTGCTTCACTGTATTCGTGAAACTCCATTGAGTATGATGCGCGACCTTGAGTTGCACTACGCAATGCAGTAGCGTAACCAAACATTTCAGATAGCGGCACAAATGCATTCACTATCTTCGAACCAGCTGGACCTTCGTCCATGCCATCGATCATGCCACGGCGACGGTTTAAGTCACCAACAACATCACCCATGTTTGCGTCTGGCGTAATAACTTCAACTTTCATCATTGGCTCAAGAATTACCGGTGACGCTTTTAGCGCCCCTTGTCTAAAACCAATTGATGCAGCGACTTTAAACGCCATTTCGTTTGAGTCAACGTCATGAAAAGAGCCATCGTAGAGCGTGACTTTGATGTCTAATAACGGGTAACCCGCTAACACACCACTGTCCATCTGCTCTCTACAACCCTGTTCAACTGAGGGGATAAATTCTTTTGGAACACTACCACCGACAATTTCATTAACAAACTCGAAGCCTTCACCTTTGGGTAAGGGCTCCATTTTCAACCAAACATGACCAAATTGACCACGACCACCTGATTGACGAACAAATTTACCTTCCACTTCAACCGTCGAACGAATGGTTTCGCGATAAGCCACTTGTGGATTACCGACATTACATTCAACGCCAAATTCACGTTTCATGCGTTCAACTAGGATATCGAGGTGTAATTCCCCCATACCTGAAATGATGGTTTGACCCGTTTCCTCATCAGAGACTACTCTAAATGACGGATCTTCTGCGGCCAATTTACCTAACGCAATGCCCATTTTTTCTTGGGAAGCGACAGTTTTTGGCTCAACTGCTACAGAAATTACTGGTTCAGGAAACTCCATACGTTCGAGCGTAATCACGTGATTCACATCACATAAAGTATCACCTGTAGTGACATCTTTAAGACCAATAGCCGCAGCTATATCGCCTGCTCTTACTTCTTTAATTTCCTGACGGTCATTTGCATGCATTTGCACAATACGACCTAAACGTTCTTTTTTACCTTTCACAGGATTGTATATACTGTCACCAGTTTTTACTACACCTGAATAGACGCGAAAGAACGTTAACGTACCGACAAATGGGTCAGTGGCGATTTTAAATGCTAAAGCAGCAAATGGCGCTTTATCATCAGCTTCGCGAAAACCTTCAGTTTCGTTTTTGTCGTTATTAATACCTTTTATCGCTTCAACATCAGTTGGCGAAGGTAAAAATTCTACAACAGCATCAAGTACTGCTTGAACGCCTTTGTTCTTGAAAGCTGAGCCACAAGCACAAAGGACGATTTCATTGTTTAGCGTACGCGTACGCAGCGCAGATTTTATTTCTGCTTCGGATAAGTCACCTTCTTCAAGGTATTTATCCATTAATTCTTCAGAGGCTTCTGCAGCTTCAGAGACCAGATGTTCATGCCAATGTTCGGCTTGCTCTAGCATCTCTGCTGGGATATCTTCATAAGTAAAAGTCATACCCTGGTCACTTTCGTTCCAGTTAATGGCTTTCATCTTGATTAAGTCGACAACACCAGTAAAGTCATCTTCAGCGCCAATTGCTAAATGAATGGGCACTGCATTAGCTTTTAAGCGAGAATTAAGTTGCTCAACTACTAATAAGAAGTCTGCACCTGTGCGGTCCATCTTATTAACAAAAACTATCCGTGGAACAGAGTATTTCTCCATTTGACGCCAAACAGTTTCTGTTTGTGGTTGAACTCCTGAAGAAGCACATAATACTAATACCGCACCGTCTAATACACGTAATGAACGCTCTACTTCAATCGTAAAGTCTACGTGACCAGGGGTGTCGATGATATTAATGCGATGGTCTTCAAACTGGGCTTGCATGCCTTTCCAGAAACAAGTTGTTGCCGCAGAAGTTATGGTTATACCACGCTCTTGCTCTTGCTCCATCCAGTCCATAGTGGCTGCGCCATTATGAACTTCGCCGATCTTATGTGAACGACCAGTGTAGAAAAGTACCCTTTCTGTTGTTGTCGTTTTACCGGCATCGACATGAGCACAAATACCAATATTTCGGTAACGCTCAATAGGGGTTATACGTGCCACAATTTATTCCTCTTTCTGAGACTTTATCTCAGATTGTAAAACAGTTGTGGTTATCACTTTATATCAATGTTGATATTCGGTGATAACCACGGCATTACGCTTGTTACTATAAAATCAGCAAATCTTGCTAATTCATAGTGCCTACCAACGGTAGTGAGCGAATGCTTTGTTAGCTTCGGCCATACGGTGAACGTCTTCACGTTTCTTAACCGCTGAACCTTTGCTGTCAGACGCATCTAACATTTCGTTAGCTAGGCGCTGAGCCATTGATTTTTCACCACGTTTACGAGATGCTTCAACTAACCAACGCATGGCTAGTGCATTACGACGCACAGGACGAACTTCAACTGGAACTTGGTAAGTAGAACCACCAACACGACGAGACTTTACTTCCACTTGTGGGCGGATGTTGTCTAACGCTGTTTCGAATAACTCAAGATGAGTCTTCTCAGTGCTTTTCTCAGTTAAAATGTCTAATGCACCGTAAACAATTTTTTCTGCAGTAGATTTTTTACCATCAACCATAAGGATGTTGATGAATTTTGCTAAAAGTTCGTTATGGAACTTAGGATCTGGCAATATCTTACGTTGCCCTACGACGCGTCTTCTTGGCATCTTAATTCTCCGTTTTTTTCAGGTATAACCCAAAATTTAATATTTTATTTGGCCTTACTTAACGCTTTCTATCTCTAATTAAAGAAATAAAATAGCTTAAGATTTAGGTCGTTTAGCACCGTATTTAGAACGGCCTTGTCTTCTGTCGCTTACACCTGAACAATCAAGTGCACCACGAACGGTGTGGTAACGCACACCTGGTAAATCTTTAACACGACCACCACGAATCAAGATAACACTATGCTCTTGTAAGTTATGACCTTCACCACCGATGTATGAAGTTACTTCGAAGCCGTTAGTTAAACGAACACGAGCTACTTTACGTAATGCTGAGTTAGGTTTTTTTGGTGTAGTTGTATACACACGAGTACATACGCCACGACGTTGTGGACAAGCTTGTAACGCTGGTACGTTACTTTTAGTTACTTGTCTTACACGTGGTTTACGTACTAATTGGTTAATAGTTGCCATTAAATAGCTCCCGATTAGTTAAATTTGTGTAAATTCCAATCAATGGGGAAATTTACACCCTTATAAACGTGAAAATCCGCGACCTCATATTCAATACTTAAAAGTAGGGAATACAGGGTCGCGGAATTCTATAGGTCAAGCTTTAACCTGTCAAGCTTTACTCGCAATAGACAGGTTAATCATCTGCTTTAACCACTTTTTCAATACGATTGACTAAGAAGACAAATCTGCATTCAAAGCATCCGTTAATGCTTGTGCTGCGTCGTCAGCTGATACTTTTACTTCTTCTACAGGAACGGCGTTTTTAGCACGCGCACGTTCTTGATGATAAGAATAACCAGTACCTGCTGGGATTAAGCGACCAACAATAACATTCTCTTTTAAGCCACGAAGTTTGTCTTTCTTACCAGCTACCGCTGCTTCAGTCAGTACACGCGTCGTTTCTTGGAAAGAGGCTGCCGAGATGAATGACTCAGTGGCTAATGATGCTTTAGTAATACCCATCATTTGCATTTCGTATTCAGCGGGTTGTTTACCTGCAGCTTCTAATTCACGATTAGAGATATTGACACGGGCAACTTCCAGGACTTCGCCCTTAAGGAAGGTACTATCACCGGCATCTAAGATCTCACACTTGCGGATCATTTGACGCACGATAACTTCAATATGCTTATCGTTAATCTTAACACCTTGCAAACGGTACACTTCTTGTACTTCGTTAACAATATAGTTAGCTACTGGTGCCACACCACGTAAACGTAAGATGTCATGTGGAGACTCTGGACCATCGGCAATAACTTCACCTTTAAGTACAGATTCACCTTCAAACACGTTTAATTGACGCATTTTAGGGATCATCTCTTCGTATACTTCACCGCTAGGTTGTGTGATTAATAAACGCACTTTACCTTTAGTTTCTTTACCGAAGGCGATGATACCTGTCTTCTCAGCTAATATTGCTGGAAGTTTTGGCTTACGCGCTTCAAATAAATCAGCTACACGTGGCAAACCACCCGTAATATCACGCGTTTTCGACGACGCTTGAGGAATACGCGCTAACGCATCACCGATACCAACTTCTACACCATCTTCTAGGTTAACAATTGCATTACCTGGTAAGAAGTATTGTGCTGGAATTTCAGTGCCCGCGATCATTACATCGTTGCCTTTAGCATCAACCAATTTAACTGCTGGGCGCATTTCTTTACCCGCAGTATTACGTTGACCAACGTCCGTGACTACGATACTTGATAAACCCGTAAGATCATCAGTTTGGCGAACCATAGTTACGCCATCAATAAGCTCAACGAATTGCACCTTACCCGCTACTTCTGTGATAATAGGATGCGTATGCGGGTCCCAGTTAGCAATGATATCGCCTGAGTTTAGTACTTCGCCATCTTTCTTATTAAGAATGGTACCGTAAGGTACTTTATAACGCTCTTTCTCGCGACCAAGCTCATCAATTACCGTTAGCTCAGATGAACGAGAGGTAATCACTAAGTGATCTTCAGAGTTAGTTACAAATTTAGCATTTTGTAATTTCAGCGTACCTGTATTCTTAACCTGTACGTTGTTCTCTGCTGATGCACGAGATGCCGCACCACCAATATGGAACGTACGCATAGTTAACTGAGTACCTGGTTCACCGATAGATTGTGCTGCCACAACGCCAATCGCTTCACCTTGGTTGATCATATGTCCACGGGCCAAATCACGGCCGTAACAATGAGCACAAATACCAAAATCGGTTTTACAGGTAATGATTGAACGTACTTTCATTTGATCAATTGAATTTTCTTCAATGAAATCACATAAAGCTTCGTCAATTAGCGTATTACGCGCTAATAAAACTTCATTGGTACCCGGTCTAACCACATCTTCAGCTACAACACGACCCAGCACACGTTCACGTAACGGTTCAACAACATCGCCACCTTCAATCAATGGTGTCATTTGTAGCCCGTCTAATGTGCCACAGTCATGTTCAGTAACAACCAAATCTTGTGCAACATCAACTAAACGACGAGTCAAGTAACCCGAGTTAGCTGTTTTCAATGCCGTATCAGCCAAACCTTTACGCGCACCATGAGTAGAGATGAAGTATTGTAATACGTTCAAACCTTCACGGAAGTTAGCGGTGATTGGCGTTTCGATGATTGAACCATCTGGTTTTGCCATCAAACCACGCATACCTGCAAGCTGACGAATCTGAGCAGCACTACCACGAGCACCTGAATCGGCCATCATGTAGATTGAGTTGAAAGAGTCTTGCTCTTCTGGCTCACCGTCGCGGTTAATCACAGTTTCTTTTGATAAGTTGTCCATCATAGCTTTCGAGATTTTCTCGTTGGCAGATGACCAAATATCAATAACTTTGTTGTACTTTTCACCCTGAGTTACAAGACCTTGCTCGAACTGAGTTTGAATTTCTTTAACTTCTTCTTCTGACTCTTCGATGATGGTGTATTTCGCCGCTGGAATAACCATATCGTCGATACCAACTGAAGCACCCGCGATCATCGCGTAGTGGAAACCTGTGTACATAATCTGGTCAGCAAAGATAACGGTATCTTTAAGACCTAAGTTACGGTACGCATGGTTAATCAGTTTTGAAATTGGCTTTTTACCTAGTGGCTGATCAATAAGATCATAAGGCATGCCGTCTGGACATACTTGCCATAAGATTGCACGACCCACTGTAGTATCACGCAGCTTAGTAACCGGTTGATACACACCATCGCTGTTACGAACATGTTCAGTAATACGAACTTTCACGCGGGCATGAAGTTCAGCAAAGCCTGTACGGTAAGCTTTTTCAACTTCTTTGATGTCGGTAAAAGTCATACCTTCACCTAAACCATTAACACGATCGCGCGTTAGGTAATATAAACCTAATACAACATCCTGTGATGGTACGATGATTGGATCACCGTTAGCTGGTGAAAGAACGTTGTTCGTTGACATCATCAACGTACGTGCTTCCATTTGTGCTTCGATTGTCAACGGTACGTGTACCGCCATTTGGTCACCATCGAAATCGGCGTTATAGGCCGCACAAACCAACGGGTGCAAATGAATCGCTTTACCTTCAATTAGTACAGGTTCAAACGCTTGGATACCCAATCTATGAAGTGTGGGTGCACGGTTAAGCATAACCGGATGTTCACGAATTACTTCGTCTAACACATCCCAAACTTCAGCGCCTTCACGTTCAACTAATTTCTTAGCTGCTTTAATTGTTGTTGCTAAGCCACGTGCTTCTAATTTACCGTAAATAAATGGTTTGAATAACTCAAGTGCCATTTTCTTAGGTAAACCACACTGATGTAAGCGTAGCGTTGGACCAACAGTGATTACTGAACGACCAGAATAATCAACACGTTTACCCAATAAATTCTGACGGAAACGACCTTGCTTACCTTTGATCATATCGGCAAGTGACTTAAGAGGACGTTTGTTAGAACCGGTAATGGCGCGACCACGACGACCGTTATCTAGTAAGGCATCAACAGATTCTTGCAACATACGCTTTTCGTTACGTACGATGATATCTGGTGCAACTAAGTCTAGAAGACGTTTTAAACGGTTGTTACGGTTGATTACACGACGGTATAAGTCGTTTAAATCAGAGGTTGCAAAACGGCCTCCATCCAATGGTACCAACGGACGTAAATCTGGTGGTAAGATTGGTAAAACGTTCATGATCATCCACTCAGGCTTATTGCCTGATGCTGCGAATGCTTCCATCAATTTCAAACGTTTAGTGATTTTCTTACGTTTTGTTTCAGAACCAATTTCAGGTAACTCTTCACGCATTTGCGCTACTTCACCGTCAAGATCAATCTGTTGTAATAACGCAAGTACCGCTTCAGCACCCATTAGGGCGTCAAATTCGTCACCGTGCTCTTCTAACGCATCAAGATATTCTTCTTCGGTTAGAATTTGGCTTTTCTCTAATGTTGTCATACCAGGTTCGGTAACAACGTAAGATTCAAAATAAAGCACACGCTCAATATCACGTAACGTCATGTCTAGTAATAGACCGATACGTGAAGGCAATGACTTTAAGAACCAAATATGAGCAACTGGGCTTGCTAGTTCGATATGACCCATGCGGTCACGACGAACTTTAGTTAATGTAACTTCAACGCCACATTTTTCACAAATTACACCGCGGTGCTTAAGGCGTTTGTATTTGCCACAAAGACATTCGTAGTCTTTAACTGGGCCAAAAATACGCGCACAGAACAAACCATCACGTTCCGGCTTAAAAGTACGATAGTTAATCGTCTCAGGTTTCTTTACTTCACCAAATGACCATGAACGAATCATGTCAGGTGAAGCTAGTCCGATGCGAATACCATCGAACTCTTCTGTTTGATTTTGTTGCTTAAGAAACTTAAGTAAATCTTTCACACACTCTCTCCTGTCGGAGTTAAATACCGGAGAGAACAGTTATCTGTTCTCTCCCTGTACTGACTTCAGCTTGCGCTAAAAGTCAGCAATGTAGCTTGAGGTAGCTTAGTCCTGATCTAATTCGATGTTGATACCCAACGAACGAATTTCTTTCAACAATACGTTGAATGATTCAGGGATACCCGGCTCCATGCGATGATCACCGTCAACTAAGTTTTTATACATCTTAGTACGACCGTTAACATCATCAGATTTAACCGTTAACATTTCTTGCAAGGTGTAAGCAGCACCGTATGCTTCAAGTGCCCATACTTCCATTTCACCGAAACGCTGACCACCAAACTGTGCTTTACCACCTAGAGGCTGTTGCGTTACTAGCGAGTATGAACCCGTAGAACGCGCATGCATTTTGTCATCAACTAAATGGTTTAGTTTTAACATATACATGTAACCAACCGTCACTGGACGCTCAAAGTTACGACCAGTACGGCCATCCGTCAACGTAAATTGACCACTTTCAGGCATATCAGCAAGTTTAAATAAGTCTTTAATTTCTTTCTCGCTGGCACCATCAAATACTGGTGTCGCAATCGGAAGACCTGCTCGTAAGTTACCCGCTAAGCGCATGATTTCATCATCTGAGAATGAATCAATATCAACTTCTTGGCGAGATTCACCTAGGTTGTAAACTTCTTTTAAGAATTCACGTAATTTGTGAATTTCTAATTGAGCTTCCAACATACGGTTAATTTTTTCACCAATACCACGTGCAGCCATACCTAAATGTGTTTCTAGGATCTGACCAATGTTCATTCGTGATGGTACACCCAATGGGTTAAGTACCACATCAACAGGAACACCGTATTGGTCGTAAGGCATGTCTTCAACAGGTACTACGTTTGAAATAACACCTTTGTTACCATGACGACCGGCCATTTTATCACCTGGCTGGATACGACGCTTAACCGCTAAATACACTTTAATAATTTTCAACACGCCTGGCGCTAAATCAGCACCTTGAGTGATTTTACGACGCTTAACTTCATACTTTTTATCAAAGTCTGCTTTAATGTTGTCGTACTGTTCAGCAATTTGTTCAAGCTCAGACTGTTGACCTTCATCAGCTAAGTTTTGAACTAACCACTTATCACGAGACATGCTGTTAAGATCAGATTCATTTAAACCTGAGCCTAGCAATAATTTTTTCGCACGTGCATAAATACCATCTTCTAAAATACTAAACTCATCACCCAAGTCTTTCTTAACTTGTTTAAGTTGCATTTCTTCGATTTCAACAGCACGAGCATCTTTGTCTACACCGTCACGGGTGAAGATTTGTACATCTATGATGGTACCAGACACTGAGTTAGGTACACGTAAAGAGCTGTCTTTAACGTCAGCTGCTTTTTCACCAAAGATGGCACGTAATAGTTTTTCTTCTGGCGTTAACTGTGTTTCACCTTTAGGAGTAACTTTACCCACTAAGATGTCGCCACCATTAACTTCAGCACCAATATAAACAACACCCGCTTCATCTAGTTTAGATAATGCAGACTCGCCAACATTTGGAATATCAGCCGTTATTTCTTCGCTGCCCAGCTTAGTGTCACGAGCAATACAAGTTAGCTCTTGAATATGAATCGTAGTAAAACGATCTTCAGTAGCTACACGCTCAGATAACAACATTGAATCTTCGAAGTTGTAACCGTTCCAAGGCATGAAAGCGATACGCATGTTCTGACCAAGGGCTAATTCGCCCATGTCCGTTGAAGGACCATCAGCTAGCACATCACCACGCACTACAGGCTCAGCCATACGACAAGTTGGACGTTGGTTGATACAAGTGTTTTGGTTTGAACGGGTGTATTTAGTTAGGTTATAAATATCAATACCCGCTTCACCAGCGTGCATTTCATTTTCATTAACTTTAACAACAATACGTGAAGCATCAACGTAAGCAACAACACCACCACGTTTAGCGACAACAGTTACACCAGAGTCAACAGCAACAATTTTCTCCATGCCGGTACCCACAAGTGGTTTATCCACTCTTAATGTCGGTACTGCTTGACGTTGCATGTTCGAACCCATCAAGGCTCTGTTCGCATCATCGTGCTCTAGGAATGGAATAAGTGACGCCGCAACAGAAACGATTTGCTGTGGAGAAACATCCATATACTGAACTTGTTCAGCAGACATCAAAGTAAATTCGTTTTTATGACGACAAGCCACTAAGCCTGCAACTAATTTACCCTCTGCATCAACTTCAGCAGTGGTTTGTGCAATAACGAAGTTACCTTCTTCAATAGCAGACAGGTAATCTATGTCGTCAGTAATTAAACCATCAACAATTTTACGGTAAGGTGTTTCCAAGAAACCGAAATCGTTAGTACGTGCATAACACGATAACGAGTTGATCAAACCAATGTTTGGACCTTCCGGTGTTTCAATTGGACAAACACGACCGTAGTGAGTTGGATGTACATCACGTACTTCAAAACCAGCACGTTCACGTGTCAAACCACCTGGCCCTAAAGCAGAAATACGACGCTTATGCGTCACTTCTGATAACGGGTTGTTTTGATCCATAAATTGTGACAATTGTGATGAACCAAAGAATTCTTTAACGGCAGCAGAAATCGGCTTAGCGTTAATTAAATCTTGTGGCATGATCGCATCTAAGTCGCCAAGACTTAAACGTTCACGAACAGCACGTTCAACACGAACTAAACCAACACGGAATTGGTTTTCTGCCATTTCACCTACAGAGCGAATACGACGGTTACCTAAGTGATCAATATCATCAACTTCACCTTTACCGTCACGTATGCCGATTAAGGTTTTCATCACTGAAATGATATCTTCTTTAGATAACACACCGGTACCAATATCATCAGCATTGCCAACACGACGGTTGAACTTCATACGACCTACTGTTGACAGGTCATAACGTTCTAATGCAAAAAATAGGTTGTTAAATAGCGTATCGGCTGCGTCTTTTGTTGGCGGCTCGCCTGGACGCATCATACGATAAATTTCCACTAACGCTTCTAAGCGGTTAGTTGAATTGTCAACACGTAATGTGTCTGACATATATGAACCAACATCAAATTCGTTCATATATAAAGTAGAAAGTACTTTATGGCCAGCTTGGCTTAACTCAGCTAACATTTCTAGCGTGATTTCAGCATTCGCTTCAGCAATGACTTCACCCGTAGATTTGTCAATGTAAGCTTTAGACAGTACTTTACCAACGATATATTCAGCAGGTACTTCTAATTTTTCAAGCTTAGCTTTTTCTAGCGATTTAATATGACGAGCAGTGATACGTCGGCCTTGCTCAACTAAAACATCACCTTTAGGTAATTTTATGTCGAAAGTAGCCGTTTCACCACGTAAGCGTTCTGGAATTAAATCCATTACTAGCTTATCGCCTTTAATAGAAAATTCTGTTGTATCGTAGAAGATATCTAAAATTTCTTCCGTTGAGTACTCTAAAGCACGCAAAATTATCGACGCAGGTAATTTACGACGACGGTCAATACGAACAAATAAGTTATCTTTTGGATCAAATTCGAAATCTAACCATGAACCACGGTAAGGTATAACACGAGCGTTATATAACACTTTACCTGATGAATGCGTTTTTCCTTTATCGTGATCGAAAAACACACCTGGAGAACGGTGTAATTGTGAAACAATAACACGCTCTGTACCATTGATGACAAACGTACCGTTGTCAGTCATTAATGGTATTTCACCCATGTATACTTCTTGTTCTTTGATATCTTTTACTGTGCCTGCCGCCGCTTCTTTATCATAAACGACTAAACGCAATTTAACGCGTAATGGCGCAGAGTAGGTGATACCGCGGATTTGACATTCTTTGACGTCAAATAACGGTTCGCCCAAACGATAGCTTACAAATTGTAATTCTGAGCTACCAGAATAAGCTTTAATTGGAAAAATAGAATGAAATGCAGCCTCTAGGCCTGTTTCACCTGTTGGATCAATATCAATAAACTTACGGAAAGATTCGAGTTGGATTGATAACAAGAATGGATAATCCATTACTTGAACACTTTTACCAAAGTCCTTACGAATACGTTTCTTTTCAGAGTAAGAGTAAACCATGGGGTTCCTCAGCTTGCTGGTTATGGCCGAATCTGTCTTAAAAAAGACAGGATATAGCAGTGATACTTTTTTTATCAAGCATCAAATAATGCGCTGTTTTGGTTCAAAAAAAAACCACTTTCTTTAGCGCAAAAAGGCCGGTGACGTTTAAATCACCAGCCATTGCCTTTTCAGGCAAATAATCTGTTTAAAAACAGACTATTTGATCTCAACAGAAGCACCTGCTTCTTCAAGAGTTTTCTTAAGCGCTTCAGCTTCAGCTTTATCAACGCCTTCTTTAATTGCTTTTGGAGCTGACTCAACTAAATCTTTAGCTTCTTTTAAGCCAAGACCTGTAGCGCCACGAACTGCTTTGATTACAGCAACTTTCTTCTCGCCGAAGCTAGTCATAACTACATCAAATTCAGTTTGTTCTTCAACAGCTTCAGCAGGTCCAGCAGCGGCAACAGCAGCTGATGCAGATACGCCAAATTTTTCTTCCATTGCTTCAATAAGTGCAACAACGTCCATTACTGACATTTCAGCAACTGCGTTTAGGATATCGTCTTTAGAAATAGACATTTTAAATTTCCTGTTCAATTAACAACCTGTTGGCTGTTATAAATAACTATAAATACAAAAAGTGCAAATTGTGCTCTGCTTATGTTTAAGTAATAGCAGAGATAAACAATTATTAAGCAGCTTCTTGTTCTTTCTGATCGCGTACTGCAGCAATCGTGCGGACCAATTTGCCTGCAGATGCTTCTTTCATTGCGCTCATTAAACGGGCAATTGCTTCGTCGTAAGTTGGTAGCTTAGCTAACATATTTACGTCTACTGAATTACCTTCAAATGCGGCGGCTTTTAATTCAAACGATGGATTTTTCTTCGCAAAGTCTGTAAATAAACGCGCTGCTGCACCTGGATGCTCGTTTGAGAATGCAATTAACGATGGACCAACCAATGTGTCAACAACACATTCAAAGTCAGTACCTTGTAAAGCACGACGTGCTAACGTGTTACGGATAACTTTCATCCATACGCCGTTTACACGAGCTTCTTTACGTAAAGTCGTTATTGCTTCAACTGCAACACCGCGAGAATCCGCGATTACAGCTGATTGAGCGCCATTAGCAGCTTCTTGAACTTCAGCAACTATTGCTTTTTTGTTATCAAGATTGATAGCCATTGGCTTTACTCCTGGTTCACCGGCAATAAAAAACCGGTATTTACTATCCCTAAGCAAACTAAGATTCGCTTAGGCCGTTACGGCGAGGACCAGAATTAGGAAATACTGGGTAATCACCATCTACGTAGGAAAAATTAAGCTTTCAACGAAGAATCGTCTCGGCTCCTACGGTCTTTGACGGGGTTGTCTAAAGTTAATTAACGCTAATTTGCGCTAATTAAGTAGACAACACCTACCAAAATTTAAGGGGCGAAATTATAGTCTACAATTTAACCCCTGTAAAGCATCGATTACCGACACTTTATTGAAAACTATAGCGTCAAGCTAGCTTGGTTAACGGCAACGCCGGCACCCATAGTAGTTGAAACAGAAATTTTCTTAATGTACTGGCCTTTAGCATTAGCTGGTTTTGCTTTTTTAAGCGCTTCCAATAATGACTCAAGGTTTTCCTGCAATTTAGCATCGTCGAAATCAGCCTTACCAATTGTAGTATGGATGATACCGTTTTTGTCATTGCGGTAGCGGACTTGACCCGCTTTTGCGTTCTTTATTGCAGTAACAACGTCAGGTGTAACTGTGCCAACTTTCGGGTTAGGCATTAGACCACGTGGACCTAAAATCTGACCTAATTGACCCACAACACGCATAGCATCTGGTGAAGCAATTACAACGTCAAAGTCCATGTTACCGGCTTTAACTTGTTCTGCTAAATCTTCCATACCTACGATGTCAGCACCGGCTTCTTTCGCTTTATCAGCGTTAGCGCCTTGCGTAAATACAGCAACACGAACGTCACGGCCTGTACCATTTGGTAATACAGTCGCGCCACGTACGTTTTGATCTGATTTACGAGCATCGATGCCAAGGTTTACGGCAACATCTACGCTTTCACGAAATTTAGCAGTAGCTAATTCTTTTAATAAAGAAAGTGCTTCAGCGATGTCATATTCTTTTAATACGTCTACTTTTTCACGGATAAGACGAGTGCGTTTTGATAATTTAGTCATAATTAATCCTCTACCACTAAACCCATTGAACGAGCAGAACCCGCAATGGTACGCACTGCAGCTTCCAAAGAACTAGCAGTAAGATCGGTTTCTTTCATCTTAACAATTTCTTCAAGTTGTGCTGTAGTAACAGTACCAACTTTATCAGTGTTAGGACGACCTGAACCACTCTTAACACCAGCAGCTTTTAGAAGTAAATAAGCAGCGGGTGGAGTTTTTGTTTCAAATGTAAAAGAACGATCAGCATAAACAGTAATAACTACTGGTACTGGAGCGCCTTTTTCCAAAGAATCAGTTTTTGCGTTAAACGCTTTACAAAATTCCATGATGTTGACACCGTGTTGACCTAGTGCAGGACCAACTGGCGGTGACGGATTTGCTGCACCAGCAGCAACTTGTAGCTTAATTAAAGCTGTGACTTTTTTAGCCATGGTTTTAATACCTTTAGTATGGGTTCAAACGCTGATGATTAAAAACAGCTCCCCGTTAACAAAAAATCGATTTTTTCTTCGTCAGATAAAATCGGCAGCAGATTATATATTATTACAAGGTGATAGTGCAAGCTATGATACTTGATTTGTATAAAAAAAGACCACGGAGCGCTATCACTAAAAGAATGGGGGGGTCTTCGTTCCTTTCTCATTGTTTTCTCCCTGTAAAAACATAATAAAATAATTCACAGGAAGAAAAGAAGAAGGACTACAGGAGAAAGTATAGATCAGGGAGTCTTTAAATTTTTTAAGTCTCTACTCATTCCCTTCTCATTGTTTCCTCCCTGTAAAAACATAATAAAATAATTCACAGGAACAAAAAAAGAACTGCAGGAGAAGGAATAGATCAGAGGATATAAAAAAGCCAGAGTGAAGACTCTGGCTTTTTAGGGAATATTTATTGCTAGCCTTTTTCGACTTGCCCAAATTCCAAATCAACAGGTGTTGAACGACCAAAAATAAGCACAGATACTTTAATACGATTTTTCTCGTAATCAAGTTCTTCAACCACACCATTAAAGTCAGCAAATGGACCGTCAATAACCCGTACCACTTCACCTGGTTCGAACAATGTTTTAGGTTTAGGTTTGTCAGTGTCCTCAAGGCGTTGTAAAATTCGATCCGCCTCTTTTTGTGAAATAGGTGCTGGTCTTTCTTTAGTGCCACCAATAAAACCTAACACACGCGGCACACTTTTAACTAAATGCCATGATTCATCGTCTAATTCCATATGAACTAAAACATAGCCTGGAAAAAATTTACGTGAACTTTTACGCTTTTGCCCGGCGCGCATCTCAATAACTTCTTCAGTTGGCACAAGAATATCACCAAACTTTTCTTCTAAACCATGAATACCAATATGCTCAAGTAATGTTTTTTGCACACGGCCTTCATAGCCAGAGAAGGCTTGGACTACATACCAACGTAATTTAGGATTGTTATTTTTTTCAGGCGTATCTGTAATTGTAATTTCTTCAGTCATGACGGTACCTTAACCTACTTTTAATCCAGTAATTAATCCAACTACCCAGAACAGAACTGAATCTAAGCCCCAAAGCAATAAAGACATAATTAATGTTGCTACTAATACTATACCCGTTGTTTGCACGGCTTCTTGACGTGTTGGCCAAACCACTTTGCGTACTTCAGTGCGAGACTCTTTAGCAAATGCTACAGCTGTACGGCCTTTAACTGTTTGCATAGCAATAAGCCCTGCAATGACAATAGCAGCAACTACCGCTATAGCGCGCACAAGAACTGATTGTTCAGCAAAAATGTAATTACCAAAAACAGCGCCAGCTAGAAGTAAAACGATTACGCTCCACTTTAAAAAATCAAATGAACCACTTGGTTCAGCTTCAGTACTTGCATTCATATCTACTACCCGTAATTACATGTCTAATCTAAGACAAAGCACCCCGATAAAATCGAAGTTAAAATCTAAAGCACCTATTATTTTATTAATAAGCACTTTACTCAAAAATGGCAGGGGTAGAGAGATTCGAACTCCCAACCGTCGGTTTTGGAGACCGCTGTTCTACCAATTGGAACTATACCCCTTCAATCTGTACTTACACTTACCGAGTGATTCTTAGTTGTTTGGGAATTAAGAGAGACTCTAGAAGTGAGGCGCTATTATACTAATCAAAATATTTTACTCAAGGACTATTTTCGAGTTTTAACTAGATGCTGCATCAGCCTTACTTTTTCACCCGTTTTATTGGCTTTTATAAATAGCATTGACACTCAACAATCTGCAAAAAAGACGCCTAAGCGTCTTTTTTATTGTATTAATCTGTTCTAAAATCAAGTAATGATCCGGTAGAGTAAAGCAGATACTACTATACTACGCTAGCAACTATTGACTTATACCACTTTCATTAAATTTGTGATCTTGTTGTGCGCAGAGAAAATGCATCAGGGCAAGACGCTTGATTGAGCAATAGCTGGCTATTGTGATTGAGAGCACCGTAGACTTGGTGTATTTTAACCAGCACAAGTGGGCAATAACTTAATGAAATTGGTATTATTTCAACTTCACTATAGCTCAACTATAAAACAAAAAAGACGCCTAAGCGTCTTTTTTTATCGTGTTAATGTCTTCTAAAATTAAGCGATAATTTTAGATACAACACCAGCACCAACTGTACGACCACCTTCACGGATAGCGAAGCGTAAACCTTCGTCCATCGCTACTGGGTTGATAAGCTCTACAACAAACTTCAAGTTGTCGCCTGGCATTACCATTTCAACACCTTCAGGAAGCTCTACTGCACCAGTAATATCCGTTGTACGGAAGTAAAACTGTGGACGGTAGCCTTTAAAGAATGGCGTATGACGACCACCTTCATCTTTGCTTAGTACATATACTTCTGACTCAAACTTAGTATGAGGAGAAATTGAACCAGGCTTACATAGTACTTGACCACGTTCAACGTCTTCACGCTTAAGACCACGAAGAAGAACACCACAGTTCTCGCCAGCACGACCTTCGTCAAGTAACTTACGGAACATTTCAACACCTGTACAAGTAGATGTTTGTGTGTCACGAATACCAACAACTTCAACTGCGTCGCCGATTTTAACAATACCGCGTTCAACACGACCTGTTACAACCGTACCACGACCTGAGATTGAGAATACATCTTCAATAGGCATGATGAATGCGCCATCAATTGCACGCTCTGGCTCTGGAATGTAGTTATCTAATGCATCAGCAAGTTCGATTACTTTCGCTTCCCATTTCTCGTCGCCTTGAAGAGCGCCAAGTGCTGAACCTTGAATTACCGGTAAATCATCACCTGGAAAGTCATATTCAGAAAGAAGTTCACGAACTTCCATTTCTACTAATTCTAATAATTCATCATCATCAACAACATCACATTTGTTCATGAATACTATGATGAAAGGTACGCCAACTTGACGTGATAACAAGATGTGCTCACGTGTTTGTGGCATAGGACCATCTGTAGCAGCAACTACTAAGATAGCGCCATCCATTTGTGCAGCACCGGTGATCATGTTTTTGATGTAATCGGCGTGACCAGGACAATCTACGTGCGCGTAGTGACGTGCAGCTGTATCATACTCAATGTGAGAAGTATTAATGGTAATACCACGTTCACGTTCTTCAGGAGCGTTATCGATTTGTGCGAAGTCTTTAACTTCACCACCGTGAACTTTAGTTAATACCGCAGAGATAGCGGCTGTTAAAGTTGTTTTACCGTGATCGACGTGACCGATAGTACCAACGTTAACATGCGGTTTTAAACGTTCAAATTTTGCTTTAGCCATCTTAAAGTACCTCTGGGTAGATTAAATCTATTAATTTTTTAGTCAACATTGATTCATCTATAGAAGGCCTAAAGAAGTGGTGCTGATAGGCAGATTCGAACTGCCGACCTCACCCTTACCAAGGGTGCGCTCTACCAACTGAGCCATATCAGCATTTCTCTATAAAGACTGGAGCGGGTGGCGGGAATCGAACCCGCTTCATCAGCTTGGAAGGCTGAGGTAATAGCCAGTATACGACACCCGCTAAATTCTATCAGATTATCTCTGTTAAAATGGTGGAGGGAGGTGGATTCGAACCACCGAAGGCTGAGCCGTCAGATTTACAGTCTGATCCCTTTGGCCACTCGGGAACCCCTCCAAATTTTTATTTCACATTACAAGTAATGTATTAATGGTGCCGACTGCCGGAGTCGAACTGGCGACCTACTGATTACAAGTCAGTTGCTCTACCAACTGAGCTAAGTCGGCACTACATTAAGTGGTGCGAATTCTAGAGTAATGTTTTCGTGCTTGCAACAGCAAAATGCAAAAAATAAGCATGTTTTTATGCGTTTGATGGTTTTTTACCCACAATCACAAATTTTTAACTATAAACACTGACCTTAACTCACTTGAAAACAGCTTAAACCCAGAAAAACTAACTTAGGTTCAAGTTGACAGTGCTCAGCCATTAGCTTTGCAATCTGTTCACCATTGCCACCAGTTATCAGCACCTTGTCGAGTGTTAACGAACTATTTGCTTGAATAATAGCTTCTTTAATCGCCCCTATGGTCATAGCCCAACTACCATGGTTCAAACAATTTGAGCTATCCTGACCAAAGGATATACTTGCGGTCACTTTAGGTGTGGCGATAATTTTAGTGGTGCGGGTTAATAAACTATCAAATAGGGTTTGTACACCTGGCATGATCCAACCACCAAAATGCTGACCATTCGCCGCTAACAGATCAACAGTTGTTGCAGTGCCGGCGTCGATAATAAGTAAGTTTTGTTGTGGATAAAGCTGTTTCGCCCCTATCATAGCCAGCCAACGATCAACGCCTAGGCTTTCTGGCTGCTGATAAGACGAGGATACTCCAAACGCGCGTGCTGAACTCTGTACTTGTACAAAAGCAATATTATAGTCTGCTACCCACTTTTCGATCGCATCATGCACTTCACTACCATGCACGTTAGCAAGAATTACTTCGCTAACCTGTGAAAATTTACCTTGCGATAACTGTACTTTAAAAGCGTGATAGTTGAGATAAACAATGTCAGAAAGTGGCGCAGAAACATCCGATGCTTGAAAAACATATTTTACCTGGGTATTACCGACATCAATTAACAGCCTCATAACCCAACCCTTAGGCTAACTTCACCACCATACACAGGACTTACTTGGCCATTAACCTCCAACATCAATGCTCCTTGGCCGTTAATACCGCGACAAATACCTCGAGTGACTTTCTCACCCGTAATCAAAGCGACAGGTTTGTTAAAGTAAAAGTCTTGTGCATGCCACTGAGTCACCATAGTATTGATGCCCGTTTCGCTATGCACTTTTAACCGCCTATGCAAGGCTGCAATGATGTTGGCTGCTAACATGTTTCGATCAATATCTACACCTATAGCGCTCGACAAATCAATCCAGGGTTGATCGACTAATGCTGCACTCTTGACTGGCATTTTAATATTGAGGCCAATACCAATAACACAATGGCAAGGCTCCATCGCTTGACCTTCGAGATCAATTAAAATGCCGGCAAGTTTAACACCATTGAAATAAATATCATTTGGCCACTTCAATTCAACATCCACTTGATAAAGTGCTTTTATTGCATCACTCACTGCCAGTGCCGCCACAACGCTTAACCCCATGGCTGCTGACATACCTTGCTCTAAATACCAATACATTGACAAGTAAATATGTGAGCCAAAAGGTGAAATCCATTTTCGCCCCCTTCGTCCTCGACCAGCACTTTGATATTCAGCAATACACACTTGCCCGACAACATTTTGGTTTGGCAAACGGCGCATTAAATAACTATTAGTTGAGTCGATTAAGTTATGAACTTCTACCTTGGCGCTAGTATTTTGTTCAGCCAATTCTGCCACTATGAGACTTTCGCTGAGCAGTTCAATGGGTTCGGCTAATCGATAGCCTTTGCCGGTGACACTAAAAATATCAAAGCCCATTTCTTGTAATGCACTAATATGCTTTGAAATAGCCGCGCGACTGACGCCGAGTTCTTCGCCTATAGCTTGCCCTGACAAAAACTCACCTTTAACCAATTTTTTAATCAACTGCTCACGAATTGCTTTCATTGTTGACACCCTGTGTTGATATGACTTAGCTCACCATCAGCGCCAATAAATCTAACTTCTGGTATCAATTGCAGATTAAATTTGGCCATGATTGTTTCCTGAATATAGACGGACAAGGCGACAATATGCTCACCCTGCTTACTGTCATAGTTAATAATCACTAAAGCTTGGTTTTCGTGCACACCCACACCCCCGTCACGAAAACCTTTAAGACCTGCTTGCTCAATCAGCCAACCTGCGGCTAACTTTATTTCACCACTTTGTTGTCGATAATAAGGCATCTTAGGATACTGCTGCTGTAAAGCATGAAAAAAAGCTTCACTCACCAGCGGATTTTTAAAAAAGCTGCCGGCATTAGGCAGTAATTTAGGCTCAGGTAATTTTGCCTGACGTAACTGGATAACTTTTGCCATAATAGCCTGCGGAGTCACAGGGGCAATAATGGCGCTTAAGCCTTGGTAACTGTTAACCGGTTGCCAAGCTTTTGGCAATGAAAAATGCACCTGGGTAATAATACCTTTGCCGTTTAATGCTTGTTTAAAAATACTGTTACGATAGCTAAATTGACAGGCGGCGTTACTATAATCTATCAACTTTTTCGTGGCAAAATCAAACCAAGTAACCCGTTCAATAAAATCACTCACCTCAATACCATAAGCACCGATATTTTGTACCGGTGCGGCCCCCACACTGCCAGGGATTAGGGCCAGATTTTCTAAACCGTATATCGCGCGATTAATGCAAAACAAAACCAAGTTATGCCAATTTTCACCACAAGCGGCACTTACCTGAAAATATTCATCATTTTCAGTGACCTCAATACCCATTAAACTGGGCTTGATAATGGTTGGCGCCTGCGCTTGGCAGAATAAGGTGTTTGTGCCTTCACCAAGAATATAAGACCTGAGCGCTTTATCCGTGCTTATTTCAAACAGCTCTTTAACGGTAGACGGGGATAGTATCTCGTCGGTGACGGCTGGCACATTTAAGCTGTTTAATGCTTGTAAAGGGAAGTTAGCGCGTGTTTTCATAACAGTGACTATAATAAATTTTCCTTATTGTACGCAAAAATAGCCTGCGCATAAACAGTGCTAACCCTAGTTATACTAGTAAGGTTAATTTATTAATTCATTGGCTATAAACTGAATGTGGGGTAATTGCTCGATAAGCAGCAGAAAATTTGTTGTCTGCATGGCAATGCTAGTGACGAAATGCTGATAATTAATCGGGTGTTTTACCAAGTAAAGCCAGCGATTACTTGATAAAAACACCCATAAAGTATTATATTGCTTTAGTAAAGGCTTTAGATTTTCGTTGAATATTATATAGTTGTTGCTTACCTTCCGGTAACTTTTCAATGGCTTGTTCGATGTAGCCTTGCTCAATAAACCAGTGTGCGCTAACTGTAGTCAAGACAAAAATTGACGTGAGATTCTGCCTTTTCGCCGCCTGCTCTAGTGCTTGAATAAGACGAATGCCCCGGTTGCCACCACGATAATCTGGGTGAATAACTAAGCAGGCTATTTCACCTGTCCTTGCTTCTGGGTAAGGGTAAAGGGCCGCACAAGCGATGATAACATCTTCTTTTTTAATCACCGTAAAACGGTCGATTTCAATTTCAAGCAACTCGCGTGAGCGTTTAACCAGCACACCTTCTTCTTCCAGTGGCGCGATTAATTCTACTATGCCGCCAACGTCATCAATACCGGCAGCTGACAATTGCTCTTGATAGTCTTTGGCAATCAAGGTGCCTGCACCGTCACGAGTAAACAGCTCCTGTAATAAGGCGCTATCACTAGCGTAACTTACACTATGACAACGCTCTACCCCTTGTTTACCACATTGTATAATCGCTTGTAACAGTAACTGCTGAACATGATTTTCTTGTTCTGCAAGTAAATCACTAACAGTCGCTACCCCACAACTTCGAATTAAGGCCCCCTGTTTATCGAGTAACCCCGATTGTTCAGTTAAGGTAATAAGTTTGTCTGCTTTTAACGCTATCGCGGTTTTTGCTGCCACATCTTCTAACGCTAAATTAAACACTTCACCCGTTGATGAGTAACCCACAGGCGATAACAAGACTATTGAGCCAAAATTTAATTGGGTATTAATACCTTCAGCGTCAATTCGACGCACCAAGCCAGTATACTTAAAGTCAATGCCGTCACGCACACCAATAGGCTTAGCAATAACAAAATTACCGGTACTGACCCGGATTTGCGCACCATGCATAGGTGAGTTAACTAAGCCCATGGTTAACAAGGCTTCAATATGAATACGCAGCGAACCGGTTGCGTCTTTTACCGCCGTCAAGGTTTCTGCGTCAGTAACCCGTATATTACCTTCAATTTGCTGCGGTAGGGCACGAGCAATGAGTCGCTCTTCGATTTGCACGCGCGCACCATGCACCAAAACCAACTTAACACCCAAGCTTCTTAACAAAGCTATATCATGAATGATATTGGCAAAATTTGGGTGTTGTATCGCCTCACCACCAAACATCAAGACAAACGTTTTACCACGATGGGCATTGATATAGGGCGCTGCATTTCTAAACCACTTTACATTATCTTCATTACTATTCATGACATCTGATCACTAATATCTATCGCTTATCTTAATACGTATATATAACTTATGAATAACTTATATATACCCGCTCAACTTCAAGGGGTAAATCTGTACAAGCTTAGAACGGGTATAAACATTAAAGTGGCTAAACTTTTTCAGCACAACGATTAACAATATATTCCATGGCAACTTCATCTTCAGGGTTTTTATGTGGGCTTTGCTCACTGTCTTCTATGATGTTGTCTGCTAAAGAATGTTTATCAATCAAATTAAAACCTAACTGCTGGAAATAGCTTGGAATATAAGTCAGCACAATAATTTTTTGTAGTTGCATTTGATGAGCAAATTCTAATAAATATTGTACCAGTGCTTGGCCTTGACCTTGACCATGAGCGGCTTTATCAATCACTAGGCTACGAATCTCGGCAAGACCTGTTTGGTAAATATACAGTGACGCACAGCCGACTACCGCGCCGTCAACTTCAACAACAACAAAATTTTGCACCGCATGAATAATATTATCGCGACTGCGTGGCAGTATTTCACCGCGCTCGGCCCAGTAATCGACTAAAGCTGAGATACTGTCAATATCTGACATTCTTGCTCTGCGCACCGACATAGCGGCTGCACGCTGGGCATTTAAACGTTGTTTTACTTGTTTTAAGGTTAAGTTAATTTGTGTTTTACTTGGCGCACCTAAAACTTGAGTATTTAAGGTATCTTGGTTGTCAGCTAAAATATTGCCTGACTGAACTTCTGCTAAAGCTTTGTCGACTTGCTGACGAGAAGTGCCGCCGATAGCGTCGCGCTTATCTAAACAAGATTCAATTGATAAATGTTGGTAGACATCTTGTTCAATCCTGTCGCTAAATTTTTGCAGTTGTGCAATTGAAAAATCTTCCAAGGCGTGTCCAGCATCAATAGCCGCCAATACAACTTCACCAACAATATGATGCGCTTCTCGAAAGGGAATATCTTTACTAACAAGGTAGTCAGCAAGCTCGGTTGAGTTGGCATAACCTTGCTGAGCCGCCGCTAAAGTACGCGCACGATTGACCGTTAAGCCTTCAGCAATTAATACCGCCATCTGCATGCATTCTTGCCAAGTATCAAGCGCATCAAATAAGCCCTCTTTATCTTCTTGCATGTCTTTATTGTAAGCCAGTGGTAAAGCTTTCATAGTCATCATCATACCGGTGAGTGAACCCATCACTCGCCCAGCTTTACCGCGCAGTAATTCACAAGCGTCTGGGTTTTTCTTTTGTGGCATTAATGACGAACCTGAGCTAACTAAGTCGCTCATTTCAACAAAACCGGCTTCACCTGAATTGTAAAAAACCAAGTCTTCTGCAAAACGCGATAAATGCATCATGCTAATACTGGCGGTTGATAATAATTCAATCACATGATCACGATCTGAAACTGCATCTAAGCTATTGAGTGTGGCACTACGAAAGCCAAGATTATGGGCCAACTTTTCACGATCAATTGGATAAGCTGTGCCAGCTAAAGCACCAGAGCCTAGGGGTGAAGTGTCAGCGCGATACAAGGCGTCTTTTAGGCGACCAATATCACGGTTAAACATCTCAACATAAGCCAAACACCAATGGCCAAAAGTGATCGGTTGTGCGCGTTGCAAATGGGTGTAGCCTGGCAACACGGTATTACGCTCACGTTCAGCCAGGTCTAATACTGCCTGTTGCAAATTCACTAAGGCATAAAGTAAATCATTACCAGTTTCTTTACACCAAAGTTTTAAATCAGTGGCTACTTGGTCATTGCGACTGCGACCCGTATGCAATTTCTTGCCTAAATCACCAGTTTTTTCGATGAGATTAATTTCCACCCAACTATGAATATCTTCCGCGTCAGACGCTAAAATTTGCTTTGGATTTTCTTCAACTGAAGCTTTTAATGCTAACAATGCCGCTTTTAATTCTTCAAACTCTGCTTGGCTTAAGACATTAACCGTAGTTAATGCTTCTGCCCAGGCAATAGACCCAACAATGTCTTGTACTGCCAAACGATAATCAACAGGTAAAGAGTCATTAAACTTTTTAAACTGCACACTGGCTTGCTCTTTAAACCGTCCACCCCATAATGCCATTTCTAAATTCCTCTACCTTTATTTTTTTGCAGTAATTACTGAGTCTGCTTGTTTAAGCGCGGTAATTCTACTGGATAAGCTAAACAAACGAATAAAACCTTCCGCATGTTTTTGGTCATAAACATCATCAGCGCCAAAAGTGGCAAACGCTTCTGAATATAAGCTGTTGGGTGAACGACGTTGAGTCACTTGTGCCATACCTTTATAAAGTTTGACGACGACATCGCCAGTAACTTTTTCAGCAAAAGAAGCGGCAGAGGCAAGTTGTGCTTTCGCAAGTGGTGTAAACCAACGACCGTCATAAATGACATGTGAGAACTCATGACCAACAGATTCACGATACTTTAATGACTCTTTGTCTAGTATTAATGACTCTAGCCCTTTATAAGCGGCCATTAAAACGGTGCCGCCGGGAGTTTCATAACAACCACGAGACTTCATACCGACTAAACGGTTTTCGACAATGTCGATACGGCCAACACCATGTGCAGCGGCTTTTTCGTTTAAATACATTAATGATTGATAAGCCGACATGGGCTCGCCATCGACGGCAACTAACTCACCTTTATCAAAGCTGAGCATTACCTTGCCTGCTTCGTTCGGTGCGTCCATAGGGTCAACTGTCATGGTCCACACTTCTTTTGAAGGCTCACACCAAGGGTCTTCTAACTCGCCACCTTCATGCGATATATGCCAAGCATTAGCGTCACGACTATAAATTTTAGTTAATGAAGCCGAACAAGGGATATTACGCTCAGCTAAATAATCTAATAGGTCTTCACGTGAAACCATGTCCCACTCACGCCAAGGGGCAATAACGGTGAGTTGTGGTGCTAAGGCAGCAAAACAAGCTTCGAAGCGCACTTGGTCGTTACCTTTACCGGTACAACCATGACAAACCGCATCAGCACCCACTTTTAAGGCAATTTCAATATGTGCTTTGGCGATCACTGGACGCGCCATTGAGGTACCTAATAAATACTGGCCTTCATAAACCGCACCCGTTTTAATGATAGGGTAAATATAGTCTTTAACATATTCTTCTTTTAAGTCAACTACATAACATTCTGAAGCACCCGAGGCGATGGCCTTTTCTTTAATGCCAACAAGCTCTTCTTCGCCCTGACCAACATCAGCACAAAATGCCACCACTTCACAGCCTTGATAATTCTCTTTTAACCAAGGAATGATAGCTGAGGTATCTAAACCACCTGAATAGGCCAGTACTACTTTTTTAATGTCTTTTTTTGCGGCTAAAGCCATGATTTTATTCCTTAACAATATTTTGTTGTCAAGCTAGCCAATAACGAGTCATTGGCTAGCTTGAAATGTTTTTTAAATTTAATTTGCTCATCTGCTTAGTAAAACAGAGATCAATCCGCTAATAAAGTGACTAACACCGCATTTTGTGCCCACATGCGATTTTCAGCCGACTGAAAAGCCACTGACATTTCACTGTCGAACAACTCAGTAGTAATTTCTTCTTCAAGGTGCGCGGGTTGACAATGCATAACAATACTTGCCCCTGCGTTTGCCATCACTTGATGATTCACTTGATACGGTTTAAAGGTCGCTAAAATATCAGCAACATTGGTATTATCACCCATAGATATCCAAGTGTCAGTGTAAATAGCATCTTGTTGTCCTAATTCAGCTATATCCTGGGTTAAAGATAACTTAGTCCCTGATGCTGCACTAAAACTCACGGCTTTATTATACATTTGTTCATCAGGACCATGCCCTACTGGGCAAACTAAAGTAAAATCAACCCCGACGATTGCTGCCATTAGCATTAATGAATTAGAGACATTATTTGCGTCACCAATGTAAGCAAGTTTTATTTTGCTCAGATCAGAAAAATTTTCTGCTAAAGTCACAAAGTCAGCCAATGCTTGGCATGGATGATACACATCACACAAGGCATTAATCACAGGTACACTGCCATGCTGGGCCAGTTGTTCTATCGAGCTGTTGCTAAAAACTCGTGCAACAATAGCATCGGCATAACAAGAAAGGTTCTTAGCATAATCGCTAACTCGCTCACGTTCACCTAATTTACCATTTTGTTGGCCTAAATACAGAGCATGACCCCCTAATTTATTAATGCCAATATCAAAACTAACATGGGTTCTTAGCGAGGGTTTTTCAAAAATCATGGCAACTGATTTACCCGCCAAGGCCTGAGAGTAATTTTCAGGTTGCTGTTTTATATCACGTGCTAAGGTAATTAAGTCGAGTATTTGTGCTTTATTTAGCTGATCATCAGCTAAGAAGTGTTGTAAATTCATCAATCTTTAATCCTGTGCGAAACCGGTTAACAACTTGTCTTATGACAATTAAAATGGCTTATATGAAACTAACAACCATTAGGCTGTATACGAGTGCCGACACTGTCGCCGTTGAGCAAATCGACAATTTGCTCAGGTGATTGCCAACTAGCAACCGCGATACTTCGTCGTAGCTGATTCGCCGCTCGCAATGCTGCGTTTACTTTAGCGGTCATGCCTCCGGCAATAACGCCACTGGTAATAAGTTGTTCTGCTTGCTGAGCATTCAATGAGCTTAAATACTCGCCCGTTGCCCCTTTAACGCCATTAACATCGGTCAACAGCAATAATTCAGCATTAAGCAACTGACATATCACTACCGCGGCATCATCAGCATTTACATTGACTAACTCACCATTATCTAAAGCACCAATGGATGAAACAATAGGTAAAAATTTTGCTTTTAGTAGTGTATCTAATAACGCGCTACTAAAAGGTTGAGGTACACCGACTTGGCCTAATGCTAGAGGGCTTAATTGGCACTGCACCATTTGACCGTCGGTAAGTGACAAACCAACAGCGGGCAGTTTTAAACTCGCTGCACTGGCCACAATAGCTTTATTAACATTACCGGCTAGCGCACCACTAATAATAGGCATTTGCTCTTTGGGTGTCACTCGTAAACCGTGTTTTTTTTCCGTAACAAAACCTGCTTGAGCAAGCATTTCATCAACCACACAGCCACCACCGTGAACGATAACTACAGGTTGATCTTTTAAACTGGCAATTACGGTTAACAACGCAACTAAGGCAGAAGTGTTGCCTTGATTGTAGCCATCTAAAATAGCGCCGCCAATTTTGATCACAACAGGCTTCTTCATCAGTAATTCCCTGCGGTTAATAAGCTATATTCACTTGGTAAGCCCAAACTAATATTGGCACATTGTATGGCTTGTGAAGCCGCTCCTTTTAACAAATTGTCAATAGCGCAGCTCACCACCACCACCTGTTTTTCTTCATCAACTAACCAATGCACATCAGCAAATGGGCTATGGGCCACATTGTCTATTTTAGGCCAAGTGTTTACTATTCTCACTAATGGCGTGTCTTGATAGGCTTTTGTAAAGGCACTGTCAACTTGTTGACTAGTAACCCTAGTTTTTAGCTTTAAGGTCGCCGTCACTAATAGTCCGCGTTTGTAAGGGGCTAAATGTGGATTAAAAATCACCTCAACGTTAGCTTCTTGACTAATTTCTGGCTGATGCCTGTGCTGCAAAATATTGTACGGGGTTAAACTCACTTCACAAAAACTTGTCGCTAATGACGCTGTACGACCGGCCCCCGTTACGCCACTAATCCCATTAACCACAATTAATGAATTTTCTTGATGGAGATCATTGCTGGTGATGGGCTTTAACGCTAATAAACTCGCGGTCGGATAACACCCTGGCACAGCAATTAAATTGCTGGTAGCAATCTCGGCGGCTTGCCATTCGGCTAAACCATATTGAGCCTGTTGTAGTGCGTTTAACGCTTGATGTTCAAAACCATAATGCACGGGATATTGCTTAACGTCTTTTAAACGAAAACCACCCGATAAGTCGAACACTTTAACATCTTCGTCAATAAAGGCTTGGGCCCATTGCGCACTAAACTCATGGGGTGTGGCAAAAAATACCGCATCAATCTTGTGTTTAGAGGCAATGATATGTTGCTCAAACCATAGTGGAGAAAAAGGCTCTAGCGGCAAATCACATATACCTTGCCAACGAGCATGTAATTGTGAAAATTTTTGACCACTAGAGGTACCATTTTCAGACACTAATAAATGTTGAATTGATATTTTATTATGCTGCGTTAACAAGCCAATTAATTCAGCACCCACATACCCACTTGCACCAATAACTACGACGTTCATTTACTTACCATTTTTTTACGATTAGGAACTAAAACTCACGGTACTATTTACGCGTAAATTTTGCAATTCTATTCAACTTTAAGCAATTATTATCTCGCTTTATGAACAAAAACATATCATTATCTAGAGAATCAAGACTGACCAAAACTAATATTTGACGCTATTGTTGTAGCTTAGTTGAATACATTACAAACATTTTCATAGTGTGGTTAATTATGCTCTTTACATTAAGTTGCTAAAATACCACCATATAAATAGTTATGCAACAAATTAGCATAAATACCCACTGAATAATTTTAGGTGCTTAAATATCATGAAAAAGCTCAATAAAAAACTCCCCAACTTTACCCAAGCCATTAGCCAATTAATAGCACAACCCAGTATTAGTTCTTCGCAGGCGAGCTGGGATCAAAGTAATGAAGGGGTAATAAATTTACTGTCAGCTTGGTTTGAAACCTTAGGCTTTACTGTCACTATTCAAGCGGTTCCACACGCTAAAGGTAAGTTTAATATGTTGGCTAAATTAGGCACTGGTACAGGGGGCCTATTACTCGCAGGCCACAGCGACACTGTACCTTTTGATGAAAATAGCTGGTTATCCGATCCGTTAAAGATCACCGATAACGATAATAAACTTTTTGGTCTTGGTAGCTGCGACATGAAAGGTTTTTTTGCCTTTATTTTGCAAGCTTGCCAACATATTGATCTTAAAAAATTAAACAAGCCATTATACATTTTAGCCACTGCCGACGAAGAAACCACCATGGCTGGCGCGCGATTTTTTGCTAACAGTGAAATAATAAAACCTGACGTTGCCATTATAGGTGAACCAACAAATTTAGTGCCTGTGGTAATGCACAAAGGCCATATGTCTCATAAAATTAGCATTAAAGGTCAGGCTGGACATTCAAGTAAACCGGCAAGCGGCATTAATGCGATTGAAATAATGCATCAAGTGATTAGTGAATTATTCAAACTCAGAGAAAAACTCAGCCTAAGCTATCAAAATGAAGCTTTTGATGTTCAAACACCTACGATGAATTTAGGGGCTATTAGAGGCGGTGACAATGCAAATCGAATTTGTGGCCATTGTGAGCTTGATATTGATATGCGCTCTTTACCGGGTATGAAAGATGAAGAACTAGTGGCTTGGTTAGCAAAGGCTTTACAGCCCATTGCGGAAAAATATCCTGGTCGACTCAGCATAGACGAGCTTGACCCTAGTTCACCGAGTTTTCAGCAACCCCCTGAAAGTGAATTAGTACTTACGGCTGAAAAACTTTCTGGTCATCATTGTTGTGCGGTAAATTACGCAACAGAAGCACCATTTATTCAACAATTGGGTTGCCAAACTATTGTGATGGGCCCCGGCTCGATTGATCAGGCACATCAACCTAATGAGTATTTAGCCCATAGTGAAATTACAAAAACTGAGCTATTACTGACTAAACTCATTCATCATTATTGTTTTTAAGTTTTAGTATTTTTACTGCGTCAAGAAGAAAGCAGTTGGCAGAATAAAATTAAGCTTACCCGCTAATGTATATCCTATTTATGCTAGCGGGCTCGACTCCAGAGCTTTTGGTTACCTATGTTCAAAAAGTATCCCCCTGGTTGCCAACAACGCGGCAATAAATCGCGCTCCTTACGTTCAAGATAGTTTGATGACAACAAAGGTAGAATTTCATCCAATCTTGCTTTGCTTATATTCGAGCACTCTTGTGCTGTTTCTACAAAGTATAAATTATTGCTTTTTTTTACGACCAAGTCATGCCCATGGCCAATGAAGGTCAATTGTCTTGATGCTATACGGCATTTAGGCTCATTAGGTTTTTCAGGGTAGAGCTGAGTGACTATCGCATATTCATAACGCAAATCCTGAACAACATCATTCGGGATGTAAATCACCCCAAATCCTTGTGGAAAATCGCCAGTAATTTGATATAAGGCATCGACTACCTGGCGACTACAACGGCCTCGTTCAGCGTTCTTATATAAGGCTTGGTATACTCTCGGTAATAATTTATAGTTGTAGTTCTTTTTGGTTGATAAGACAATGCCGGTATATATTTGGGGTATTTTTAATATGTTGCCCACACCTAACTTTGGCTGGAAACTACTCATTATAAGCTGCTTAACAAAGTACAAGGTCTGAGTTTGTGTACTATCAAAGGCCTCTCTTTCAGCTACAGAGTCACCTAGATAATTTACCACACCAATACCATTGAGAAGATAATTTATAGTTTCACGATAATTAATCTGCAATAAGGCTTTCCGCTCTTCAAGCTCTAAAGTGCGAAAACAGTCTAGTTTGCCATTAACACCTTGTATAATCTTCTGTGCATTAGGATGATAATGGCCAATATCTTGTAATATAGCGGCCATTAATACAGGTATTTTCACCAGATCTTTAAATTGACGCAAGACCTCTGCACTACCATTGCGTAATTCACTAAAATCAA
This sequence comes from Colwellia sp. MB02u-10, assembly GCF_014077185.1. NCBI lineage: Bacteria > Pseudomonadati > Pseudomonadota > Gammaproteobacteria > Alteromonadales > Colwelliaceae > Colwellia > Colwellia sp. MB02u-10. The sequence continues at coordinate 59,331 of NZ_JACGVK010000108.1, forward strand.
AAGCTATTAGTGCCATTAATTCTTGCGCTAAAGTGTCTTCGGATGAAAAATTTTTTAAACAGATTTGATCTAGTAACCTTAAAGCCAGTACAGCCCTATACAAAGGTTTACTACGTTCGTTTTCAACTGCCACTTTACTGCCTTCGGTTGGCAATAATAACTGCATAGTGCCTAATAGCTCTGCTGATTTTCGCTTAGTTTCAGCCAAACTTTCACCTTCACAAAGTTCGAAGATATCTCGACAAATACGCTGCAAATGTTGGGCGCGTTCTTTGCGCTCTGCGCTTAACACTGTTAATTTTTTTTGCTGCTCACGTTCAAGCTTTAAAAGTTTCCTGTTACTTTTATCACTATCAATTTGTACTAACTTGGCTATTTCATTGTCAAGGCTCTGAACTTTGCCTTGTGAAATCAACTCTAAATCGTAAAATGCTATAGCCCTTTCCAAGACAGAATCTTTTAAAGGACTAGGTCCGTAAATTTTAGTTAATAAAATTTTGACCTTAGTAGTAAACTTAGTATCACCAGAGAAATTTTTCAACATGAGTTCCATTCGTATAAGTAGTAGCTATTAAAATGATAGTGCCGTCGTTCTAGCGCTTTAATTGTCTAGCCTAGAACAAACAAAGTATATAAGTATTAAGCTATCTTTCATGCCTTTTATGGCTATTGTGCTCACTACATAGTGAATATATGCATGCGATTAATGACATGCTAAAAATGCAAATTTTCAACCCATACTTGTCTCAATCCATGTTTGATCCCTGAATCAGGTTAGTTAACAGTCGATAAATATGATTAAGATTGAACAGATTAATTAAAATGTCAATACTAAAGTGCCAGGTGAGATGGAGTCTGACAAAATACGGTTACATTGGCAGCACTTGATCGACACTGTGCATTAGAACATACTGACTAAGCTTTACACTAATATACAAATTTGCCGCATTGGCAATTAAGGATAATGATGGCCTCAAGTAACTTTAAAGAAACACTCAAAAGTGTTGCCGCAGCATTTTTTGGTGTGCAAAGTGATAAAAATAGAGAGCGAGACTTTACTCATGGTAAATTTAGTCATTTCATTATTGCGGGTTTAATTGCTGTGGTGCTATTTATAGTGACCTTAGTTACCATTGTGAGTTTCGTTTTACCCAGCTAATATTTTTTGTTCAACACCACTAAATTCAACTTAAGCCTTAAGTAAAGCTATAAGTCACGAAAAATTCAATGGTGCTAGCTCAATATTACAACAAAATGGTATTATCTCATCGCTTGCTGACTATGCGTTATCCACTTTCATCAAGATGATATAAGCCATTGATATGTGAGTTGGCGTTACTTAATAAAGCGCGAGTAACTCAAACACTTTATTGCGTGCATTACCTTTTTGACTAATCGTTCGTGACACTTCTATTGAGTGATGTTTTTTTGCATGCTGATATATTTTTCGTGTCCAAATAGTATCGTGATTACTGATCAATACTGATATTTTACGATTTTTGGTGACTTCTTCTACCGCATTGGCTAAATCAGCTTGTTCATCTAACCCAAAGCCGTTACCTGAATAACTGGTAAAGCTCGCTGTTTTACTTAACGGCACGTAAGGAGGATCGCAATAAATAATATCACCTGATTTCGCATGAGCAAAGGTTTGTCGATAACCGTCACAAATAAAGACCGCTTTTGCCGCTTTCTCAGCGAAATAGTGCAACTCAGCTTCAGGAAAATAGGGCCGTTTATATTGCCCAAAAGGTACATTATAACCACCAGATTTATTGTATCGACATAAGCCATTATAGCCATGACGATTCATGTAGAGAAACACTAGCGATCTAAAATAAGGGTCTGAGCTGGCATTAAAGTCTTTTCGCAGTTGATAGTAACTGTCTGCCTGATTATTTTCAGGTGAAAACAATCGACGAGCATCAGCGATAAATTTATCAGGTGTTCGCTGCACAATACGATATAAATTGATCAGATCTTGATTTATATCATTGAGTAAATATTCGTCATAATCACTATTTAGAAATACAGAGCCGGCGCCAACAAAAGGTTCAATCAAACGATTTCCTTTTGGTAACATAGAATTTATGACATCGGTAAGCGCGTATTTACCACCCGCCCATTTTAAAAAAGCTCGATGTTTTTTCTTCATAGCACCTACAAATCCAAAAATTTAGCAACAGATACTTAGCATCTGAAAAGTAAGCGGGGATTGTATCCTGAATTAACCTTTATTGGGAGAGTAGAAATGCATTGATTTCGTTATTAATAACCGTAACTGGCTTTATCCAGGGTTGCCGTGCTAATAACAATTTTGGTAAAGCGGCTAAAGCAGATTGTGCTGCTGATTTTTCTGCATAGGCTAAGGTGGTGATAACCACTGACGGTTTATTATTTAATAAACGCTGATAAACTTGATAGTCAATCGTAGTTAAATCCTCAAGTAATGATTTTGGCAATGTTAAATCGCTATAGGCGGCTAATTGAATAACATAGCCAAGGTGATTACTGTAATAGTCATTGTTAACGCTGACTTGATTAACTAGCTTATTCTGCGCAGTTATCGCTTGTACGTTACGCCGACTCGCTGAAGGTTTAAGCATTGCACCATTGGCTGCTGCACTATTCATACTCTCTGCTGTAATCGCTGACATCACCTCAGCAGGTGATGCCGGTAACCTTAGCGCTTTTCTTGGCAATACTGACGATGGATTAATTAACGACGAGTAAATGTCTTTAGGTCTAGCAGCAAGCCTAGTGTTTTCGATTTTAGTTTCAGTTACTGGCTCAGCATTATCCTCACGATTAATGGCTAACACCATGGTTTGTGGTTTCGCTAATACTTCAGTTAATGATATTTCTGCTTGTTTATTAGCGCTGATTAATTTTGCAAAATTAAAACTATCTAATTGCAATAAATTAATAACCAAGACGCCAAGACCTAATAAAAAAACTAATGCACTAATTAACACTTTATTTTGATTAATAAACTGCCATTTTGGCTGAGTATTTTTAAATATTGCTGATGTGGTTGACAGAAGTTGGCCCGATTGTGCCGATAATAACGTCAGTTTATTGTCAAATAAACTTTTATTATTCGCCACGGTTTTACCCGCTTGTACTGAGCCAAACATCACAATGTTAACCACCAAATTGGCTTTTTTAGCGATAGCGGCTAGTTGTGATAGTTCATGCAATATCTGTAATGATAAGTGCTGAGCACTGTCGAGCACAATACTAATGCCCTGCGGTGATTTTTTAGCTAAATTAATCACACTGACTGCTAATGATATTTCTGGATCAAATAATTCACCGGTATATAACTGCTCGATTATACGACAACGAATTTGAATATTATTAAACTGTGCAGCAAGTGAGATATAGGCAGCATTATGCTGCTCGGGTAAACTGGCTAAAAACTGGCTAGCGCTGGGCGCGCTTTGTTCAACGCTTTCATCGATAACTAAAATAGCTTGTTTTGAAAAACGTAGAATATAATCTATGCGGGCATGGGCACTAATTTTAGTGACACTGGTGTTATCATTAGATAGGCCAATATTTTTCATTAACGCTGACATGCTTCACCTATTCTGAATAAAATTACAGAATTTGTTGAAGGTGTTCCTCACTAACATCGTCATTAATTTCAGATTGGCCAATAGCCGTTGGAAGAATAAAACGAAGCTTTCCAGCTAAGTTCTTTTTATCACGACGCATATGACAAATAAATTCATCAAAACCCATATTTTCTGGTGCGACTAACGGTAAATCAAAAGCAGACAGCAAAGTTTCAATACGACGAAGATCTGACACTTCAAGCAAATTCATTGTTACTGATAACTTAGCTGCAAGTACCATGCCAGTAGCAACAGCTTCACCATGCAACCAATTACCATAACCTTGGTCAGCTTCAATAGCATGGCCAAAGGTATGTCCTAAGTTTAATAAAGCACGCACACCGGTTTCTGTTTCGTCTTCAGCAACAATATTCGCTTTGCATTGACAACAACGTTCGATCATCTGCATTAAAATCTTATTTTCACCAGCTTTTATTGCATCAATATGCTGTTCAAGCCAAGTAAAAAAATCACCATCGCCCAATATACCGTACTTTATCACTTCAGCCATACCAGCATTAAATTCTCTAATCGGTAAAGTTGCTAGACTTGCTAGGTCAATAAATACCGCTTTAGGTTGATAGAACGCGCCTATCATATTTTTACCTAAAGGGTGATTAACGGCAGTTTTTCCGCCAACTGAAGAGTCAACTTGAGACAACACCGTGGTAGGGATTTGAATAAAATCAATACCGCGCTGATAACATGCGGCGGCAAAACCCGTGATATCGCCAATAACTCCACCACCTAGCGCGATTAAGGTTGTGTCTCTGCCGTGATTACTCGCTAGCAGATGTGACATTATCAGTTCAAAATTCGCTAAGCTTTTCTGAGCTTCACCATCAGGTAATATGACTTCATCAAGGTCAAAATCCCTAAGACTATGTTTCATCTGCTCAATATAGAGGGGTGCGACGATATTATTACTGACAATGCAAACACGCTTACTGCGGATATGACTAGACAGCAGTTCACTATTTGCTAATAGTCCGCTGTCTATATAAATTGGATAACTGCGCTTACCGAGTTTAACCTGAAGTGTGGTCATAATTATGTCGTTTAAAAGTCCAAGCGTTCAACTATTTTACTTGCAACAACTTTCGCACTTTGGTCATCCGTCTGCACGATAACATCGGCAATTTCTTCATATAACGGATTACGTTCTATCGCTAAGTTTTCAAGTACCGTTCTAGGTTCTTCATCAGTTTGTAGTAGCGGACGACGTCGGTCTCTTTGAGTGCGAGCGACTTGCTTATCTATCGTTGTTTCAAGATAAACTACAATGCCGCGTGCTGATAAGTGATTACGTACTTGAGCGCTGATCACAGATCCACCACCAGTAGCCAAAACAATTCCTTGTTTTTCACTTAAGTCTTCAATAACTGACTCTTCTCTTAGTCGAAAACCTTCTTCGCCTTCAAGATCAAAGACCCACGCGATATCTGCACCAGTACGACGTTCGATCTCTTGATCTGAATCAAAAAACTCTAGATGTAGCTTATCCGCTAATTCTCTACCAATGGTGCTTTTGCCTGCGCCCATTGGGCCTACAAGGAAAATATTACGTTTTTCTGCCATTAGATTAATTAATACTCGTTTATTTATTACGTGAACAGGTAAGAGAGAACCTCTCTCGAAAATTTCAAGGGCGCAATTATCGCAATTGTTGGGTACAAATTGCAAGCATGTAAGAGTAAAACACCAACTTACATGCAAATTAACTTAGAATTTTTCCGTAACTACGCGTGGTGTAACGAATATTAACAGTTCTTTTTTCTCATTAAAGTTACTGCTATTCCTAAACATCCAACCAAAATAGGGAATATCACCCAAAACAGGTACTTTTGACACTGAACTAATAATTTGTTGTTGATAGATTCCACCCAATACGATGGTTTCACCATTATTCACTAAAACTTGTGTACCTATTCTTTGTGTGTCGATAGCAGGTGCCGTGCCATTTGAAACATCAGACACCGTATCTTGCGTTACCACCAAGTCCAAAATAATTCTATCATCAGGGGTAATGTGCGGTGTTACGGTTAAACTTAATACCGCTTTTTTAAATTGTGTTGATGTTGCACCACTCGACGCGGCTTCTTGGTATGGAATTTCCACACCTTGCTCGATATACGCTTCTTTTTGGTTTGCCGTCGTAATGCGCGGACTGGCAATTATTTCGCCTTTGTTTTCTTTTTCCATCGCACTTAATTCAAGATCAAGAATGGTACCATCAGCCAAGCGCGCAACCTGAAAGGCGATACTGCCCGCTGGGTTTGCTACGGGTAAGTTTACATTCAATCTGTCACTTAAATCCGGCACAGTGCTACTGCCAGCACCAGCTAAAGATCCTGAGGTTGAAGACTCACCATCAGAGTCTGTTACGCCCCAGCGAATACCCAACTCTTCATTAATATTATCTTTTACCGTCACCATACGAGATTCAATAATAACTTGGCGAACAGGGATATCTAATACCAAGACCATACGTTTAATATCTTCAATACTTTTAGCCGTATCACGGAGCAATAAAGTATTGGTTCTTTCATCAACGCTAACACTGCCGCGCGTAGATAAAATGCTGTTGTCTTGATTTTTAATTAATGCCGCAAATTCAGCCGCTTTTGCGTAGTTGACTTGCACGTATTCAGAATATAATGGTGCGAGTTCTTGCACTTGTTGCTGGGCCTGCAAGTCACGTGCTTCTCGAGCAGCTAGTTCATCACTAGGCGCCACCATAAGAATATTGCCTTGCATACGCTTGTCTAAACCTTTGACCTTTAAAATAATATCAAGCGCTTGATCCCAAGGTACACCGTCTAGTCTCAAGGTAATATTGCCAACCACAGTGTCACTGGTCACTAAATTAAAGCCATTATAATCAGCAATAATTTGTAAGACAGTACGCACCGAAATATCTTGGAAATTTAATGAGATTGCCCTGCCACTAAAGTTTTCTTCTTCACCTAGGTAACCGTCTTCTTTCACTTTAGCGTTTATTGTTAATGAAAAAACATCATTAAACTGCTGATGCTTATATTCAAACGGCCCTTCAATATCAACGACTAAACGGGCATTTCGTCCTTCTTTAAAGGTTTCAATCCCGTTAACTAATGTGCCAAAGTCAGTAACATCTAATTTATAAATATAGTCTTCAAGAATTTCAGTATTATGAAATTCAATATAAAGTTTTCCTAATTTATCGCTAACATCAACAGCGACCTTACTGTCGATAAGCTTAACCAAAAGTTGTGCTTCATTTTGCTGACCACGTTTAAAGTCAATATTGTCGATCTGATTTATAAAACCATGTCCCAGCGGAATTAACTGTGTTATCGCTTTATTTACCTGACCGGTATTTAAGGTTAGGGCAAAAGTATTATCTTTTTGGCTAACATCGAAAATTGATAATTGCTGCAAATTAACATCGGCAACAACTTTACCCGCCATTTTACGCACAGTGATATTTTTTACCCCTGCATGTGCAATCAGCGTAGTCGCTATCGCAGGGTTAAATTTCTCTGCATCAAAGGTTATTCTCACTTGTGCCGGTGTCATTGTCGTCGTTACTGTTGGTGGTGCAATAATTTTATCTGATAGTTCAAATATCAATTCAATTTCATTACTCTGAATGGTGTTATAAGTGATCCCTGTTAGTTCGTTCGCCCACGAAAAAGTTGATAACACGCATAAATAGGCGGCCATAATTAATTTTATTTTTTTACAATGTGTCATAAGATTATCGTTTTTTACTTTATTAAATAGCAACATTACTTCCTTTGCCCCTCTGCACTTGCCTGTGTCATGGTAACGACAGTCTCACGTTCCACCCAGCAACCTGCGCCATCTGGGATTAACTCTAATACTTTTACATGATCTTGGCTTACTGTGGTAATTCGCCCATAATATAAGCCGACATAACTACCAACAGCAACTCGGTGTAAGGTATCGTCAGACGCCTCGAGTAGTGCCCAAGTAACACCTAATTCACCTAAGGTGCCACGCATCACTAAATCACTTAATGAAAACTTCTCCAATGGCTGTTTTCTTCGACGTGGATCTGGACTTAAACAACCTGAAATTTGTTGGATTTTTTCTTGAATAGCTTCAGGTTTTGGCACGTCAAACGGACTACGAAGTACGTTTGCTGAATAGTCAAAGTGAGCAAAAACTTTCATTTTAGGCATCGGCTCTATTGTACTAGTGGTGCTCGCTTGCACATTGGCAATGTGTTGTTGCAAATCGTCCGTATTGCTATAACAGCCGGTTAATAAAACAGCACTTAATATAATAACTTTTTTCATTATTCGTCTGCCTCCCGATAACGGTAGGTTTTAGCTTGCAACTTTAAGGTTAAATCTCCTGAAGCTTGGTTTTGCAAATTAATGTCAAAATTATGCAGGGTAACTATACGCGGTAAGCCAGCAATTCGACTGACAAATTCACCAAACTCATGATAAGAGCCCAGCACTTCAATATCTATGGGTAATTCGACATAGATTTCTTGTTCTATTTCCGGCTGCCAATTTAATTTAACAAAATCAAGTCCGGTAGTCGTACCGACAAAGGTAATGTCATCTAGCAGGCCAGGGGTTTCATGACTTTCTGGTAAGCTTTTTAGTTGTTTGGCAAACATCGCTTCAGCTTCGATCATTTGTTGTTCAAATATTTCTAAATTCGCCGCTACATGATATTTAGCTTGGTATTTTTGCTTAAGTGTAAGCTCTTGTGCTGTCACACGTTCAAGTTGTTTAATTTGATCGCTGATCATTAACACATAACCCAAACCTAAGACTAAAACCACTAAAAATATTGATAAAACTATTTTGGCGGCTTTTGGCCATTGTCCAATATTATCAAGCTCTAAGCCTTCGAATTGCTCCATAAATTCCGATGAATCAAAATTCATTAGGGTGCTCCTTGCTGGGTCAATTCGTTCGAATTAATCAAACCTTTAATTCGAACGCGCATTTTAAAATCACTTAATAATTTACTTTTTGCATCGTTGGAAGTGATAGATTCAAGAATCGCATCTTCAAATAAATCAGAACGCTCAATTTCCCTGATCATGTTGGCTAGATGATTGTTAGACTCACTTTTACCGATAATATTTAAGCTATTATCCTGTTTTTCTAAACGTGTAAGATAAATACCATTGGGGACTACTTTTGCTATTTCGTCTAACACTTGGGTCACAACATTACGACTACGTTGCAGTTGCTCAACAACACTGGTGCGTTTTTTAAGCTCTTTTTTCTTTTCATTAAGCGACTTTATTTTTACAATGCGTAAATCCAGTAGTTGAATTTCATTTTGTAAAAATTGATTACGAGCATTTTGCCCATCAATATGCATTTGATAAAACTGATTCACTGAAAATACGATGAGCAATGCCACTACGGCAACTAGGGTTAGCATGGTAAAATATTCTCGTTGCCGAGCTTTTTCAGCTTCTTCACGCCATGGTAGTAGATTTATATATGCCACGGGGAAAAACTCCTTAATGCTAATCCAGCTGCCACCATATAGCGCGGTCCTGTTTTCGCTAACACTTCTTGATTAATAGTGCTCGAGATTTCCATGCCGGCAAATGGGTCAGCTATGACGGTATGAATACCCAATTCTTCTGACAATAGTTGCTTAACGCCTTCCACTAAAGCACTACCACCTGAGATAACCAGGTAATCAATTTTTGCTTTACCACTAGTGGTAAGAAACATTTGAATTGCACGACGAATTTGCTGCACTAATATAGTGTGAAAAGGTGCTAAAACCTCAAAAGTGTAGTTGGGTGGCAGATCATCAGTTAATTTCGCTAACTCAGCTTCTTCAAAAGACTTATTATAATAAGAAACAATCGAACGAGTATATTGTTCACCGCCAAACAGTTGATCACGACTATAAATATGAGTACCTGATTCAGTGACCGAAAACAGGGTCATTGTCGCGCCCAAATCTACGGTAGCAATAATTTTATCCGCTGCATCGTCAGGTAATTGCCTTAAAATTAAATCATAGGCGCGACTGATAGCGTAAGACTCAACATCAATAACTTTAGTTTCAAAACCACCGGCTTCTAATGCGGCAACTCTTGCTTCAACAGACTCTGTTCGGGCTGCGCTAAGTAACACATTCATTTTACTTGGATCTGATTCATTAATATCGAGCGATTCAAAGTCTAAGCTGACTTCATCAAGGGGGTAGGGAATTAAGCTATCAGCTTCAATTTCTATCTGGCTAGCCAATTCTTGCTCAGTTAAGGCTACATCCATATAAATTATTTTTGTGATAACCGTTTGTCCGGATACTGCAGACGCCGCTTGTCGTACAGACGACGAAATTTTTTTTCGTATTTTTGCTATCACTTTACCTACAGCATCAATATCTTGAATTTCTCTATCAACAATTGCCCCTCTTGGCATCGGCTCAATAGCTAGCGTTTCTAAAATATATCCGTTATCATTTTGGTTCAGTAAAACGGCTTTGATAGAGTGAGAACCAATATCAATTCCAACCATCAAAGCGGTCTTTTTTTTCCATAAACTACTTAACATAGAATCCTTCTAGAACATTTTATTTTTATAATATTAGATAAAAAATTGGCATAAACTCATTTATCACATGCTTTTACAGGATATACTAGTATTATTACCTCTATTTTATAACTTTTATCGAGCTTTTTTTGTGTTTTCTGTAAAAAACCTGTTAAAAACGGGTGCTGTATTGGTCTTTATTGGCATTCTGGCACTGGCCGGAATTTACTTGTCGATGCGTTCAAGTTTACCCAGTGTTGCATCACTGAAAGATTTGCAATGGCAAACGCCAATGCAAATCTTTAGCGCTGACGGCAAACTTATTTCTCAATTTGGTGAAAAAAAACGTATTCCCCTCACCTTAGAAGAAATGCCACAACAGTTAATTAATGCGATTTTAGCTACCGAAGACGACCGCTTTTATCTTCATTTTGGCGTTGACCCTATCGGTATGGGTCGAGCTATCCTAGGTCAACTCACCGGACAAAACAAAGGTGGTGCAAGTACCATCACTATGCAGGTAGCACGAAACTTTTTTCTCAGCCGTGAACAAACCTACGTCCGAAAAATTCGCGAAATATTTATTTCTTTCCATATTGAAAGCCTGTTAACAAAAGATGAAATTCTTACACTCTATATGAATAAGATTGCCTTAGGCCATCGCTCTTTCGGTTTTGGTGCCGCCGCACAGGTCTATTATGGTAAAGAAACTAAAGAACTTACTTTAGCGCAAATTGCAGTATTAGCCGGCTTACCAAAAGCGCCCTCAACCATGAACCCTATTAGTCGACCTGATCGAGCAATGCAGCGCCGAAACGTAGTATTACATCGCATGCATAGCGCTGGCTATATTAGTGCTGAAGAAATGTCAGTCGCCAATCAGGCACCTATTACCGCCATTAAACATGGTGCGGAAATTGAGTTAAGTGCGCCTTATATTGCCGAGATGGCCCATCAAGAAATGATCGACCGTTTTGGTAAAGAAACCGCCTACACGGGTGGTTATAAAGTATTTACTACCGTCACCTCAACTTTGCAATATGCCGCTCAACAAGCGGTGGTGAATAATATTTTAGCTTATGATCAACGCCATGGTTATCGCGGCCCTATTAGCACCTTACGCCCCCTTGATAACAAAGCTCTAGCTATTAGCACAGATGACTCAAACAAAATTGCAAGTGCGCCAATAAGTGACGAAGAAGCTATACAAGCACTTGCTTCGATGTCGAGCTATCACTCACTGGTACCAGCGGTTGTTACGGCAACATTTGATCGTGCTGCACAAGTGAAACTACAAGATGGCTCTAAGGTAGAAATTGATTGGCATGGTCTATCGTGGGCTCGAGCTTATATCAATGATGATAAGCAAGCGCCGCCACCAAATACAGCCGGTGAAATATTGACACTGGGCGATATTATTATGGTTTCAGCAACAGAGTCTGGCTACCGCTTAAGCCAATTGCCCGATGTCAGTTCAGCACTTATCTCGCTAGCAACGGATAATGGCGCGATAAAAGCGGCTGTGGGTGGTTTTAGTTTTGAGCATAGTCAATTCAACCGTGTTACCCAAGCAAAACGACAAGTGGGCTCTAACATTAAGCCTTTTATCTACTCAGCAGCATTAGACAGCGGCTATACTTTGGCATCGATAGTCAATGACGCACCAATTAACCAATGGGATAGAAGCTCAGGTGTGGTCTGGCGCCCTAAAAACTCGCCACCAGTTTATAACGGCGAAATTCGACTTCGTTTAGCATTGGCACAATCTAAAAACGTTATCGCTGTGCGCTTGCTTCGAGATGTTGGCTTAGATAAAATTATTCCCTATTTAGCCTCTTTTGGTTTTGATCCTGACGATTTACCGCGTAACGAGTCTTTAGCACTCGGTTCAGCGTCTTTAACACCGTTGGAAGTGGCGACTGGCTTTGCCACATTTGCCAATGGCGGGTTTTTAATTCAACCCTACTTAATTGAACGCATTGAAGACTCCTTCGGTAAGGTCTTATTTCAAGCCAACCCAGCTATTGCCTGTGATCGTTGCGAAGAGATTATAGCCTCAGATCTTGAGACTTTTAACGACAACGCTGATATCACCAACATCGTTGAAAATCAGCCATTGGCTGTTACTGAAAGTAATAAACTAGCCGCAAAAACTATTAATAAAGCCAAGCGTGTTATTAGTGCTCAAAATGCCTTTTTAATGACTGAAGCACTTAATTCGGCAATTTGGGGGGCTGACTGGAATGTAAAACCTTTTTGGCAAGGTACTGGCTTTCGTGCACGAGCATTAAAGCGTAGAGATATTGCGGGAAAAACAGGTACGACCAATCAAGCAAAAGACGCTTGGTTCTCTGGCTACAGTCGCCGAATAGTCACCACATCTTGGATAGGTTTTGACAACCCCAGTAGTAAGCTTGGCCAAACAACCTATAATAGCAACTTAGGTAAAGAACAAACGACAGGTAAAGAATTCGGCGCTAAGTCAGCTCAACCCGTTTGGATCGACTTTATGAAAGTGGCACTTGCAGAACTTCCTATTGAGCCTTTTGAACAACCCGAAGCGTTAATGTCGGTGCGAATAGACAAAGTGTCAGGAAAATTAACCACAAAAACAGACAAATCGAGTCGCTTTGAGTATTTTGAATTAGGCACAGCACCTACTGAATATATTAGCAAAGACATTAGCAGTCAAATCCTCGATGGCGGTTCAGATAAAGTCAGTGAAGAGGGAATATTCGATTAAGCATAACTTGTCTTGTACTTTCGAACTGTCTATTACAGCCCTATATTTTCTTGTGAAAATATCAATAATCGCCACTAAAAGTTTCGTTAGGAAAGTATGCGGATGAAAATTTTGTTTTTTTTCGCCTTTTTTTAGAACATTTTTAAATTTTATATTACTTTTATAACACCCTTTAAGTGATATCTTTCTGACCAATCAGTCAACAAAATAATATTCTTAACTAATTGTTTTTATTTGATAAAAATTAAAATTCTGCTGTATTTATTCATGACCTTATCATTAATTTTTTTTCATCATAAACATCTTTGCTTAAAAAATCATGAAAGTTAGTATGAAAACTTTCACAACGAAAGAAAAAAAACTTTCGTTTTGTTCATTGATCGCCTAAAATTGGCCTCCAAACTCGGAACACCGAAACTAATTATTTAAAAATCGTCATACCTTTAGGAGCGAATTCGCAATGGCAGCTTTAGAAAACTCAATCGATTTATCTTCATACGGCATCAGTAATGTTGCTGAGATAGTTTACAATCCATCTTATGAGTTACTCTTTGCTGAGGAAACAAGATCCGATCTCAGTGGTTTTGATAAAGGTGTGGTTACCGAACTCGGCGCTGTTTCAGTTGATACCGGCATTTTTACGGGTCGCTCACCTAAAGATAAATATATTGTTCGTGATGATACAACCCGTGATACCGTTTGGTGGTCAGATCAAGGTAAAAATGACAACAAGCCAATGTCTCAAGAGACTTGGACTAGCCTAAAAGGTTTAGTCACCGAACAGTTATCCGGCAAACGTTTATTTGTTGTTGATACCTTTTGTGGCGCAGATGATGACACTCGCTTAAAAGTGCGTTTTATCACTGAGGTGGCTTGGCAAGCACATTTTGTTAAAAACATGTTCATTCGCCCCACTGATGCAGAATTAGCACATTACGAACCTGACTTCATTGTCATGAATGGCGCAAAAACCACCAATCCAAATTGGCAAGCACAAGGCTTAAATTCAGAAAATTTTGTTGCCTTTAACTTAACTGAAAAAGTGCAACTTATTGGTGGTACTTGGTACGGCGGCGAAATGAAAAAAGGTATGTTCTCAATGATGAACTACTTTTTACCGCTAAAAGGCATAGCTTCAATGCATTGTAGTGCTAACGTTGGTGAAGATGGTGACACGGCGATTTTCTTCGGCCTTTCTGGTACCGGTAAAACCACATTATCAACTGATCCTAAACGCCAACTGATTGGTGATGACGAACATGGCTGGGATGAAAATGGTGTCTTTAACTTTGAAGGCGGTTGCTATGCAAAAACCATCAACTTAAGCAAAGAGAATGAACCTGACATTTATAATGCTATTCGTCGTGACGCTTTACTAGAAAACGTCACAGTTGACGAAAAGGGCACGATTGATTTTGACGATAATTCAAAAACTGAAAACACCCGTGTTTCTTACCCAATTCATCATATTGATAATATCGTTAAACCTGTCTCTCGTGCCGGCCATGCGAAAAAAGTTATTTTCTTAACCGCTGATGCATTTGGTGTTTTACCTCCCGTTGCTAAATTAACCCCTGCGCAAACAGAATATTATTTCTTGTCGGGTTTCACAGCGAAACTTGCTGGTACTGAACGTGGTATAACAGAGCCAACACCAACATTCTCAAGTTGTTTTGGCGCCGCATTTTTAAGTCTACACCCAACACAATACGCTGAAGTGCTGCGTAATCGTATGCAAGCGGTTGGTGCTGAAGCCTATTTGGTTAACACAGGTTGGAATGGCACGGGCAAACGTATTTCAATTAAAGATACGCGCGCTATTATAGATGCGATTCTTGATGGTTCAATTGATAATGCAGAAACACAAGTTTTACCCTTATTCAATTTAGATATTCCAACCAGCATTGATGGTGTTGATGATGGTATTTTAGACCCACGTAATACTTATGCTGAGCCAGCACAATGGCAGGATAAAGCGATAAATTTAGCGACTCGCTTTGTTAACAATTTTGATAAGTTTACTGATACTGACAACGGTAAATCCTTAGTCACAGCAGGTCCTAAACTATAATTAAACCAGTACCGCACTAAGCTAAAAAAACTAAAAAGCCGTCGTAACTATGACGGCTTTTTTATGCCTGCTATTTTGCTAATACAATCAATACCATTAAGTATTACAAGATGTGATTAGCCGTGGCTAATAGGTAAGCAAACTTTCGCTATTAAGCCCCCTTCTGCTCGATTAGACAATTCCACTCGGCCACCATGGGTATCGACAATACGTTTAATAATAGCTAAACCTAAGCCACTGCCACCGGTTCCTCTGGCTTCATCACCTTGCGTAAAGGGCTGAAATAAGCGCTCGATATCCACTTCAGCAATACCTGGCCCTTCATCAGAAACACAAAAACAAACCTCCTGTGTAGCTTTATCGAATGCGCTAGTTACTATGGTCTTGCCGTCAGAATAGCGTAGCGCATTTTGAATTAAATTTGCCAATACCCGCTTCATAGCAACATAACGCAGAGGCACTTTAGGTAGCGGCTGGGCATTAATAATAATTTCTCGCTCTAGCATACTTTCAGACTGCACCACTTCGTCGATCAAGAGATTAATATCAGCCAACTCAACTTTGTCTTTACTATCATGGCGAATGTAATCAATGAACTGATCTATGATGGTGTTCATGTCTTGAATATCGCCTTCAATACCGGCTTTTAAAAATTCATCTTCATCAATCATTTCAGTGGCTAAACGAATGCGAGTTAAGGGTGTGCGTAAATCATGAGATATACCTGCCATCAATAAATTTCGGTCATCTTCTAGTTGCTTAATACCCTTAGACATATGATTAAAAGCCCGAGTTACCGCAACGATTTCAGTGGTACCTATTTCCGTTAATGGCTCAGGAAAGTCGCCGCGACCCACATCATGAGCCGCATGTTGTAATGCAGCTAACGGACGATTAAGTTGCCGCACAAATAACCACCCCCCCATCACACTCAAAATACCTAAAATAATTAGCACAAAAATAAGCGGTGAAAAGTTTTCTTCTCTTAAGCCATTAATTGGAATTTTAACCCAGTATTCAGGGGCTTGGGGTGGACGAATCCAAAATAGATATTCATCGCCTTGGGAAATTCTTACTTCGGCTGGACCACCTAATAGGCTAGACATTTCATCAGAACGAAAGGCGTAATATACCGCCTCTTGTAGACCTAATTTCATGGCAGCAGCTTCACGATAAACACCAATACCGGTTTCTCGCTGAAATGCCTCTCCCATAGCGGGACTTATTGCTTCATCCGCAATATCGATAAAGACAACACGCACCTGCTTTGCCAGTAGCTGATTAACCTGTTGCGCATTGGGTTGAATAATATATATCGACATCGATATAAATGACACGACTTGATTTATTAACAACAACACACCAATTAAGAGTACCGTTTGACCAAAGGCACTGCGCGGCAATATTTTCATAGACTTCTACTAGGTAATGTTGTTTTCAATGCATTTTAACAGATTTATGCCACAGATCTTCCTTCAGGAACAAATACATATCCTAGACCCCAAACGGTTTGAATATAACGTGGCTTTGCTGGGTCTTCTTCTAACATACGACGCAAGCGGGATACTTGCACATCAATGCTACGCTCTAAAGCAGAATAGTCTCTGCCACGCGCTAAGTTCATTAACTTATCACGTGACAATGGCTCTCTAGGATGGGTAATCAGCGCCTTTAATACGGCAAATTCGCCACTGGTTAGTGGCATATTAACATCGCCTTTAAGCATTTCGCGAGTAGCAAGATTAAGTTTATAGTCACCAAAGGCAATCACATTTTCTTCTTGTGAAGGCGCACCGGGAGCTTCTTGAACTCGGCGGCGTAACACAGCTTTAATACGGGCTGATAATTCACGTGGATTAAAAGGTTTTGGCATATAGTCATCCGCGCCAAGCTCCAAACCAATAATACGGTCTATTTCATCACCTTTGGCGGTTAACATAACAATAGGGATATCATTGCAGTTTTGGCGTAAGCGGCGACAAACAGATAAGCCATCTTCACCTGGCAACATTAAGTCGAGTACTAACAGATGAAAATTTTCACGCTCAAGCAATCTATCCATTTGCTCTGAGTTTGCCGCACTGCGAACGACAAATCCTTGTTCAACTAAATACCGCTCGAGTAAGGCACGTAAACGCATATCATCATCAACTACCAAAATTTTCGGTGTTTCATATCCCATTATACTGATTCCATTTTTTATTTTAATAAAGGTTGGCTATAAATCATCTTACTTGAAATATAAAAACCTGTTCTGTCTCAACTTCATTGCATTCTTCACAACCTATGTTGCAATATAGTTTACTTTAAGTGTGAATTATGTAAATTTTATCATTTAAATAAACAATTGACCATAATACTTCCTATTAAGGCAAAGTGACTTAATGAGTGAGTTGCACTGTTATTGAGTAACATAACTAAGGCCCAGATCTCCTTAATTGAATTACTTACTTTGGCTAGTTATTGTGGGAGAATACGCAAATGAGAATTTGGCTCCATTTTCACAAAGTACCGCTTCGTGTTTTACGCATCAGTAAAAGGCGTAATATCGTCCAGCTTAAGCGCAGTATGGTTAAAATAAAAATAGCGTTAGCTCAAGAAAAAATAGAAACAAGAGCAATGCTAAGTATTTATAAGCGCTACACCAAGCGTGATGCAAGTGCTGAAGAAATGCGCATGGCCAACCAACAATTTATTGATATTTTAAAAGGCCTTGGCGTTGGTGTTGTCGCTATTTTGCCCTTTGCCCCTATTACTATACCTCTGATGATCAAAATTGGTCGCTGGGTTGGCGTCGAAATACTACCCAGCTCATTTATTGATGGTAAAAAACCACCGCGATAAACCTATTAGCCCCTCACTAGCGTAAATAGTGAATCGCTTGATCAGTAACACATTGAGTAAAGCTTTTTTGTCGCTCACTCCTTGGAAGCGTAGCGATAGTTTGAGTGACTACAGCCATTTTCTGCTGTTTTTCTGCTAAAGATAAGTGACTAAATTGCTCATAAAAACAGGCCTTCAAACCATAATTTAATGCTGTATCCGACTTAGGTGACTCGCCCGCCAAACAAGTGATAAGTTGTTCAGCTAAAGTATTTTTATCTAATTGGGTAATTAAGGCTTTAATGGTTAAACTTTCAGCTTTTTGCTTTTGCTTTTGCTGCTGGCAGCTATAAAGCATATCTGCCACCGCAACAATAGGAATAAGTGCCTGATGTTGAGCGCCAAAACGTGCCTTTAACCATTGATTCATCTCAAGTGTTTGGCTCTGCGCCGCTTGCAGCGGCGCACTCACTAGCAGGCTAATAAAGAAAACAGCGTTATTTTTCTGACTTAATAGATTGATGTTCATAAGGTATTCCATAACTTGTCGACTTCACTCTGCTATTGAAAACGTATCAATGTCGCCATTTGGCAGCACATTAAACAATAGCGACACTTTTCTAATTTGGCTTAACGTGGTTAACTAGCTAAAATAGATGCTAATAATGTTGACTATATCGTGAGACAAAATTTTAAAATAGGCTTTTTTTTCATTACATTACTAACTTTCTCTAGTCCACTGTGGGCATTTGATGATGTTAATGCCAGTGCTAATTCAAATACTGATCTCAGTACTGCTGAGTTATTAGATCAGCAGCTTAACAAGGCAAAAGGCAAGGTTGTCTACGTTGATTTTTGGGCTTCATGGTGTATTCCTTGTCGAAAATCATTCCCGTGGATGAATAATTTAGCCGCACAGTATCAATCACAAGGCTTAATCATTCTCAGCATTAATCTAGATCACAGCCGAGTATTAGCTGACGAATTTTTAGCGCAAATACCGGCTAATTTTCCGGTTATTTACGACCCTAAAGGCAGCATTGCAAGAAAGTATCAATTAAAAGGTATGCCCAGCAGTTTCATTATTAACCGACAAGGTCAAATAGTCAGCGCACACGTAGGCTTTAATGAAGAAAAAAAATCAGCTTATGAACAAGAAATTAAAGCGTTATTAACTCCCTTAGAGTAATTGAATTTATTATTAACCGCTTAGCGACAATTAGTCTGTTTGGTCTAGCTCAACAGATCATAATCCACTATTTACTCTAGTTTATTAAGAACCTAAGCCTAGTGCAAACTAAATCCTAGTAATCTAACCACAAACAAAAATTATTCTCTTCAATAGTTTTTAAGCAATATTACCTACTTTAACCAAGCAAAAAGCGAGCTCAGTGGCTCGCTTTTAAAACTAGGGTCGCAGTAACTTAAAAGCTGTACTTGTAACCTAAGGTTAAACTGCGTGGTTTACCTGCCATAATAGAGCCATGCGTACGTGTCGCGATATATTGCTTATCAAGTAAATTATCAATATTTAAGGTGATCTCTTGGTTATCAGCAAGATTATAATGAGCCGCCATATCAACAACAGTGCGGCTGTCAATCGACTGATCGGCAGCAATTGCCCCTTGGCCTGCGGCAGTGCGCATTTCATCAACATAACGCACTAAAATATCACTACGCCATTGCTCACCAACCACGCCAACAGTAAATTGCAACTGGTTTTCAGGTACGTAAGGTAATTCGTCACCCGTTAAAACATTGCCCCAAGTATCTAAACCTGATTGAAAAGAGTTTTGAAACTCTGTTGTCGTAAAGGTATAAGTTAAATCAACCGGAATGCTCAATGCACCAGCAGCAAACTCATAACCGGTTTTAACTTCTAAACCTGAAACTTTTACTGCACCGGCATTATATTGATTGCCAACATTATCTTCATCACAACCTTGGCTCGCGGTACAGTTGCCATGCATATTTTCGTAATCAGAATAAAAGACCAAGGCTTCGCCGTTGAATGCTTGCTGGTTGTAACGAAAACCTAATTCATAGTTAATACTTTCTTCATTTTCTGTTTTATCATTGCCAGGGGCTGGTGGCGCAAAGCCTTTTTGTACACCACCAATAATAATTAAATCATTATTAACACGGTAAGTTACTGCTAACGAAGGCAACAACACCTCAGTATCGTTGCTAACATCTTTAGTTAAAGGTGCATTTCTATCAATAACCCCTTTCGCCCAGTCTTTACGTGAGATGGTCATATCTTCATAACGTAAGCCAGCATTGATAATGAAATCACCCACGCTATATTCATCATGGACAAATAAGGCTATTGCCTCTGCGGAGTCAATACGATTAGAATCCGACCCTTGGATGCCGGCATTAATTAAGCTCATTTCATAACTCGTGTCGAGTGTGTAGTTATCAACCCATTGAAAACGGTCCATTTCATCTTCGTGATAGCGAGCACCAAATTTGACTTGGTGTGCGCCAAAGTCAGCATTTAACACGGTTTGAAGGCCTTTTGATTGATAGGCACGGCTGTTGGCTTTGACATCAACACTAATTTCATCATCGCTAAAGCTACCATTATCAAACGCAGCAGCATCGTCAATAGCACCATCACTTAGGCTCTTACCGTTGACTTTACTGGTTTTATACCAGTTACGGCTAAACTCATTGTAATAAGCTGATGTGCCTAAGTTAAAGCGATCAGACAACTTAATATGATGGTTAATTTGCCACTGTTTATGCTCAGTATCCATATTATCGAGCTGCGATGCAGAATAACGAGAATAAGGGTTAGTTTTAAAATCAGCGTCAGTTAAACCCATATAGGTTTCATCTGAATTCTCATCCGAATATTTTAATTTAAATTCTAATTCTTGATAGTATTTCGCATCGCTATCACTGTTGATCATCATTTTTGCCATGATGTCGTTTTTGACAAAGCCGGTATCATCGCCGGTATGATTGACTTCTTTGAAACCATCCGCTTGATAACGAAATATTTCAACCACTGACGAAACATTTTTACCTGCGCCACCGATATAGGCATGGGCTTTAGCAAAACCGTCTTCACCAGCACTTAAATTAACCTGCCCTGCTAGCGCTTCTTTAGGGATAGTGCGAGATAGCATATTAATTACACCACCTGTAGTACGCGGACCATACATAGCGCTTGACGTACCTTTTAGCACTTCAATTTGTTGCATACGACCTGCCGTTGGAAAGTAGTACGCTGCAGGTGCTGAATACGGTGCAGGTGCGGCTAAAACACCATCTTCCATGATAGTGACTTTTTCACTGCGGTTTTGGCCAGTACCACGCATACCAATATTTGGACGTAAACCGTAACCATCTTCTTCTAAAACATAAACACCTGGTACCGTGGTTAAGGTACGCATAATATCGGTAAAGTCGAATTTCTCTAATTCTGCCTGAGAAATCATATGAGCACTGCCAGGTACATCGTTAACCGTTTCGCCACTACCAAAAATAGTTAAATGTTCCATATCATCATCGGCAACGGCCGTATTTGAAATAGCACTAACAACAGATAAAGCGATCAACGCGGGTTGAAAAAAAGAAGAAATTCGCATAGCTAAGCCTATAAAAGAAACAATGATTTGAATTGCCTGCATTTAATCACATAGTTGAATGGGAATCAATATCATTTGTATTATTTATCATGGTTAATTGATATAAGGTACTTACGCTTCAGATATGACTTTATTTGACAGCGCACTATCGCAAGCCCCAGATTTTACTATGATATGGGTAACCGCCTCAGATAAGTTCATTATAAGGGTTAAAAACTAGCATAGTGGGTCGTGGGTCATTATGGCTTCATTAGCATTAACCAGGCTTTAGCGTAATCGGGTAGATGCTTATTGGCTTGATGATAATCTTGCCAACCATAATAACTATCGACTAACAGGTCGAGTTGAAAAAGATTATTATCAAAGGCGCCGCCTTGATCAGCGAGTACACCTAAGCGTGATATGTTTTTATCCGCCTGCTGATAACTGACCATAAATAACTTACCTAAGCCAAGATCTGCCACATTGCCAGCAAAAGAAACCTGTGCTTTAAGCGCTATTTTACTTTCAAGCGTTTTGCCATAACCCATGATGCTAGGTACTTCTGCAAAATACCAATAGCGTGCTTGTTCACGCTTACCTATGGCATAGTCATAAGCAATACCATTATTACGATGCACATTAAAATAACGCCGCACGCCATTAACATCAACCACACCCGTACCTTGTAATAACACGTCATGTAAGGCTTCTTCGGTGAGCCAGATTAACGCCTTAGCTAATTTTTTTTCCGCTAGAGCACCCGCAATAATGTCTTGGCGGGTATATTGATGACGAGTGAGGGTTAGGTCGTTATTAGCCTCGGTGAGTTTCAAACCTAATTCATCATAAGGCAGCGCATAAAGGGCTTGTGTATAGACTGGAGTTCTAACCGCACTCGCCGTTAATAGTTTAGTGTAATATTTAGTTAGAAATATTTTTTCACGCGAAATAGCATTTAACATACTGGTTTTTCTGGCATGAGTGCTTTTTAAGGCAATTTTTCTGGCCGTGGCTACATCTGGCGTCCAGCGATAAAAGTCAAAATTTGTGGTTAAAAAATCTTCATCATGCAATCGACTATCACGCTTTGCCCGTACATCTTCACGATAAGTTTGGCAGATAAATGCTAGGGTTTTTTCTACTCTAACTAGCGTTACACTGTTATCAAATACTTTACCTGCGTGCACAGCAAATTTGTCCACTGAAAATGTTGTTAAATAGCGCTGAGTTGCCTCGGCTACATCACACAAAGCGCTGGCTTTAAAGTCGGTCATCTTGCCTAATTCAGGCGTGTTGTCGAGCTTAAAAAAACTCAATGGTGTTTGGGCTGCACAGTGAAAAGTAACCAGTATAAAAAGTAAACAAAATAAACCAAGGCGCATAAATAGCCGGTATTAAAAATAATAGACCACCATGGTATGACAATCCTAAAAGTGACGCTAGCCTGTGAGTTTAATAATGTTCAATAAACTTTTCTGTTGAAATTTCAGCCATTAAAAGCTAATTTTCTATCTGGTGTTTTATTTAATGTTATGAGATAGTTATAATGCATATCGCATTGAATACCAAATTGAATATCCGGTTAGGCAATTCATTCGCCAAGTGGATATCTCTCATTAGGAAGATGTAAAGTAGAAGGGATACAACGAAATGCGCTTTAAAGGGAAGTTAACAAAATGGCATGCGGATAAAGCTTTTGGCTTTATTGCCCCCAACGATGTCCTCAGCCAGGTTTTTATTCATCAATCTGCCTTTGCTAATAAAGCTAGAATACCGCAAATTAGTGACATTATTACCTTTTCAATCACCAAAGATAAAGCCGGTCGATACTGCGCTTGTGATGCCACCTTCTTAGGTGAAAAATTCAAGAAAAAGCAACCAAAAAAAATCAATCAATGCTCTATTTATTTCTCGCTCATCTTTTTAGCCGTCATCATGATCACTTTTACTTTAGGCTATTTACCGCAAAAATTAATGTCTATCTATATAGGGTTAAGTTTTTTAACTTTTCTCAGTTATGCGGTCGATAAATCAAAAGCACAACGTGGTGCATGGCGCACTCAAGAAAGCACTTTGCATATACTTGCTTTAATAGGGGGATGGCCGGGTGCAGCGCTCGCGCAACAAATTCTTCGGCATAAATCATCAAAAAAAACCTTTATACGGGTTTTTTGGAGCACGGTAATAATTAATTTAGCGCTGTTACTCTGGCTATATTCGTCATCAGGTGTGCAATATCTTCAGTTATTGACTTAGGCGATTTTTGAAACAAGAGGGTGCCTGTGTTTTTGCAGCAGGTAATAGCCATTAATTTAATGGCTATTACCTGCTAGGCTAGCTTAGCGGTGCAAGCAGTGAGGTTAAAATATCATCGGTTAAACTTAATTTGCTATCACTAACTTCTTCAGATAATAAAGCTTTTGCAAGCTCGGCTTTGTTTTGCTGAATTTTTTGAATTTTTTCTTCTATTGAGTTTTCAATAATCAATTTGTAGACAAAAACGGGTTTGTCTTGGCCAATACGGTACGCTCTGTCCGTGGCTTGGTTTTCCACCGCAGGGTTCCACCAAGGATCAAAATGAATAACGGTATCGGCTGCGGTTAAGTTTAAGCCCACACCGCCCGCACGTAAGCTAATTAAAAATACCGGTACTTCACCACGTTGAAACTTATCAACTACCTCTTGTCTTTTAGTAGTTGAACCAGTTAATTTAACGTAACCAATACCCGCTTCAATCAGCTCTGCCTCTATCAAAGCCAGCATACTGGTGAACTGTGAAAAAATTAATATTCTGCGGCCTTCATCAATTTGCTCTGGCAGCGTTTCCATTAAATAATCAAGTTTAGCCGATTGATTGACCTTTTTAGCACCTTCAAGTGATAATAACTTAGGGTGATTACATACCTGTCTTAGTTTTAATAACGCGTCTAAAACTTCTATCTGACTACGTTTTAAACCTTTATCGGCAATAATATCTTTTAAGCGACTGTCCATGGCTAAGCGTACTGATTCATAGAGCTCAGCTTGCTTACCTTCAATACGTAGCTTTTGAATTATCTCAGTTTTTGGTGGTAACTCTGTGGCTATTTTATCTTTGGTTCGGCGTAAAATAAACGGCTTAATACGCTGGTTTAATAGCTGCTTACGTTCATGATCACCATGCTTTTCTATCGGGGTTCTAAAGAGCTTAGTAAATTGTCTTTGTCCCCCTAAAAAGCCTGGCAGTAAAAAATTAAATTGCGCCCAAAACTCGCCTAAATGATTTTCCATAGGCGTACCTGTTAAGCATAATTTATGCTGCGCCTTTAACGTCATAAATGCTTGATATAACTTAGTTTTAGTGTTTTTTATATAATGCGCTTCATCAAGAATAAGGTAATAAAATTGTTGTTCACAGTAATGTTCTAAATCTTTAATAATTAACGCATAACTGGTAATAATGATATCAACTTGATTTTCACTGCCTTCACCCTGGTCAAAACAATCAAAGTGTTGCTGACGTTTACTGCCGTGTAATACTTGATATGAAAGTTGTGGGGTAAATTTTTCTATCTCATTTGCCCAGTTAAAAATAACGCTGGTGGGCGCCACAATAAGTACTGGCTTGTTGAGTCGACCTTGCTGTTTTTCAACCAGTAAGTGCGCCAAGGCTTGAATGGTTTTACCTAAACCCATATCATCCGCCAGAATACCGTTTAATTGATACTCGCGTAAAAACTGTAACCAGTTTAGTCCTTGGTGCTGATAAGTTCTTAACGTAGCGTTTAAACCAAGAGGAACAGGTACGGTAGTAACTTGTTGAAAGTTGCTCAGTTTATCCGCCAGCGCTCTTAACTTACTGGTACCTGTTGCTATCATGCCTTGGTCATCTAACATCGATAAGGTTTGATGTCCTTGAAAGCGTGATAACTCCATCCTGCCATCTTTATTTAAGGCGTTGGGCATAAATAGTTCAATAAATTGTTTTAAGATGGGCTGTACGCTTTGATAACGCAAAGCAACAAAGTCCCCATTATCTAGATCAACATAAATCGGTGAGTCGGGTGCTATAAGCTGTGTTTTTTCGCCACCCACTTTGTCACGATCAAATAATACCGATTTAGGTAGTTGCTCGATAGCCCCCAGCAAAATAGGAAACGCCGGCATTTTCTTACCATCAATGGTTAAATTTAACCCTAAAGAGAAAAAATCATGATCATCAGTTTCAATCACTTCTGCGTCAAATATGCTGTCGGTGGAAAGTGCTTTATAATAAAAATTATCCGCAAAGCTGATATGCCAACCCAGATCTTTAAGCACTTGTAATTCTTGATGCAAAAAGTGATGCCAAGCATAGCGCCCTTGCATTAGCATTGAAAACTTAGGTACTTTGTCTTTATTCAAATAGTCTTCATTGGTAAAAGTGTAACGCTTAGGCTTAGGCTGAGCGTTAAATTTTAACGTCGACAGTTTATCAATGACCGTTTGTTCAAAGGATAAATCTCGATACAGCTTTACCTTGCTAGCGCCGTCACTGTCATCGTCAGTCAAGTTAGCAGGTGAAACCGTGACACTGTCATTATGCGGATTAACTAAATTACCTTGATAAGAGAAATTAACCCGCACAAAACCTGACTGTGGATTAGCTTCTGCAGGGGTAGAAAAGTGCAAATACACTTCAGGCTTAGTTAACTCTTGAGAAAATTCTGTTTTTGGTTTTGGCAAGCGCTGCACTGCATCACCTAATGACATTGACAACTTGCTCATTACCCAGGGTAACTTATCTTCTTCAAAAATCGGTGAATTGAGTAAGTCGGCTTCAAAATCACATTGAGTATTGGTCTTAATTTCGCCAAAACAATTTTGCTCTTCATCGTAATAGCACAGCGGTTGTGCTTTGATAATAAGAATACTGCTTGATGGCTGCATAAAAACTAGCTGCAAGGTATGTAAATGGTTACCCAATGCCAACCACTGCCATTGTGCTTCTAGGGGGTCACCTAAGGTAATCGCGTCGTTCAGGTCGTAATTTGTCTGCCAAAAACAGCGATTAGTTTTTATAATACGCGCAAATAAATCAAAATATTTAATGTTATCGCCATATTGATTTGTGCGAATAAGCTCGGTTAGTACCCCAACATCTTCGTTCGTAGCATAGGCACTATTAATTAACGAACTGGCAGAATATTCACTGCCAAGGGTATGACTCCAACCACCACTATTTTTTGGTCGAGCTGATTTAATCCCTAAGGTAAAATAATCATCTTCGTTATAGCTGTTGGGCTTTAAAAAGTATAATAATGATTTTTGTTGGCTATTGGGTTGATATCTACTGGGTTGGGCTTGAAAGCGGGTCAGCCATTTATCCACTATTTTTTCAGATGAAGCGATACTATTGTGATCAAAATGTTCATCAACAAAATACTGCGCTAAAGCGGCGCCATGCTTGCAATCACGACCAATATAACAGTCACAATAACTGGCAATATCACCCTGTTTTTCTTCAAAAACTAACCGTGTTAGATACCCTACTTGGCGAGAGCGCTCACTAAAAACTACGCCACGAATTGTTTCACCGTCAAGAGCACAGGTTTTAATACCTTTAGCCTGAAAAATTCTCGTGCCTTTTTTCCATTCATTTTTGGTAAAGTGTTGTTCTAGTAACTCAGGTGTAAACGTATTTTTAGCCATAAGGTTTTAATTATTAAGAACTCAAATAGATGGGTAAGTTGAAAAGTTAAGTCATTATATCTTCTCAACAGGATAAAAGTATTAAGTATAGTAATAGAACTTTCAGGGTTAGCTGCTGATTGCGGATTACTCATGTTTCATACGAATAATACCACTGAGACTTAAAACCTTCAATGCTCCTGATGATACCAATGTATAGTACGCCGTATACTTACCCTGAATAAGCCTGCATAAGATTACGCCAAGATTTGATCGATTTCACTAACTCAGCTAGGCATAAATACGCTAAAATAGGCAGTTATTACCCTAGCTTTGAGCCCTTTATATTAATGACCTCTGTCACAACGCCAGCCAATTTTACAGAACTTGGCCTTATTCCACCTTTGTTAGCTCGACTAACTGAGCTAGAATATCAACAGCCCACGCCCATTCAAGCGCAAGCTATTCCAAGTGTATTAGCCGGACGTGACTTAATTGCCGGGGCAAATACTGGCTCAGGTAAAACAGCTACCTTTGCACTGCCGCTATTGCAAAAAATACAGCAACAACAACTTGCTCTGCCACCACAGGCTGAAAAATCATTAGCGAGTAGTACTAAAGGTAACTATGTTACTGGCCTCATTTTGGTGCCTACGCGTGAACTTGCTAAGCAAGTAGCTGACAGCATTAAGTCTTATGCCGTGCATTTTAACGGCAAAATAAAAACCGTGGCAGTTTATGGTGGTGTATCAGCCAATACGCAAATGCTAGCCTTACGTGGCGGCAGTGATATTTTGGTGGCAACACCCGGTCGATTACTGGATTTAATTTCAAGTAATGCGATTAAGCTCGATAAGGTCAACACCTTAGTGCTTGATGAAGCCGATAGAATGTTAAGTCTCGGCTTTACTGAAGAACTCTCTGCGTTGTTAGCCTTATTACCAAAGAAAAAACAAACCTTATTGTTTTCAGCGACCTTCCCTGAGCAAGTCAAGGCATTAACCCAAGAACTGCTTAACAACCCGATTGAAATACAATTACAAAGTAGCGACGCCAGCACCTTGGTACAGCGAGTTTTTACTGTTAACAAGGGCGAAAAAACAGCGGTATTAGCGCATTTAATTCAGCAACAGCAATGGCGACAAGCGCTTATTTTCGTCAATGCCAAACACCACTGTGAACATTTAGCTGAAAAATTGGCTAAACATGGTATTACTGCTGCCGTGTTTCATGGCGATAAAGGCCAAGGCGAACGTAGTCGAGTGCTTGACGGCTTTAAAGCCGGCGAGATTGCTGTGTTAATTGCCACTGATATTGCTGCCCGTGGCCTAGACATTGAAAAACTGCCCGTGGTGATCAATTTTAACTTACCCAGAAGTCCATCAGACTACATGCATCGTATTGGCAGAAGTGGCCGTGCGGGTGAGGTAGGCTTGGCGATATCACTTATCGATCATGAAGATTATCATCACTTTAAAGTGATCGAGAAAAAGAATAAAATTTGGCTTGAACGTGAGCAAGTCGAAGGTTTTGAGGCCGATGAAATTAGCGATGATTCAATTTTAGCCGCAGAGAAACCTATGGCCGCACCTGAAGGCAGCGGTAAGAAAAAACGCAAAAAGAAAGCGACCGTTAATGCTGATATTTGGGCAGGTTATGCTGAAAACGAATAACTTAACGAGTATAAAGTGTATTATCTCATGCAAGCTATTTTTCTAACTTGAAGGTTTAATAAGCCGAAGTGCCGATAAACCCCCAATGTGATTTAGCTGAATTTAAAGGCCGATACTTAACCTATCGGCCTTTTGTATTGGCTATTTATTTAAATTAGTAAAGTTAGTGAAATTTTGAATAATGTTACTGACTGCTTTTTGTCTTGAGATTCACCAATGCCAGTATCGAAAATATGGCCTTAAATATTTTTTGCCTTATCATCCTACTAAATAATTCGGCTAAAAATCATGGCAAATAATAGCGTATACTCTTGCCTTGAATATATTCGATTACCTTACTTATTGATTAGTTAATTAAAGAGAACTCATGTTTGCCAATATCCCCTTACCTGCTACTGACGAAATTATAGAGTTGATGGCACGTTCATCTCAAGATGAAAGGCCTTTTAAAGTTGATTTAACCGTAGGCGTTTATAAAGATAGCCATGACAAGGTCGTGCTAATGCAAGCAGTAAAGCAAGCCGACCAAATGCTCGCCAATGCCGGACGAAATAAAAGCTATGTGGGTTCAAAAGGTGATCTTGAATATGTGCAATTACTACAAGCAATGGTGTTTGCAAACCAAACAGTGAATGGCTACGTCAATGGCATTCAAACAGCCGGTGGCAGTGGCGGCTTACGCGCCATATTAGATTTAATTAAGCTCGCCAACCCTGAGGCCAAAATTTGGGTAAGTGACCCAACCTATGCCAACCATATTCCCACCATTATAGCCGCCGGTTTGGCTTATGAGGAATACGCTTTTATTAACAAAAAAACCATGATGCTTGATGAAATGGGCATGTTCAATACCCTTGAAAAATTAGGCGAAAATGATGTTGTGCTCTTGCACGGCTCTTGCCATAACCCTTCAGGATTACGCTTAACATTGCCACATTGGCAGCAAATTGCTCAGCTCTCAAAATCTACCGGATTTTTACCCTTAATCGACACCGCGTATCAAGGCTTTGCCGACGGATTAAATGAAGATGCTGCTGGCTTACTGACTATCGCTAATACGGTTGATCGCCTAGCACTTTGCGTAAGTTGTTCAAAAAACTTCGGTTTATACAGTGATCGAGTCGGTGCGGCTTATATTTTAAGTCCAACACAAGCAGAAGCAGACAAAGCGCAAGCTCAACTTGCTATTATGAGTAAAACCACTTATTGGGTACCACCGTCTAATGGCGCTGAAATTGTAAAAACCATTGTTAAAACCCCTGAGCTGAGAAAAGTTTGGTCGGATGAACTGACACAGATAAATATTAAAATTAAAGCCATCAGAGCAAAACTTTGCGCGGCCTTTCGTCAACACTCAGGCGATAATTATTTTGATTATATTTTATCTCAAGAAGGCATGTTTTCTATGTTGCCAGCAACCGCAGAGCAAATGGAAATACTCAGAGATCAATATGCCATATACGGCTTGAATAACGGACGCATTAATCTGGCATCAATTCCAGAGCAACATATGGATTACCTAGTCGCCAGCGTTTTAGCGGTCACACGAGATGAGCAATAACCAATAAATGGCTCTATTTTACAGCACGCTTGATAGCTTAGAGATAAAGTAAGTCTTTTAACTAAGCTTGCTTTTACAGATCGCCATATAGCTTTGGGTCATTTTTTTGTCGCTCACACTTGAGTCCGTCAAGCGTTAAACAGGAAATTAACCTGATGGGCACAATATGAATAGCCAAGTTAATGCGGTCTAAGGCGGCAACAATTAACGTCAACAGGGCCAAATAAATGAGGTGCAAAATATTTTAAAACATTAACTGTCCTTAATGTTTTGTCAATAAACCTTGATGCGGCTGAAAATATAGCGATAATCGGGCAAGGTTTTATATGCTGAGTTAATTAATTGCAATTATTAGAAGTAGAATGTCTAGGAAAAACACTAAGATTAGAAGGGTCAATGGCCGGATGGCAGCAAGTATTTTGGGATGAGCAATGTGTCTCACAAATTAATGCTCATGCCGACAGTGAGTCATTTACACATAAATTTACCCTACAAAATGAGCATGGTGAATTACCCGTAGAACTCAAGGGTTCACTGCAATG
Source organism: Colwellia sp. MB02u-10 (assembly GCF_014077185.1). Classification (NCBI taxonomy): domain Bacteria; kingdom Pseudomonadati; phylum Pseudomonadota; class Gammaproteobacteria; order Alteromonadales; family Colwelliaceae; genus Colwellia; species Colwellia sp. MB02u-10. Next base: position 90,127 of record NZ_JACGVK010000108.1, read on the forward strand.
GCAACCTTTTGCGCTGCAATTTCAACTGTTAGTCAATAACGAGCTATTACACGATAATACCCTCAATGAAAAAGACATAGAGCAACGCCAAATCGTCAAAGGGGAAAAGCAACCAATTAAATTTAGTTTAGTCGGTATGGCTGGCCTTGGCTTGAAGCTATTGAAAAGTGCCAAGGTGGTTAAAGTGTTATTTGCTGCCGGCAGTTTGGCGGCTTATAGCTGGTTATTCTCTATTGAGTTTGCCATCGCACTGATTCTTTGCCTCGTTTTTCATGAATATGGTCATATTAGAGCGATGAAATACTTTGGCTTGAAAACTAAAGGTATATATCTCATCCCCTTTGTTGGCGGTTTAGCGCTGAGCGATGACAAAATTAATACCCGCTGGCAAGATATTGTTATTTCAATTATGGGGCCCTTTTTCGGCTTAATACTTTCTATCGCTTGCTTAGTGGGTTATTGGCTGACCGATATAGAAATACTCGCCGGCTTGGCCGTATTTAATGCCCTGCTCAATTTATTTAACTTATTGCCCATATTGCCGTTAGACGGTGGCCATGTGCTGAAAAGCATCGCTTTTTCAATCAACTCTAAAGTAGGTTTAGTCGCTTGTGCCTTAGGCGCAGCGCTGGGTATTTATATCAGTTATTACTTTGGTTTAGCGTTGTTAGGCTTTTTACTGGCTATTGGTAGCATAGAAATATTTTTTGAATATAAACGCCGGCATTTAAGCCAGTTACTGCCCCTTAATCGCTATGCACAAATTGTCTCCACGTTATGGTATGTCGTTACCGTTGGGGGTTTATCTGCCATTATTTGGCTGGTGGGCCAAACAGGCAATGACGCATTGTCGCTACCACTTAAAATATTAGGCAGTTAACATTTGTCCGTTCACATAGTCAGTAGTTAAGCTGGCCGCGGGCTGAGTTGGCTGGCAATTGATGTTATCAACTTAACCCGCTAAAGCTCTTCTTACGCTATAGCAGAGAGCAGCATTGCCGTAAAATGAATCAAAGCTTTATAATGGCAAATAAGCGTGAAAGCTTAAACTTAAGCTGACGACGCAAATACCGCTTGAAAAGGAATAGTTTATGATTTCAAAAAAAGTAAGAGAGTTGTTTGTCTCTTTAATGGAAGCAAGCGATGACTCACCCGTGGCTTATGATCAAGAAACTGAACAATACTGTGGCGTATTCAATAACCTAATTGTTGATAAGTATATTGCACTCGGCGCGTTTGAACTCGTTGAAGATGTAAATGGCCCCACCACCATTTTGCTCAATAACAGAGATGACTTTTTAAGCTCATTCGCTGCTGGCGTCAGAGAAGCGAAGAACGGCAGTGATCAAGCTTACGCCGACTACAACGCCAACCCATTTGCCTTTTCAGTCGGCTATGAGCATTTCCATCAAATCGCCAAGAAAAAACGTCCGCAAAGCGGTTATATCTGCCATGGTTTTGAACGTGATGATAGCGGGTTAGTCCATCTGCAATAATGATCAAAAGAAGAATCAAAAGAATAATCAAAAGAATTCAATCAAGTAAAAGTGTTACCTAAACTGGCTCCACACGGCGATGAAATTAATCGTCACTTGTCTTCAAGTAGCTCAGTTAAACAAGCCATTTGTTCTGTTAATACCGCCACTTGTTGCTCTAACACGGTTACTCGCTGAGCTAGTTTATCATCACTTGCCAAGGCAATATTTTCTGTTTGAGTGACACTCGATTCAGCTAAGTTCCCTTTAACTAAGTCCCTTTGAGCTAAGTCAGCTGCATCAAGGTCTGAGAGTAAATGTGCATAACGGGAATCGCGCTTTCCTGGCTCTCGCTCGAGTTTTTTGACTAGCGTTTGGTTGTTAAGGTTTTGTAATTGATTTAAGGCCACTTCAACTTCACTGACATCAGCAAAGTCAGCTAGACGGTTGGTACGTATTCTTAACTCTCCTGGTGTTTGTGGCCCTCTTAGGAATAACACGCAAATAATGGCTCTTTGCTGGGCTGAAAATTGTAAATTGCCAAATTCAGTATTACAAAAGCGATGAAAGTATTTATTTACTCGGCTTGAAGCTTTTTGATCTATCATTAACTGATTCATGTGTACCAGTTCATCAACAACGTTTTGCACCTCATTTTCTGCCAGTGACATCACAGGTTCACGGTTACTTTTTTGATTGCAGCCTAAGGTAATGCTGTTGATAGAAAGAGGACATTGCTCTGGTGTAGTCGTTTCTTTTTCTAGCATCACACCGATAATGCGGCATTGCACTGCGGATAATGAAATCATATTAAAAGCATCCTTATTAAAACATCTAGTTATATCAAGCAACTTTCACCTTTACTATGTAATTGTGCATAATTACTCATAAAAAAAACATAGTTAAACTATGGTTAAACTATGTTTTTTATCATTTATGCAGGCTGTATAACAGTCTCATTGAGTTGAAAGCGCTACTATTTTGACATTTATAGTCAAAACTGAGCTTATGTGATTATAATTAAAGAATAAATGACGCTAAGGTCTCGCTAACCCTATTTATTTTGTTAGACTAGTCGTATAAAAATAATACTAATGATAAAGCGGAATCTATAAATGGACTTGATGGCGAAGGAAAATACTCATGCGACACGCCAACTTCCTAAGTTAAAATCGCTACTTAAAAAGTATCGACAGCTTAAAAGCATGCAATCGGGTTTGTTACAACTGTCTGAATTATCCAGTTCAATAACCGATCTAGATGCCTTTTATCACGGTCTTGAATCTGTGATTAAAACCTTACTAGCTACTGACAGTTTCAATATAGCCTTATTAAACACTTCTAACGAATTACAATTAACTTACTGCCATAATCCTGTAGAAAAGCGTTTACATGAAGATCTTAATTTAGCTAAAGGACGAAAAAGTCTAACCGGCTTAGTTTTACAACGCCAAGCACCACTACATTGTTCTGCAAAAGAAAGAATGGCACTGGCCAAAGCGGATAAAATTGTCTTGTATGGCTCAGTATGGGCAGATTGGCTTGGTGTGCCATTAAAACGTGGCGAACAGGTTATCGGTGTTATTTCTCTACAAAGTTACGATAAAAAACGCTATTTTTCTGAAAAAAACTGCCAAATTTTAGAGTTTATTGCTGAACATTTAGTCACAGCTATAGATCGCGTTCGAAGTAGAGAGTTATTAGAGTCTAGTATTCAACAGCGTACCGTTAAATTAACGCAAACCAATCAAGAGTTACAGCGTGAAATTGTTGAAAGGCAATTGGCAGTTAAAACACATCAAGTACTGCTTAATATTTCTGAGCTAACAACAAAATCGCAAGCTATATCAGAATTTTATCAAGCATTGCATGACGAAATTAATAAGTTGTTACCCGCAAAAAATTTTTATATCGCCTTATTATCTGAAAATAAAAGCCAATTAGAATTTCCTTACTATTGTGATGAGAAATTTGCACAGCCCGTGACGAGAAAGCTCAGTGACGGCCTGTCTGAAATGGTCATAAGAAAGGGTAAACCTATTCTGTTAAGCGATAACATAATGTACACCTTAGCGGCAGAGGGTGAAGTAACACAAGATGATTTTAGCACGCCATATCCTGATTTCGCCTTAACACAGGCTTGGCTGGCCGCTCCTTTATCTAATCAGGGTGAGATCTTTGGGGTTATTGGTATCCAGCATTATCAAGACAAAAATGCTTATCACAGTAAAGATCTCGAGCTTATGCGTTTTGTTAGTCACCATATTGCAATTGAAATTTTACGACAAAACACGCAACAACAAACAATAAAAGACCATGAAGTGCTTGAAGAGATAGTCAATAAACGCACCCAAGAACTCCAAGCAACCAATCTCAATTTACGCATGCAAATTGAAGAACGTCGAAAAGCAGAGGCGCGTTTGTTTCATGACGCACATCATGATGCTTTAACACAACTGCCGAATAGATCGATGTTTTCAGAGCGTGTAACCTATGCTATTCGGCATTTAAAGCGCCATCCTAGCCATAGGTTTGCCGTTTTATTTATTGATTTAGATCGCTTTAAAATGATCAACGACACCCTAGGACATCACGCTGGCGATCAATTCTTAATCGAAATTGCGCGCCGTTTAGGTCATTGTGTGCGCGACAATGACATTTTAGCCCGGTTAGGTGGTGATGAGTTTGTGGTGTTATTAGACTCATTGCAAGTACCTGAAGATATTGAAGAAATTGCATCTCGTATCATTACATCAATTGCGCAACCCTTTGAACTTGAGGGCCATACCTTGTATTCAAATGCCAGTATGGGTATTGCTCAAAGTCGGGTTAGCTATAAAGATGCCAGCGAAATATTACGTGATGCTGATGCAGCAATGTATGAAGCAAAAAGTTTAGGCCGCAGTCGATACGTTTTCTTTGAAGACAGCATGCGGGAAAAAATTATTGCCAGCATGACGCTTGAGCAAGAATTAAGGCAAGCCATTAAAAGTAAACAGTTTGAGTTACATTATCAGCAAATTTCAGATTTAACCTCAACTAAAACTATAGGTTTTGAAGTGTTTTTACGTTGGCAGCATCCAACCAAGGGCTTATTAACCCCGAGTGATTTTCTTTTTATGGCAGAAGACACCGGTATGATTTTAGATATAGAAACCTGGGTGATTGAACAAGTTTGTATACAATTAAAGCGATGGCAACAGTCAAAAGAATATGAGCACACTTATATTGGTGTCAACCTTTCAGGCCGTCACTTAATTCAAGCGAACCAATTAGCAAAATTAATGGCTTTAATTAGTGCTAATACGGTTGAGCCTGAACGACTGATTCTCGAGTTTAATGAATCTGCTTTTGCTCGACATACCGAACTAGCACTTAAAGGCTTACAGAGATTGAAAGAGCTTGGCGTTAAGTTAGCTTTAGATGATTATGGTGCTCGTTTATCGTCGTTTAATTTTTTACATAACTACCCATTTGAATTTATTAAACTCGATCGCAGTTTTATCCATACTTTAAATCACAACGATAAAAACTTATCTTTAATTAAAGCCTTACATGAGCTGGGGACAAAATTTGGCTACCAACTTGTAGCTGAAGGCATCGAGACTGAAGCCATGTTCAAAAAGCTACAAACCGTAGGTTGTCAATTTGGCCAAGGCTATTATATTAGCCGGCCAGGAAAAATAGTGGACAATAATACTGAAAATGAAAGTGATACTAACAGTAATGCGGTAGCAATTATTCAGACCTAGTTTAACGCTCGAACAAGTTAGCGCTAACCCTTGTGAAAAAATCCTTCAATACGTAAAGCAATACCCGGGGTTGTGTTGTAATTGTCTTGCTCGGGAAACTCGACAAAAGGCTCTACTTCAAAAAACAACCAATCGCGCAAAGCATTAAAGCGGTACCGATAACTTAAGGTATACTTATCAATAACAAAGCCTCGTGCGCCGTTGCGTTCACCTTCAGCTTGTAAGCTCAGCACTGATGCCGTGGTGTGACTTATTTGATTTAGTTTATAAAAACCATGCTTCCAGCGAATGCCACTAAATGCTGCCGAGCCTCGAATACTATAATTTAGACGAAAAAGTGATTTGCTACTTAATTGATAATCGTATTCCAACAATAATTTAGCGCCAAAGCCATCATTAAGGTAGTAATACATTGACGGTTCGACTAAAAAACCTTGCTTGGTATTAATAGTTAATCGGCGTTTATGTTTTGCTCTAGCAAATATATCTCCACCTGAAATACCCAAACGATAGTTCATTAATCGGTCATTTTTTTTATCTTTGGTATAGTTTAGTGCTAAAGAAAATTTTTCTTCTTCAGTGCTCGAATTGCTGTTGACCGACTCTAGCGGTAGATTGTTTAGTTCATCATCTGTTTCGTCAGATAACACCACACTAACTCTGTCTTGAAAATGCGGCAATTTAACACGTAATCGAAAGCGCGGCTTGATTTCACTCCAGTCACGACTTTTTGGCAACCAAGCAAAACTAATTTTTGCGGTTGTTTTTGGACTTTGTTGTTCACTATCATTTGCAATAAAAAAACTATCAAACCATTTCGCAGATTGATAAACGGAGTCAGAAACCGTTTCATGCAATCCTTGCATCCAGTGTTCATCTTTTTGTTCAGCGGGCACTTTTACTTCTGCTGAAGCATAAGCTTGTGCTGAATTTGCAAATACAAAGTAAAATAACACTAGGCAAAAATACCAATAACACTGATTTTTACAATACATTCTTATCAAAATTTGTTTTACCTCATTATTTATCATATCAGTTGGTGATTTTTTTTCTATAAACTTTATAATGAAATCAAATAAATTATAGGAGTTTTTTATGGGCGGTATAAGTATTTGGCAATTATTAATTATTGCGGTCATTGTCGTATTGTTATTTGGCACAAAAAAAATACGTAATTTGGGCACTGATTTAGGATCAGCAGTGAAAGGCTTTAAAAGTGCAGTAACTGACGATACAGCAAAAAAAGAAGACGCTAGCCAAGAAGATTTAGCTAATAACGACAGTTTAGGTGATAAAACAGCCAAAAAAAGCACTGCGGCTGAAAAAGAGAAAGACCAAGTCTAATGTTTGATATAGGTTTTTGGGAACTGCTATTAATTGCTATTATTGGCTTGGTCGTACTAGGGCCTGAGCGATTACCCGTGGCAATTCGTTCTGTGCGTAGCTGGATAAATAGCATGCGTAATTTTAGTGAGGGCGTTAAAAATGAACTCACCGAAGAGCTACGTATCCATGAACTCCATGCTAATTTAAAGAAAGCTGAACAAGCTGGCATGAAAGACTTATCACCAGAAGTTGCAGCCTCAGTGAAGTCACTAGAAGAAGCGGCAGCAATGGTCAATAATCCTTATCAAACAGTTGAAAACACAACGGACTCGTCTGAAAAAGTTGAACCACTCGATGATAATAAAAATGAAAAGCAGGGTAAATGAGTTCAGCCGTTAAACAAAATCACACATTATTTGATCACTTATTAGAACTGAGAACACGATTATTGCATGCAGTGTTAGGTGTGTTGGTTGTTTTCTGTTCGTTGATTTACTTTGCCCAAGATATTTACCAATATGTCGCAAAGCCACTTTTGGCCGTTATGCCAGAGGGTACGCAAATGATCGCGACTGATGTAGCATCCCCCTTCTTTACGCCATTTAAACTTACCATTGTCTTATCTATATTTATTGCCATGCCATACATTTTATATCAATTGTGGTCATTTATTGCGCCGGGTTTGTATAAGCATGAAAAACGCTTAATGGCCCCCTTAATGCTGGGTAGTACATTATTGTTTTATGGCGGTATTGCCTTTGCTTACTATGTGGTGTTTCCAGTTGCTTTCGCCTTCTTTTCTTCGGTAGCACCCGATGGCGTTACCATTGCAACAGACATTAGCAGCTACTTGGATTTTGTTTTAAAACTATTTTTTGCTTTTGGTGCCGCATTTGAAATCCCTATTGTCATTATATTACTGTGTTGGACTGGGGTAACAACTCCAGCTAGCTTGCGCACTAAACGCCCTTATATTGTCGTTGGTGCATTTGTCGTTGGTATGTTGTTAACACCACCAGATATTATTTCTCAAACCATGCTGGCATTACCCATGTTACTACTATTTGAGTTAGGTGTTATTATCGCCTCTGTTTATTATCGAACAGAGGAAGAAACAGAATCAAAGGAAGAACAATAATGAAAAAGAATTCTATTATATCGCTTGCTATTTTGACCTTGTTATCATTAACAACAAAAGCAGAAACACTCAATGGCAGCTTAACCCAATGTCTAAAAATTCAAGACAATTTAGCGCGTTTGGTCTGTTTTGATGACTTAGCTAAGCAAGCTGTGCCACCCGTCAATGTGATCGCTAAAATGGAAAAAAATACGTCCGAGGCTAAAGCCGAAACTACCATGGCTCCTACGTCGACAAAAGTAGCAGACTTTGGTGCAGAACATTTAGCCACATATAAAGTAGCTGAAGAAGACCTACAGGTTGTGTTGACTATTGAGCAGTTAAGTAAAGATCACTACAATAAATGGCACTTCACCTTTACCAACGGTCAACAGTGGCAGCAAACTGATAATGACTTTCTTAAGGTTGAGGTCGGCGATAGTGTCTTACTTAAAAAAGGCTTTATGAGTGCGGTTTATTTGAAGAAAAACCTCCCAGATTCCAATAGAAAAATTCGTGTTAAACGTTTGAAATAAAAAGTTTATATTCACTTGATTGATATTGGTGTCAACTTAACAAATACACGGTTTGACAAAGATCTTTCTGCTGTTATTGCCCGCGCTAAAGCAAAAAACATTAATGCCTTACTGGTAACTGGCACTAATATTTTTGCAAGTAAGCAAGCGATTGAGCTTTGCCAGCACTATCCAGACTACTTATATAGTACTGCCGGTATTCATCCGCATGACGCAGACCATGCCGAGAAAAACTTCCAACAACAACTAGCTGATTTAGCTGAAAATAGCTGCGTTAAAGCGATTGGTGAGTGCGGACTAGACTTTAATCGTAATTTCTCAAGTGCCGTCAATCAGAAAAACGTTTTTACTCAGCAAGTAGCGTTAGCAGAGCAACTTCAATTACCCTTATTCTTACATCAACGTGATGCTTTCGAACCTTGGTTTGAAATTTTAAAACCTTATATTGCTCGTATTCCCGCGATGGTTTCCCATTGCTTTACCGGCAATCAAAAAGAGTTACAGCAGTGCATAGATGCTGACATGTATATTGGTATTACAGGATGGCTTTGCGATGAGCGTCGAGGTCAAGCGTTACGCGATATTGTGCCTTTTATTCCACTAGAACGACTGATGATCGAAACAGATGCGCCTTATTTAACGCCAAGAAACATTCGTCCAAAACCCAAAAGTAGCCGAAATGAACCCAGCTACTTACCTTATATTGTCACTGTGTTAGCCGAATTAATGGGTTATAGTGAACAGGAAATTATCAAACAAACGAGCCTTAATAGTGAAAGCGTTTTCAATTTAAGTACTCGCAATGCGTAATTTATACCTCACTATTATTGGTTTTTTTATTGCCTTGTTAATACTTGCTGTGGTGAATGCTCAAGGTATGCTTTTGCTTACTAAGCCAAGTTTGTTATTACCCTTACCTATACAGCACATATTTATCGGTAGCAGTTTGCTCCTGTCTTTAATCTGCTTTACTTGGGCTAGCGCCATGCATAGTTGCAGTATGGCAATTTTAGCGTTATTTTTTGCCCTAAAATCGCTCAGTATTTTGGTTGCTGGTGGCATGTCATTTTTTGGCCTATTCACTGACAGTATTTATCTCCTCAATACTGAAGGTTTACTACTCGCCAACTTGTCTAACATGCTGTTTTTCTGCTTTACGATTAAATTATTTCCCCTAAAAAAGTCTGGTGAAAATAATTATCAATTATTACTCGCCTTAACCATTATCATGGCGATTATGGTGCCCTTAAGTTATATATTTAACGATAGAGCTACTTGGTTATTAACCCAAATACCCATAAGTATTAGTTTGCTTGCGCTACTCTACGTTACTAGTACTATCACAGAAAACAGGGGGCGTTTACCAAAAATATATTCACTCATTCTGCTGGTGCAATTAAGCTTTAATGTTATTAATTATTTACTCTATTACTGGCACTTTTCTACTCAGATGATGAATGGTCTAGATATGCTGGCTTTTTGGTTTATGGCGATTATGATGAGCTATTTGATGGGGCGTAAATATTATTACCATATCCGAGATGAAAAATCAGCTCAACAACAAGTGTTAGCCAGAGCAAAAATTTCCTACACTACTCAGAAAAAGTTGTTAACTTTACATGATGAAAGCCAAGAGCAATTGGAAAATCGAGTGCAAGAAAGAACTTTAGAATTAAATATTGCCCTGCAAGAATTAGAATTAGTCAATCAAACGTTAAAAGAAAAAAATACCCTTGATGAATTATCAGGGCTTTATAATCGTCGTTATTATGATGAAAAAATAATGGCAGAATTTAGGCGTAGTCGCCGTAACTTAACACCCCTTAGCCTGATCTTGATTGATATCGATTATTTTAAAAAAGTGAACGATAGTTATGGCCATTTAACCGGTGATAAATGCATTGTTGAAGTGGCTAGTATGATTAACGTTTTATTGCGCCGCAGTACTGATGTTGCTTGTCGCTATGGTGGAGAGGAGTTTTGCTTGGTCCTGCCTGAAACAGATAAAAAAGGGGCTTTAGCTTTGGCAGAAGAAATTTGTCAAAGTGTGCGCAAGCAACATATTTTCAATCATGAAAACGTTATTCATTTAACCGTCAGTTGTGGTGTGACAACGTATCAGCAAGAGCAAGGTATGACACCTGAAATCATGTTTGATAGGGCGGATAAGGCTCTGTATAAAGCTAAGCAAGCGGGTCGAGATCAAGTACAAGTAATACCCATTGAAATAATGAATCTGTCAACTTAGTGCTTCAGTAGCGATTTGATAAAAAGCAAAATATGTTGGGTATAGTTATTTATCATACATTTTGAGCCTTCATTTAATAGCTACTGAGTTTCCTAGGAGCCAGCTTAAAAAGCTGATAAGCAAAATTGTGAATACATTAACTCAATGGGCATGGTTATACGTATAGAAAAGTAAAATTAAATTATTATAGGAAATAAGTATGAACAACGTCTTTGGCCAATATCCCGCCCGTCGTATGCGTCGCATGCGCTCTGATGACTTTTCACGACGTTTAATGTCAGAACATCAACTGAGTGTAAATGATCTGATTTACCCTGTTTTTGTCTTAGAAGGTGAAAACCAGTGTGAAGCTATTACCTCTATGCCGGGTGTCGAACGTAAGAGTATCGATCTGTTATTAGAAGAATGTCAGGAACTGGTCGATTTAGGCATACCTGCGATTGCTATTTTTCCAGTAACCCCGACTGATAAAAAATCACTGTTGGCTGAAGAAGCTTATAACGTTGATGGTTTGGCTCAACGCACCGTACGAGCAGTGAAGGAAAATTTTCCAAGCTTAGGTGTGATCACTGATGTTGCCTTAGACCCATTCACTACCCATGGTCAAGATGGCATTATCGATGATAACGGTTATGTGCTTAATGACGTGACTAAGGATATTTTAGTTAAACAAGCCTTGTCTCATGCACAAGCGGGTGCTGATGTTGTTGCTCCTTCAGATATGATGGATGGTCGTATTGGCGCCATTCGTCAAGAGTTAGAGCTGCACCATTTTGTTAATACGAAAATACTGGCTTATTCTGCCAAATTTGCCTCTAGCTACTATGGTCCGTTTCGTGATGCGGTAGGCTCTGCAGGTAATATCAAAGGGGGTAATAAATTTTCTTATCAAATGGATCCCGCCAATAGTAATGAGGCCTTGCATGAGGTCGCACAAGATATTCATGAAGGTGCCGATATGGTGATGGTTAAGCCAGGTATGCCATATTTAGATATTGTGCGCCGAGTAAAAGATAATTTTCAAGTGCCGACTTATGCTTATCAAGTCAGTGGTGAATATGCCATGCACATGGCCGCAATTCAAAATGGTTGGTTAGCAGAAAAACCTTGTGTAATGGAAGGTTTGTTGGCGTTTAAGCGAGCTGGAGCAGATGGCATTCTTACCTATTTTGCTAAGCGAGTAGCGCGTTGGTTAAAAGAAGAACAAAGCGCGTAAACAGCCGTTGAAATACTCAAAGCTGTGCTGAATTTACTGTCATTAATAGTCGTGCTATATAGCACGGCTTTTTTATGCTCAGGAGCAAGGGCCGATTTTTCTTCCAGACGCTAATTATTATAAGTGTTAACAGTACAAGTTTGATGATTTTTCAGTCTGGCGTGGCCAAGACACTTAATTCATTTTCACAGTCAATGTGCAAGCGATAACCTAGGCGGGCAATATGGTCATTTTCTTGCTTTAATTCATCATGAATTAGCGCGTGTTGCATGAGCCAAACTTTGGGTAAGGACAAGTGCAAAGCTTTCTCATTGAGCCTTATGCGGTAGTTTGGTAATTTATCGTCTTTGCGGCGACGGCACAATTTGACCGCTAAGCGAAGAATAATTAATAATTTTGTCGCACAATCAGCGTCTATCGCTGATTGTTGTTCAATAAGCGCTTGGTTGATATCACCTTTATAAAGTGTAACCAAACTAACCAGTAATTGCCGATCTGGCTGACTAAAGCCCGCGAGATCTGCATGAGTAAGAATATAGGCACTGTGCTGTTGATGGTATTTGTATTCAAGCAATAAGCCTATCTCATGCAAGTCCCCACTGGCCAATAATAACGCTAATGCATTGCCCTCAGGTAAATGCCATGTGCTTTTCAATTGGGTAAACAGCGTGCGAATTTGCCGCTTAACACTATCGGCATGTTGTTGATCAATATGAAAACGTTGGCTTAACGCCTGAATAGTGCGCTGGCGAATATTAGTCGTGTGACTATTGGGCAACATTTCGTATAGTAAGCCTTCACGTAAGGCTCCACTAGATAGTGTTAATTGTTGAATAGAAAATTGTTGAAATAAGGCAATAAGAATAGCTAAGCCACTGGCAATCACAGGGCTTCTTTCTGTTGATAAACCAGGTAAATTAATATCCTTGATATGCTCAAAGGTTTGTAATTTTTTTTGAACCTGATAAAGAAAGTCCAATGAAAGCACACTAGGCTTATGTTGATAAATCAACATTTCGGCTAATGCTTGCATAGTACCTGACCCTCCTAATACGCATTGCCAACCGATATCACAAAAACCAGCTTTTACCGTTGCAATAGTCTGTTCAGCGGCGGATATTGCATTAGCGAAGTTTTCAGCCGTAAGCGTACCATCGGGGAAAAACTGTTGATTATAAGTGACGCAACCCAAGTTAAGGCTATGGGCTTGTTTGACCCTAAAGCCTCGGCCAACAATAATTTCAGTACTAGCACCGCCAATATCTAAAACTAAGCGTTTATCTGCGCTATAACTGGTATGAGCTACGCCAAGGTATATATGCTTAGCTTCAGCAATGCCACTTAACAAGGTAATTTTATGCCCCAAAACCTTCTCAGCTTTGGCCATAAAATCAGCACGATTATGCGCTAACCTTAAGGTGGCGGTGGCAACAATTCGAATATTTTCTTTGGGGATATCTTGCAGGCGCTCGGCAAAAAAACTTAAACATTCTAAGCCTTTTGCCATGGCTTGCTCAGACAATATGTTTTCTGCACTCAGGCCATCAGCAAGGCGCACTTTACGCTTTACTTTGTCAACAACCTGCACACTATCGGCAAGTTGTCGAGTGAGTAACATATGGAAGCTATTAGAGCCTAAATCGACCACGGCATACAGAGGTGATAAAGTCTCCATTGAAGTGGTCGTCATTAATTAGCTGTTCCTTTGAGGCCTAGTACCTGAATTGCGGCTTCGATTTTGGCCACCATTGTGAGGTTTATGACGACGCGGGCGTGGTTTAGGTCTTGGTAAGTCGGTCAATAGCGCATCATGATTATATTTACTGACAGGTAATGAATGATCAATGTAGCTTTCAATGGCGGGTAAATTAAAAACATATTGCTCGCATGCTAAACTAATGGCATGGCCAGTAGCACCCGCTCGACCTGTACGGCCAATACGATGTACATAATCTTCACAGTCATCAGGTAAATCGAAATTAAATACATGAGTCACGGCTTCAATATGTAAACCACGTGCCGCTACATCGGTAGCGACTAAAACATCGAGTTGCCCCGCGGTAAATTGCTCTAAAATTTTCAGACGTTTCTTTTGAATAACGTCACCGGTAAGCATACCAACGCGAATATTATCCGCTTCAAGGTGGGCATATATTTTTTCACAAACATGTTTAGTATTGGCAAAAATAATCGCTTTATCTGGCCAATCTTCTTCAATCAATGTTTGTAGTAAAGACATTTTATCTTCGTTAGAAGGATAAAATAGCTCTTCAGAAATACGAACATTGGTTTTCTGGTCAGGTTCTACTTCAACACTGTCAGGATCGTTCATGTGTTCAAAAGCTAATTCTTTAACCCGAAAAGATAAGGTAGCAGAAAATAGCATACTTAAACGCTCATTCGCTGCCGGCATTTTTCCAAACATATAACGAATGTCTTTAATAAAGCCTAAATCGAACATACGATCAGCTTCATCAAGTACCACAACTTCAATATTACTAAGGTTATAAATACCTTGTTTTAAGTAATCAAGTAAGCGACCACAAGTGCCGATCAAAATATCTACACCTTGTTCAAGTTCTTGGCGTTGACTTTCGTAACCTTCACCACCATATACAATACCAAGGCGTAACCCAGTACTTTTTGCCATTTCAATGGCATCGCGATGAATTTGAATAGCAAGCTCACGTGTTGGCGCCATAATTAAGGCACGCGGTTGATTGTGGCTAACATCTTTTTTCTGTAATAAATGATGAAATGTTGCAGCTAAAAAGGCAATAGTTTTACCTTCACCAGTTTGCGCTTGACCGGCAATATCTTTGCCCGTCATGAGTATAGGAAGAGACTTTGCTTGAATTGCAGTACAATATTCAAAGCCCATTGATTCGAGGCCGTTTACCACGGTAGGCTCGAGCTTAAGTTCGGAGAACTTTATTTCTGTTAAGTGTGTTTTTTTCATACCGCTAGCTTAACAGGTTACGCTATTAATAAAAATTAGATTCACATAAAAGCCTTAATAAATTGATAGCATTAGTTGATTTTGAAATAAAACGTCGATAACTGTTATATATCAATGTTGGTAATTAATGGTGATGAAGGTATAATCTTAACCAATTGGCGATAGGCCACCTTTAATGGAGATATAAATGAGCGATAAAATTGTTCAGTTAACTGATGAAAGTTTCGACACTGATGTAATCAATGCATCTGGTTTAGTCCTAGTTGATTTTTGGGCTGAATGGTGTGGACCATGTAAAATGATCGCGCCGTTGTTAAATGACGTTGCTGAAGAATATGCTGGTAAATTAACTATCGGTAAATTAAACATTGATCAAAATTCTAACACTCCACCTAAATATGGCATTCGTGGTATTCCTACGCTGTTACTATTCAAAGATGGCGTTGTCGCTGACACTAAAGTTGGTGCGTTATCAAAAACTCAATTAAAAGAGTTTATTGATAAGAATTTATAAAAAAAGGCCCGAATAATCGGGCCTTTTTGTTTTTTAGCTAAAGATCAACTAAGTGATCCTTTACTGCTTTGCTTTTTAATGCTAAATTTAGATTTCGAACAAAAGAACATCTCAACACCATACTCAAACATCCTAAATCGCCAAACGGCGCAGCATAACAACCTAAATAGTCTAAGAACCCACCACTATGAATCTTAATGAACTTAAAGAAAAGTCGATCAGCGAACTAATTCAGCTCGCAGAATCAATGAAATTGGAGCATTTAGCTCGTAATCGCAAGCAAGACATTATTTTTGCCATTTTAAAAGCCCATGCTAAAAGTGGTGAAGATATTTTTGGTAGTGGTGTTTTAGAAATTCTACAAGATGGCTTTGGCTTTTTGCGATCAGCAGATTCTTCTTATTTAGCCGGTCCTGATGATATTTATGTATCACCAAGCCAAATACGCCGATTTAGCATGCGTACCGGCGATACTATTAACGGTAAAATTCGCCCACCAAAAGATGGCGAACGTTATTTTGCACTATTAAAAGTTAATGAAGTTAACTTTGATCGACCTGAAAATTCTCGTAATAAAATTCTTTTTGAAAACCTAACACCTATTCACCCAACCAACCGTATGACGATGGAACGCGGTAACGGTTCGACTGAAGATATTACCGCACGTGTGTTAGATTTAGCGTCACCGATTGGTAAAGGACAACGTGGTTTGATCGTTGCACCACCAAAAGCGGGTAAAACTTTATTACTACAAAATATTGCCCAAAGCATTGCCCATAATCATCCCGATGCTGAATTAATGGTATTACTTATTGATGAGCGCCCGGAAGAAGTAACAGAAATGCAGCGCTTAGTTAAAGGTGAAGTTATTGCTTCTACCTTTGATGAGCCAGCGAGTCGTCATGTTCAAGTAGCAGAAATGGTTATTGAAAAAGCAAAACGTTTAGTTGAACATAAAAAAGATGTGGTTATTTTACTAGATTCAATTACTCGACTAGCACGTGCGTACAATACGGTTATTCCATCATCAGGTAAAATATTAACCGGTGGTGTTGATGCTAATGCCCTACATCGTCCAAAACGCTTTTTCGGTGCAGCGCGTAATATTGAAGAAGGCGGTAGCTTAACCATCATAGCAACAGCCCTTGTTGATACTGGCTCTAAAATGGATGAAGTTATCTACGAAGAGTTTAAAGGCACAGGTAATATGGAACTACACTTATCACGCAAAATTGCGGAAAAACGTGTTTTCCCAGCCATTCATTTTAACCGCAGTGGCACACGTCGCGAAGAGCTATTAACTAAGCCTGATGAATTACAAAAAATGTGGATATTACGTAAAATCGTCCATGAAATGGGTGAAATTGACGCGATGGAATTCATGATTGATAAACTGGCGATGACAAAAACTAATAATGAGTTTTTTGATTCAATGAAGCGCCAGTAATACCAAGATAAATATTGTTTAAAAATGCCAGCAAATGCTGGCATTTTTATATCAGCAATAAAATCACCTGCTTATAGTAATTGAAAAATAATGGCTGCTGCTAAGTTGGCCTAAACATTTGATATCCGTTTTCCTTTCAATCACGCTTGCCTGCTATTGCTCAATAATATGCTCCTGCTTTGTTTTGTTTTTTTTGTTATTCTAACTCGAAGTATAAGGATTTATTCATGTCGAGAAGTGATGTTCTTAGATGGCTGTAAATTAGTCGAGTTGTATGGGAGTAATGACCGAAGTCCTAGGAACGGTAATGTCAGCATCAATCGAGCGGGTATAAAGCAGCTTTAGTATTGCAATGACGATCAGAGTCAAAAAATAATTTACATCATATTACTATCAATTAGGGATTTTATCTTTCAACCGTTATAATACCGACAAATTTTTGGTTCAATTCTAATAGAGTAGTTTAAAAGATTTCATTAATCCATTAGAGAAATTAGCAGAACTAAAATCTCTTAGTCAGACCATTTAAAAACAGTATTTAGTTAGTCTAATTGCTGTAACTCATACACTAATAATACTGTAGCAAAACAACAAGCAGGCAGTAATAAGGTACAAAATAAATGAAAGTGATTACATGTCAGGTAGCGTCGTTAACACCATTAACAGAGCATGTTTATAAGGCGCTTTTAAAGCCAAGTCAGCCTGTTGATTTTTCTGCCGGACAATATTTAAATTTTGTAATGAGTGACGATGATAAACGCCCTTTTTCAATTGCTAGTGCCCCAGGTGCACAATTAATTGAATTACAAATTGGTGCTTTTGGCTCAGACAGTTATCCAATGCAAGTTATTGAGCACATTAAAGCCAACACTGAAGTTACCATCGAAATGCCGTTGGGTAATGCGCAATTACGCGAAGAAAGTACACGCCCATTATTACTTATTGCCGGTGGGACAGGGTTTTCATACATAAAATCTATGTTTGAATATTTAGCATTACAGCATTCTGAACGTGAAGTTATCGTTTACTGGGGCTTACGTGACCCGAGTGCGTGTTATGAGCTAGAGCAAACAGCGGCCATCATTAATAAGTTACCCAATGGTAAATTTACCCCTGTAATTGAAGCGCCGAATGATGATTGGCAAGGTCGCACAGGCATGGTACATAAAGTAGTGATGGCAGAAGTTAACAACTTAGTTGATTATGACATTTACTTAGCTGGCCGTTTTGAAATGGTCGCTGCTGTGCGTGAAGACTTTGTTAAACAAGGCGCATTAATTGAACATATGTATGCTGATGCCTTTGCTTTTATTTAATAACAATTTTATTAAATTATTGACCACTTTTAGTGGTTAAAATAGCCTAGGGCTATTGTGGTGAGCACATGGACGTGAATACTTGGGTTTAGTCTGAAACAATAAACATCAGCCTTAATTTATTTTCTGCGCACAACTAACTCACAAACCTCATCGAACAGATATAGGTGTAAATGCCCAGGTTACATGTCTAACTGCTCATCAGGGTTGAGACAGGCCTCATTTACAGGTTTTTTTTAAAGATTATTGATGATCACTATATGCGTATACTCATAGATAATAGGCTTCTTTCGCATTAGCTAAGTAAGTATTTGCTAAAAATACAAAGTCGTCAATTGAGCCATTTAAATTGCTTGCGGCAATAAATAGGTGCGCGCCAAGTGCATGATGTAATATCTCACTATGATGCAAAAAAGCGGCTAATGGCCCTTTAATGATGCTACCATCTTTTAAAATGTAAGGTTCAAAATTTAAAATACCTTGCTCAAAAGTTAGTAATTGATGCTTAATACAATAGTGAATTAGGGGCTTTTGTTCGTGGATCATCCGGTTGGCTAAACGCAGAGAAATATTGTTTGCTAGGCTATCTATCGAACTTAGTTTTATGCCAACGTAATTTAATTCTTCACGGCTGATGCCGACCGTATTGGTCACGCAATGTATGTTGCGGATCCGTTGCCAATTAAGTTGCCAACGACCATGACGATGATGAAAAGTTAAGGTTTCAGCTGTCAGGATCAAACTGTGTGCTGGTTCAGCTAATTTTAGTAAACCGATAAATATCGTCACTAAGCAAACAAGGACCATAAACATTAAAGGAAAGCGTGCTTGCTGCCAATAATAGCTGCATAGCCAAGCCATCATAAGTAAAGCTATAAACCCAGTTATGGTGATAAATAAACCATGATGACGGGCGACGGCTTTAATTTTCATGACATTATTATTTTTTTTCATAAGTTTTTATGGTGGTAATTAATTAATCTTATTTAAAACTTGTGCATAATTTTTTCATTCGTATATACTCTGCGCGTTTTGGTTGCGAAGCAATAATTTTGTAGTAATTTAACTTAATAAACCAAGTAAAAGGTAAACTAATATGACAAAGACTAAAGTAAAAAAACATCAAAAAAATCAAGGTGGTTGTGAATTAGGCCGTGGGGTTATTAAAGATAATTTTCTAGCAGCTGTTGTTACGTCAAAATTGTATAAACAGCAAATAGTTACCGCTAAAAAAGGTAAGGGTGCTTATCAAAAAACACAAAAACATAAAGGACAAGAGTCCTATTTAATAGCGGTTTAAGCCCTTAGGTTGTAACCATTATTAAATAGGGCTTTTAAACTTTATACGTCTACCTACTGCTGATCAGTGCCTGTTAGCCGCGAGTCATTATGCGTGAATTTTTCTCAGGACTTGATTCGCCTTTTCAAGTTGACCTTGGTGTTCAAGGACTTGTGAAAAAGCCAATAAATCGACTTTATCATACTGCTTCTCTTCCAGGTTTACTAAGCTATTAAAGGCCTTTTCTGCTAACAACCATTGCTGTGAAACCTTGGCAAAGTGGGCAACCAATGACAACCAAAGGGCATTTTGTGGCGCACTGTGTAAGTGTTTCTGTGCCGCCGCCATTAGCTCATCAGCTTGGGTAATAGGTAATGTTCTGACCGCTTTTAGCAGGTTAATTGCTGCCCCTTTTTTTATTATTGGTAATAATAATTTGGCTAAAGGTGCATTAACTTGGTTTTCTGCTAAGACCTGACAATAAGCAAGCACGACTGTTTCTAACTGCTTCACTTTCTTTGGCAGTTGCTGATAATAAGCCATCAAAGCATTATTATCATATTGTTTAATTTGGCTATTAAAGGCGCCGTAAAACGCTTGCTGTTGCCATTGCGTGATAGTGTTTGGACTAATCGATTTTTGTTTTTCAGCGGTATTTAACTGCTTAATAACATAATCAAAACGCTGTTCAATTAAGCTTAACTCTATTTCTAACGATAACAGCCGTGCGTCATGCCCGATATGCTTATGGTATTGATCGATCACAGTACGTGCTTGTGGGTAATTCTGCTGACCGATCAGTAATTTAATTTTAATTAATACCGTTTCTAACCCTGGGTCTTTTAAGCTGCTAGTGGTTTGTTCTAGCAAGGATAAATAGTGGTCGGTGTTTGGTTTTAACTCTTGTTTTTGCGCAGCATCTGCGGCAACAAGGTAAGCGATTTGCTCAAAAGATGAGGCCTTAGCTGATGATTTAGCTAATAAGTGCTCTGCTTGTTTATAGTCACCTAACACATAGGCTGCAATGCCTTTGTTAAAATCTTTCAGCGCACGTCGACGACTAGCAAAAGCAATTTTATTCCAAGCGGCGAAGCTAAAATTTAGCCCGCCACGGAAAAATTTAAGGCTAAGCAGTAAGGTAATAAAAATCAGCGTTAACATGATAACGCCAGCAACCACAGTCGATTCTATCACCGTTCCACCAAAAGATATTTGCATATAGCCTGGGTCACTAATAAGTGTTGGAGCAACCGCGACTAATGCGATGATGAAAACGATCAGTATAATTATTTTTATCATTACGCGCCCTCTTGCTGATCAACAGCAACCGGCTCAGTGACGGTTTCTGTTGATACGTCAGCCGCACTAGGCTTTTCTTTCGACGGTATCACAAGCTGCTTTTTAGTAGATAATAACTGTCTAACGGCTGCCAGAGAATCTAATCTATTCGGGTATTCAGCGCTAATAACTTCGTTTTGTAACTTTAGAATAGTATTTGAAAAATTCTGGTTACCCATATCGCTCATATCAAAATAATCTTTGAGCCAATGATTAATTTCAATTAGCGATTGTTGATAAATTTCTTGATTCATTTTACTGGCCGCCCATATGGCAGTTTGTAACTTCAAGTTTAAATTTTCACGTAAGTTTTGTGTAAACTCGGGAGACATTAATGGCTTAGAATCTGCTGATTTTTTACTAATAGTAAGAAATTTAGCCGTGATACTGTGCCATGTTTTAGCAAGATTTTCCCGCCAATCACTCGCATTTTCGCTTAATTCATCATCGATTTCGTGATCATTATTCGCTGAAGTATGAGTCTTTATTAGCGGTAATTGCTGAGTTTGTTGAGCCAGTGTCATCAGCTTTAAAATAGCGTTATCTGTTGTTAATGTCGGTAGTAATGCTAGCTTGGCGATATCCTGCTGAATAATTTGACGCAAGGCGAAAAACTGGGGGTCATTTAATTGTTTAATAC
Organism: Colwellia sp. MB02u-10; assembly: GCF_014077185.1. Lineage (NCBI taxonomy): Bacteria > Pseudomonadati > Pseudomonadota > Gammaproteobacteria > Alteromonadales > Colwelliaceae > Colwellia > Colwellia sp. MB02u-10. The sequence continues at coordinate 111,290 of NZ_JACGVK010000108.1, forward strand.
GTAAGTCGGCGTCATTAAGTAAACTAATAGCAGCACTGGTTTCTTTTTCTAACCACAAGCTTCTTGACGCTACTCGAATAAGGTATTCAGCTTCTTGTAACAACCAATCACTAGGTTGGTTGTTACCTAAACTTGCCACTTGCTGCTGTAATTGTGCCAGCGTTTCACTGTGACTTTTTGTCAGATTATCACCTTGTTCAAGGTTTTTACGCAGCGCGTTTAGCTCAGCAGTTCTTGCTTGTTTACTTTGTGAGAATTGCTGAGCAATACGCTGTTTGTTTTCTAACAGTTGTTGGGCAATTTGCTGCTGATTTTCGACTAATTGGCGTTTTACAAGCTCATTAAGTTGCAAGCTATATTGAGCTTTTTGTTGTTCACTCCAATAATAGTGACCCGCACTGGCAGCAATAGCCAATAATCCAATCATTAATGCTACCACTGCCGTTTTTGAAGTTTTCTGCGTACTTTGCTTAACATGGCTTGCTGTGCTTTTTTCTGCCAGCGTTACCGTACCGGCAGTTGTCGACTTGCTTGATGTGCTAGATGCGGTATTTTTCACAGGTGCTGTGCTCTTATCATGGTTTTTATTTGATGATGGCTGAGTCTCCCTGGTGCTTTTTGCAGCAGTGACCTTTGTTTTAGCTTCAGTTATATTTTCAGCTTTATCTGGAGATTTTTCTGGATTATCAGCCGTTGCCGGTTTATTCGAAGACGCAGATAAGTTGGCTTGATGTTCAACGTGCTTGTCAACCGCTGAAGTATTATTATCGGCTTTGGTTTGCTCGGGTGGTTTTTTATCGCTCATGAACTGATCCCATCTTACATGTTGGCGCTACGCACATTAAATATATTAGGCTAATATGCTGTTTATACTACTTGATATGACTTAATTTCTGCTCATAGGCTAGCGCATTAATAATAGCAGTGGTATTGGCACCATTGGCATTTATTATTCGGCTAATACCGCTTTCTTTGGCTTTGAGCGCAATTCTATTACTTGCCACAATCCACAAACATTGCTCTTGCCAGTAATTGTCTGAGTTATCAATTAAGTTTACTATGAATTCTAGCAAAGCGTTACTAGTGATTAAGATACAATTTATCTGCTGTTGATGCCATGTTTTGATGACTTCTGGCGAGCAACTTCGCCAAACACGCCGATAACTTTCAAAATAATGTACCGAGGCGCCACGCTGTCGCAAATCTTCTGCAATAAGTTCTCGGCCACCATCGCCACGGACAATGAGCACGTCTTTTCCTTGCACGTTTTGTAATGGCTGCAACACCAACAGTCCCTCGCTATCATGCTTTGCAGGAACTAAGGCGCTTATACCTAAGCTTTTTAATGCTTGCTCTGTGGCAGCCCCAACCGCAATAACCTCTTTTGTCGACCATGAGGATATTGGCATCAGTTTATTAGCAAACTCTACTGCTGCGACGCTAATAAATATGACCAGTGGCCGAATCAGTTGACTTTGTAATGCTTGTAATTGCTCAAGGCTGGCACCGTCTTGATAATCAAAGCACGGCTGACAATAGCTTTGATAACCCTGTTGTTGCAGGCAATCTTGTAGATCGCGCCCAGCTTTTTCAGGGCGCGTGATTAATATTTTAAGCTTATGCTTGGTCATACACCTGACGAAGAATTTTGCCAGCACCTTTAGCCAATAATTGCTCAGCTAGCTGATTACCTAATTGTGCGGCTTGGTTAATGTGGCCACGAATTTCACTGGTTAATATTTCACTGCCATCAACCGAACCAACTAAACCGCGTAAATATATCTCTTGATTATTAAGCACAGCATAGCTGCCAATAGGTACCTGACAACCGCCTTCAAGCGCGCGATTCATCGCACGTTCTGCCAATACGCGAAGACGAGTTTCTTCACAGCCTAGTGGCGCTAACAATGCTTTAATGCTGACATCGTCAATGCGACATTCAATACCCACTGCACCTTGGCCATTCGCCGGTAGCATTACCTCTGGCGCAATATATTCTCTAATACGTTCTGGCATTTCCAAACGAATCAGCCCAGCTGCAGCTAAAATAATGGCGTCATATTCACCATTGTCGAGCTTTTTAAGCCGAGTATTGACGTTACCACGTAGGTCGCGAATAGTTAAGTCGGGTCGTAGGGCTTTAATTTGACATTGACGACGTAAACTTGATGTACCGACAATCGCACCTTGAGGTAAGTCGGCCAAGCTATCAATAGTGTTAGAAACAAAAGCGTCACGCGGGTCTTCGCGCGGACAAATAATCTCTAGCCCTAAGCCTTCTGGAAACTCAACCGGTACATCTTTCATTGAATGCACGGCAATATCAGCACGATCTTCTAATATAGCCACTTCAAGTTCTTTAACAAATAAGCCTTTTCCGCCAACCTTGGCGAGTGGCGTATCAAGAATAATGTCACCTTTGGTGGTCATGGGCACTAATTCAACCTGGATACCCGGATGAAAATACTCAAGTTTTGCCTTAACATATTCTGCTTGCCATAACGCCAGCGCGCTTTTACGCGTTGCAATACGTACGGTTTGTTGGGTCATTTCAGTTACCTTATTCAATATTTATTGCTCAGCAATGACAATAGTTTCTTCTGCTTGTTTGCTGACCGCGTTAGACATAAACTGCCATAGTTCTCCGCCGCCACGCTTATCAAACCACTGATCATTTTCAAAGTGAAAATGGTGGCCATTAAATTTCGTTGCGACCCAAATTTCATGCAAGGGTGCCTGCTTGTTGATGATGATTTTACTGGCATTTTTAAAGGTGAGGGTTAACATGCCGCCAACACCTTCATAATCGATATCGCAACCACAATTTTCGATGGCTTCTTCTATCGCTAATAAGATGTTTTCTGCGGCTAAGTTGTACTGACTATCATTCATTAACTGTTCCTTTTTACCTGCGCCTTAAGATTGTTTAATCTTTGCTTGGTATTTGTTGGTCATGGCATTATAAAACGTCTATCATGGGAAAAAAATCGAATAAATCAATTATGCGTAAAGAAATTGCAATTACTTTCTTCTGTTTGCTTAGTTTAGCCACCATAACAGGCTGCGGCATTAAAGGCCCTTTATATCAAACTCCCGAGCAACAGCAAGAGAACTTACCAAAAACCAGCCCAGAAACTGATAAAAGCAGTGATAAAAGCAATTTAGAACCATAGGAATAACGGCATTGGACTTTTTTAATCGTAAACAACATTCATTATACGCTGAGCACTGTTCGGTTGCTGAGTTAGCAAAGCAATACGGAACACCACTTTATATCTATTCTCGAGCGACTATTGAGCGCCATTGGCATGCTTTTGACCAAGCGGCTGGAGAGCGCCCACATCTGGTTTGTTATGCCGTTAAAGCCAATAGTAATATTGCGGTTTTAAATGTCATGGCGCGGTTAGGGTCAGGCTTTGATATCGTCTCAAAAGGCGAGTTGATGCGGGTGATTGAAGCCGGTGGCGATGTAAAAAAGGTCGTATTTTCAGGTGTTGGTAAAACCTCAGAAGAAATAACTTACGCGCTAAATTTAGGTATTTACTGTTTTAATGTTGAATCCGCGGCAGAGTTAGACCGTATCCAAGCTGTCGCGCTAGGGTTAAACAAAATGGCGCCCATTTCATTACGGGTTAATCCTGATGTTGATGCTGGCACACACCCTTATATTTCAACGGGTTTAAAAGAGAATAAGTTTGGTATTAGTATTGAGCAAGCGCCTAACTTGTATCAATACGCCGCCACCTTGTCTCATATTAATATTCAAGGGGTTGATTGCCATATTGGTTCACAGCTGACCGAAATTGCCCCATTTTTAGACGCACTCGATCGGGTATTAAACTTAGTTGACACCTTAGCCGAACAAGGTATTACATTATCGCATATCGATGTCGGTGGTGGTTTAGGTGTTTGTTACGACGACGAGCAGCCGCCTCACCCTAAAGAATATGCCCAAGCGATTGCACAAAAGTTAACAGGTCGTGATCTCACCCTTATTTATGAACCGGGCCGAGCCATCATGGCCAATGCCGGTATTTTAGTGACTGAAGTAGAATATATCAAAGTCAGTGAAGAGCGTAATTTTGCTATTGTTGATGCGGCAATGAATGATCTGATCAGACCGGCATTATATCAGGCATGGCAGGCGATTATTCCGGTTGAGCAACGTGATGATGTAACCAGTGCGCAATACGATGTGGTTGGTCCAATATGTGAAACTGGTGATTTTCTGGGTAAGGATCGAGCGCTGGCTATAAGTACAGGCGACTTACTCGCCATACGCAGTGCCGGTGCCTATGGTTTTACCATGAGTTCAAATTACAATAGTCGGCCACGTGCTGCTGAAGTGATGGTGGACGGCAGCGCAAGTTATTTAGTCAGAAAACGCGAAACCTTAAGCCAATTGTGGCTAGGTGAAAGCTTATTACCTTTATAGTGTGAGATTGGATGTAAATGTTAATCAATTTTTCTAAAATGCACGGTTTAGGTAACGATTTTATCGTCATCGATAATGTCACCCAAAATGTTTTTTTATCGAATGAGCAAATTAAACAGTTGGCCGATCGAAATTTTGGTATTGGTTTTGATCAAGTGCTCATTGTTGAGCCTCCTTATGATCCAGATTTAGATTTTCATTATCGAATTTTTAATGCCGATGGCAGTGAAGTTGGGCAATGTGGCAATGGCGCACGTTGTTTTGCTAAATTTGTCCGTTTAAAAGGTTTAACGAATAAACATAAGATAAAAGTGTCAACGCAAGCAGGAAAAATGACCTTGTTTATTGAGCGTGACGGCAATGTGTCGGTCAATATGCCGGTACCACAATTTGAACCAGCAAAAATTCCCTTTACCGCGCAAAAAGCAGAAGGCACTTATATTCTGCGTAGTGATGACGAAACCGTGCTTTGTGGTGTTGTGTCCATGGGCAACCCGCACTGCGTTTTAACGGTAGATAATGTCAAAGAAGCACCCGTAGACCAATTGGGCAAAGCTTTGTCATTGCATGAACGTTTTCCTCAACAAGCGAATATTAGCTTTATGGAAGTGGTGTCAGCTGAATATATTAAACTGCGGGTTTATGAACGTGGTGCTGCTGAAACACTCGCTTGTGGTAGTGGCGCATGTGCTGCTGTTGTTGTTGGCCAGATGCAAAAGAAACTTAATCGACAAGTCTTGGTTGATTTACCTGGGGGGCAATTGAAGATTTTTTGGAAAGGCCCAGGTAATTCGGTCAAAATGACAGGTCCCGCTGTGCATGTCTTCGATGGGCAAATAAATCTATGAATAAAGATAAAAATAAAGTGATGCAAGCAAGTGAACAGACCCTAAAATCAGCTGATGAAATACAGCTAAACGATGAATTAATTGTCAGCTATCTGCAACAGCATCCTGAGTTTTTTAATCGTCAAGCCGAGTTTGTTACCGGCTTAAGGTTACCAGATCATCAACGTGGTGCTATTTCTTTAGTTGAACGTCAATTGTTACAACAACGCGAAAAAATTCATAATTTGGAAGAAGAAATCACCCAACTCATGGTGATCGCAAGCCAAAATGAACAATTATTTGCCTTATACAGCGATCTTTATTTACGTTTACTCGATTGCACAACCGCAGCAGAATTACTTGATTGTTTGCATCAGGCGACCACTGAGTTGTTATCGTTTGACGCCTTTAAAGTATGGTTAATAAAGCCGGTCGCGGTCAATCATAGTGCTTTAATTACTGATGATTGCGCAGAAATAATGGCCAGCCGATTAAGTAAAGATGAATACTATTTTGGCCGCTTACAACAAAGTGAACAAGCATTAATTTTTGCTCAAGCAAGCACTGGATCAGTGGTTTTAGTACGACTTACGCACAACCAAGAAGATATAGGTTTTTTAGCCATTAGTAGCAGAGATGCTGAGCATTTTGATCCACGCATGGATACCTTACTGCTAAACCAATTTAAAAAATTGGTGGCAAAACTTTTACATCAACATCTCTATTAGGTAGAAACATTGTGAGATTTTATCGCCGATTACACCCCTTTCATGCGATTAGCTTTGATTTAGACGATACCCTGTATAGCAATCACCCGATTATGGTGGCGACCGATAAAAAGATGGTCGCTTATTTAAACAAAAGCTTGAGTGACTATGGCATTGATAGCCACTTATATCGTTTTGATTTTAGCTTTTGGTGGCCTTTTCGCCAGCAAGTTATCGTACAATCACCAGAACTACAGCATGACGTGGGTTTATTGCGAGAAAAAACTTATTACCTAGGTGCTCTGTCACTTGGCTTAACCAGTATAGAGGCCAATATTTTTGCCGCTACCGCTTTAGCTTATTTTGTGGAACAACGTAGTAACTTTACTTTACCGCAACAGACCCATGATTTTCTGAGCTTTCTTCAGCGCAAGATGCCGCTAGTGGCGATTTCTAACGGTAATGTTGATACTCAAAAAATAGGTATCGCCAAGTACTTTACTGAACACTTTCATGCCTCGATTGACAATAAATTAAAACCTGACCGCGATATGTTTGATAAAACCTGTACGGCTTTGCAAATTCGCCCTGAACAACTACTACATGTCGGCGATTGTGGTAAAAATGATGTTTTTGGTGCTATTAATGCGGGCTGTCAAACCGCCTGGTTAAACCCATATAAAGTCGGTAAACCACTAAAAGTTCTCCCAACTCTTGCGCTTGACCACATTGAGCAGCTCGCCAAAATATTGACATAAATTATTGTATTTATTACTTTTAACTAATAAATTTTAAGCAATACAGTAAAAAGTTAGCCTGAAGACAAATTAATGCCAAGTTGATCACTTTATTAGTTAGCTTGGCATAAGGATAGCGTTATCAAAATAGTGCTGAACTTGCTATGATAGGGTTATATTTTCGCTTTTTGATTTTACCTCGCTATGGATGTTTCTGAATTACTTGAATCGTTGAACGATAAACAACGAGATGTTGTTGCTGCACCACTACAAAATATGCTGGTACTTGCCGGTGCTGGTAGCGGTAAAACCCGGGTTTTAGTGCAACGTATTGCTTGGTTAATGAAGGTTGAACACGCATCTCCTCATAGTATTTTAGCGGTTACTTTTACCAATAAAGCGGCGGCTGAAATGCGAGCCCGTGTTGAACAAACCGTTGATGGTAATGTACAAGGCATGTGGGTTGGTACTTTTCATGGCTTAGCGCATCGTTTATTGCGTATGCATTTTCAAGAAGCGAAATTGCCACAAAGTTTTCAAGTGCTTGACTCAGACGATCAGCTACGCATGATTAAACGCATTGTGCGCTCGTTAGAACTTGATGAAAAACGCTGGCCTCCCAAACAATTTCTTTGGTATATCAATGGTAAAAAAGATGAAGGCTTACGCCCGCAACATATTGATGCCCAACATGATGTAACTGAAGAACTTTTTGTTAAAGTTTATCGGGTTTATCAAGATACTTGTGACCGTGCAGGTTTAGTCGACTTTGCCGAATTATTACTTCGTGCCCACGAGCTTTGGTTAAACAATCCAGAGTTATTACAGCATTATCAACAGCGCTTTGCTCATGTCTTAGTTGATGAGTTTCAAGACACTAACGCGATTCAATATGCTTGGTTAACCTTGTTAGGCCAAAAAAGTGGCAAGGTCATGATTGTCGGTGACGACGACCAATCTATTTATGGCTGGCGTGGCGCAAAGATTGAAAATATCCAACGTTTTTTGCAAGACTTTGATGGCGCAAAAACGATTAAACTTGAGCAAAATTATCGCTCATCTGCCAATATTCTCAAAGCCGCTAATCAGCTGATTGACAACAATAATAACCGTCTAGGCAAAGATTTATGGACCGAAGATGATGCCGGTGAAAAAATATCTATTTATACTGCATTCAATGAGATAGATGAAGCACGTTTTATTGCCGGACGCATTGCTGATTGGCAAAAAGATGATGGTTCACTTGATGATGTTGCAATTTTATATCGCAGTAATGCCCAGTCACGTTTAATGGAAGAAGCCTTAATTCAAGCGCAATTACCTTACCGCATATATGGTGGTTTACGATTTTTTGAACGTCAAGAAATTAAAGATGCGCTGGCTTACTTACGATTATTAAATAATCGTGATGACGATGCAGCCTTTGAACGGGTCATTAATACCCCAACCCGTGGCATTGGTAATCAAACCTTAAGTTTAGTGCGTGATGGCGCGAGAAACTTAGAATGTACCTTGTGGCAAGCCTGCCAACATATGGTGCAAAATAAAGAACTCAAAGGCCGAAGTGCCAAGGTTATTCAACAGTTTATCAATGTTATTGAGCAGCTAGAAGACGACTCAAGCAAGTTAAATCTTGACCAGCAAGCCAACTATGTTATTCAACACTCAGGCTTAAAGGCGATGTATCAAGCCGAAAAAGGTGAGCGTGCCGAAGCTCGTATTGAAAACTTAAATGAGCTAGTTAACGCTTGTCAAACTTTTGAGGTTGACCCAGAGCTTGAAGAAGAACAAAGCCCCCTTACCGCCTTTTTAACCCATGCAGCGCTAGAATCTGGTCAGTCACAAGCCGATGATCATGAACCTGCGGTCCAGTTAATGACCATGCACTCGGCTAAAGGCTTAGAGTTTCCATTGGTTTTTATTGCTGGTTTAGAAGAAGGCATGTTTCCTTCGCAGCAGTCGGTTGAAGACCATGGTCGCTTAGAAGAAGAGCGACGTTTGTGCTATGTCGGTATGACCCGGGCGATGAAAAAGTTATATTTATGCCATGCAGAAAGCCGTCGATTGTATGGTCAGGAAAAAAATCACAAGCCGAGTCGCTTTTTGAGAGAACTACCTGACGATTGTACTGAGGCGATTCGTCTACAAAATCAAGTGAAGAAACCCGTCACAACAGGGAAATTTTCATCAGCCCTGACCTTAGAAACATTTGGCAATTCCGGCTTTAAACTCGGCCAAAATGTTCGTCATAAAAAGTTTGGTGATGGCGTGGTATTAAACTACGAAGGTAGTGGTCCGCAAAGTCGTATCCAAGTTAACTTTGCTGACGTGGGTTGCAAGTGGCTTGTTGTTGCTTATGCGAACTTAGAAACACTGTAAATTCCCAAGACAGTACACTGGCTAACCGTTGCAACGGATTTAACATCTGTTGCAACGGCCTAACGCTAGCGCGGCGATTAACCCTGCTTAAAACACAGCTGGCAGATAACACTTTCTAATCTATTACTTTCTGCACTATTTCTTGTCGTTATGTTGTGGCTGTTTTATCGCCCGTCTTCTAGCTTTTACTGAATCAAAACTAAATATCGCTAATGCGGTCCAGATGCAGGCGAAAGTAATTAATTTAGCAAAATATAATGGCTCTTGGTAATAAAACGTGGCCAAAATAAACATGATGCTTGGGCCAATGTATTGAAAAAAGCCTAACGCCGTTAAGGTCATACGTTTTGTGGCAGCAGAAAAGCATAACAAGGGCGCGGTAGTAACAATGCCGGTACAAACCAAGAGCATATTTAATGACATCTCGTTGTCTAACATATTGGTTGTACTTGTTTTTAAAAACACTAACCAATAAATTAAGGCTATCGGTAGCATCATCAGTGACTCGATCAGTAAGCCGACAAATGAGTCTAACGGCATGGTTTTGCGTAATAAGCCATAAGTACCAAAAGTGGCAGCCAGTGCTAATGAAATCATCGGTAGTGACCCAACCATAAAGAGTTGAATCATCACACCTATAAAGGCGAGTCCAACGGCAAATAACTGCCAAGGTCGCAAGCGTTCACCTAGAAATATAACCCCTAACGCCACACTGAAAAGTGGATTAATGTAATAGCCTAGGCTGGCATCAAGTAAATGGCCATTATTAACCGCCCAAATAAACATAAACCAATTCACCGCAAGCAGTGTCGCTGAAATAGTTAATCGCATGACTATTTTGGGCTGAGTAATGGTGGCAATAAAATTACGCGATCTTTTAGTCAGCAGCACGACTAAGATTAATAAAACGGTCGACCAAACCACGCGATGTACTAAAATTTCATCCGCATTAATATGGTCTATTAGTTTAAAATATAGTGGCGCGACACCCCACATAGTATAGGCACTAACGGCACTAATAATACCGCCACGTAAGGCAGTTTTTTCAGATATTGGCATGGAATCAATTATGGGTTGAGGTTGGTGAGATAATGATCATAATACCATTGTTGGGCTAAACAACCCATGTTAATACTCGTGATGGCTATTTTTACCCTACCATATAAGTGCCCGTTCCAAAGGCAATATGGTCACCTTTCTCGTTATGCATCTCCATGCGGGCGACTGCCACCTTACTGCCACTACGAATAATTTTTGCTGTCGCAATAAATTTTTCTCCACGTCCGGGTCTTAAAAAGTCAGTTCGTAAATCAATAGTGCTCAAACGACTTAAGCTTTGTGCAATTATTTCGGGTGATAATTCAGCTAACTGAGTGAGGATATTGGCGGCAGCAACAACGCCACCGGCCAGATCAAGCGCTGAAGCCGTAACGCCGCCATGCAGTATTTTTTGTTCCGGATTACCAATTAGCTTGTCGTCCCAGACAATACTAACAACCGACTCTTGGCTATTAAATTGGGTGATTTCTAAGCCCAGTAACTTGTTAAATGGCATGGTTTGGTTCCAATATTGAGCAAGCTCCATAAACGTCTCTTCATGTGTCATAAACTTTCCTTTTAGCCAGATGAGATAAAAGAATAACAATAATTATGCTGATATTGAAAATAAATCTCCGCACAAAGGTGTTACTACGTTAAAATGTCGGTCGATTTCACCCAATGAAGACTGTCTGTTGCAAGCCACTTCCCCTACAACATTAACTGAAGCTCTTAAACATCATTTTGGTTATCAGAGCTTTCGTGCCGGCCAAGAAGACATTATTAATTATGCACTCCAGGGCCGTGACAGCTTAGTATTGATGCCCACCGGTGGCGGAAAATCAATGTGCTATCAGCTGCCAGCAACCTTAATGCCAGGTGTCACTATTGTTGTTTCACCCTTAATTGCATTAATGAAAGATCAAGTTGATGGCTTAGTTAGTCAAGGAATATCAGCGGCTTATGTAAACTCTTCACTCGACACTGAGACCATTAACGCTATATTTCGACGTTTAGGTCAAGGTGAAATAAAGCTACTTTATGTTGCCCCTGAACGGCTAAAAAATTATTATTTTATTCAAGGTTTATCGCAACTCAACATCAGTTTATTTGCGATTGATGAAGCGCATTGTATATCGCAATGGGGACATGATTTTCGCCCCGCGTACACACAATTGCATCTGCTAAAGCAAAATTTTCCGCATGTGCCTGTAATGGCGCTAACCGCAACAGCAGATGTGACAACACGCCGAGATATTTTACAACAATTGGCTTTGCATGATCCCTACATTCACCTTGATAGTTTTGACCGACCTAATATTCGTTTTACCTTGGCAGATAAATATCAAGGTGAGCAACAAGTTATGGGTTATATCAACAAGCGTAAAGACGAATGTGGCATCATTTATTGCAATAGCCGTTGGCAAGTTGAAAAACTAGCGAAAAATTTAGCACAAACGGGTATTAATTGTGCGGCTTATCATGCCGGATTAGAGTCTGACATTCGTAATATTATTCAAGATAAATTTGCTAAAGATGATATTCAGATAGTCGTAGCAACCGTGGCTTTTGGACTTGGCATTAATAAATCCAACGTCCGTTTTGTTATTCACTTTGAGCCTCCAAGAACTTTAGAGTCATACTATCAAGAAATAGGCCGTGCTGGGCGTGATGGCTTACCCGCAGAGGCGCTTTTTCTTTATGATGAAAAAGACGTTGAACGTATTAGCAAGCGCATTGCAGAAGGTGAAAATGAACAACGCGTTAACGTTGAATTACAGCGTTTTCAAGCCATGCGAGGCTTTATTGATGCGCAAACCTGTCGGCGTAGACTGGTATTAAACTATTTTGCCGAGTTTACTGAAAAAAGTTGCGGCAACTGTGATATTTGCTTGGATCCACCAAGTCAATTTGACGCGACAAAAGCGGCGCAAATGGTGCTTTCTTGTGTTTATAGAATTGAAGGAAAGGGTGATGTTGAGCATGTTGTTGCAGTGTTACGGGCTGAACTTAATAATAAAATTATCGCCTTGGGTCATGACAAAGTATCAACTTTTGGTATTGGCAGCGACAAGACGCCTAGCTATTGGTTTTCAATCGTACGGCAATTAATTCATTTAGGCTATTTACAACAAGATATCGCTGCTCAGTCGAACTTATGTCTAACACAAGCCTCCGGTGGGGTTTTAAAAGGACAACAGCCACTGATGTTGGCCACGCCTCGTTTACAAAAAGCGAGCTATTGGCAAGGCAATAAACGCGATAAAGCCTACGATAGGGCCCTATTTGCTAAGCTAAGATCATTGCGTAAAGAAATAGCGAGTCTTGAAGACATAGCGCCGTTTATTGTCTTTAACGATGCCACATTAGCTGAATTGGCAAGAGTAAAACCTTTAACGTCAAGACAAATGCTTAATGTCAGTGGTATTGGTGACACTAAGCTTGCACGCTATGGTGAACCGTTTCTCTCTTTGATTAAACAGCACCAAAACTAAAACCCAAGCGAGAACAAGCAGCGATAAAGGGCAGAAACAAAAAAAGCGCCTAATAGCGCTTTTTTAACCTAAAAAATTAAGGTTATTTAAGACTTGAGTAGTATGCTGCAATATTAGCAATATCGTCGTCAGATAATGCCATAGCCATTGGGCCCATTACTGCATTTTTACGTTGGCCTGATCTAAAGTTTTTTAATTGCTGAGCTAGGTAAGCTTCTTTCTGGCCGGCAAGGTTCGGATACATTGGAATAGCGGAAACACCCGCAGCACCATGACAAGCTGAACACATGGCAGCTTTTGCTTTGCCGACAGCTGCGTCACCAGCGAATGCAGGTGAAGCCATCATAACAGTAGCAGCGATAGCTAAAGTAAATTTTTTCATAAATATTATCTCTCTTTGGTCAATAATTTTTAAAGGATCCTCGGTTGATTATATGTAAAAAGTATACTGTTGTCGTGGCTTTTTTTACGATCGTACCAGGATGAAAGTTTATCTAATATTTTAAGGCGCTAAGACAAGTTTTAAGCAACTGATTACGGTTAACTTAACTGAACTAAACTAAAACTAAACTTAAACTAAGAAGAAAATGGTATGCAGATAAAAAATAATATAGAAATCATCAAGGTTGAGGAAATAAATCCGAACACATTACAGCTTAGTTTTAATCTTGAATGGACAATGGATGATAAGACAGCCGTTATTGATCATGTTTTACTCAATGTAGCAGCAAAAGTGTTAGAGGTTTTACAAGGTGCTGACCTGTATTGTTTAAGAATAAAGTATAGTGACTATGAGTTTTTACTAAACTTTGAAGAGTACAGTCATGCGTGTTGGCTCGAGTGTATTACAGCGCAAGACCGTACTGGGCTGCAGGAAATTAAGCTGCTGTTGTCATCAGGATCTTAGTAGACTTTCAGTTGATATTATTTAATCACAGCATGATATTAATTTAAAAATATAGGGTTAAAAATTCATGGAAAAAATCCTCATCAGTAGCTGCTTGTTAGGCAATAAAGTCAGATATGATGGTGGTGATAATTTATTAACTCATACCACGCTGATACGTTGGAAAGAAGAACAGCGACTGGTCGTTATTTGTCCGGAGTTAGCTGGCGGATTAACCACACCAAGAGCACCAGCAGAAATTCGAATTATTGGCGAAAAAATAATCGTGAAAACTATTATAGGGCATGATGTCACCCGTGCTTTTGAACAAGGCGCTAATCAAGCGCTATTGCTCTGCCAAAAACATAATATTCGTTATGCACTATTAAAAGAATCTAGCCCGTCATGTGGCAGTTCTAGTATTTACAATGGCCAGTTCAATCAACAGAAAATACCGGGGCAAGGTATTACCACTACTATCTTAAGAGCAAACGGCATCAAGGTATTTTCAGAGAAAAACCTCGCCGAACTCATTAGCGAGCTAACACTGAGTTAACTATTTGCGATACTAACGAAATTAGTTCGGCGATTAGCCTGATGGTTAATCAGTGCGCGGGTCTGGTTGATGATGTTATTAGCACTTGTGGCGACATTATAATCACTGACCCCCATACTGAGGGTCATTTGTGGTAAACGAGTACCTGATTTACTGCTGGTAAATCTTAGTTTTTCTATACTTTGTCGAATTTTTTCAGCAATTTCGCCAGCCATGCTGCGTTCAACATCCGGTAGTAGGATCAAAAACTCATCGCCAGCCGATCTTATCGGTAAGCCACTTTCATTGACGTAACTGCTAATTTTATTCGCTATTTTTGTCAGTAACACGTCACTGATCAGTGGCCCCAAACTTTCATTCATTTGAGAAAATTGATCGATATTAATGACTATCGCCGCAACCTGCTGATCAGGATCAGCAGAGCACCAAAGCTCTAGATGCTTTGACATAGCTTTACGATTATATAATTTAGTTAAAGGGTCTAAATAAATTTCTTTTTTTACATCTTCTAATTCTGAGCGCAATGCCTCAGTTGACTTTTTTGATACCAGTAATTGCTCAACAATTTTTTCTTGTTCAAGTTTGAACTCTTGAGTTGTGTGGCGGATTTTTTTAATCGCAATAGATATTTCGTCTTTATCCGTCGAGTTTAAACGCGCCATATTATCATCTAATTCAGTCACTAATCGTTTTGTGCAAGAGGAAGACTGTTGACTATTGGCTTGTAAATCGATTAGTACTTCATCAATATCGTCAATTAACTCACCTCGAAAGGTACTTTGCACTAAAATATATTGGCTGTATATCTGTTCTAAAAAGAAGTTATCAAGTTTTTTAACTGCAGCTAATTGTTTTTCAATGGCGGCATTAAGTGCTTTTGAATGCTTATTGAGGTAGCCGTAACTCACCGCGTAATTAATTGGCGTCGCTGCTATATGCCATAACTGCAATTGCTTGATGGCGGCGTGCATTTTTTTTTCGGCTGTTACTATAGAATCATGGTACTTCATTATTCCAACCTCTGATCTATTGCATTCGCTAATAATAGCTGGAAAGCTATTCTGTAATAATTTTAGTGGAATTACCACAATAAAAAGTATTAAAAACAACAATAAAGCTAATTATACTGGTTTATTGTTCACTTAACTCGCAGTAGGTAAGCTATTAAAGGCTTCTTTATTGGCTAACTCTCTTGGTAATAAAGCGCTAGCATGGTCATTGTTTGTTCTTAGCTGTCTATCGTGTTGTTTTTAATCCAGTATTGCCTGCACAGATGTGTTTAATCAGCAACAATAATCTGTGCAACTCAGCCATTGTCAACGGGCACAAACGGCTATTTTAAGATGTTGTCACTAGCAGTGAAATTTTGTATATCGGCACAACAAGAAAATTATCGTGTCAGAGAAAACTTTTCTTTATAAATACTTATCTTTTGTTATGGTACTTAGTTATTCAGTTTCCTGTGTAAATTAATTTTTGAGATCTTGTCATGAAAGTATTTTCAATCACCCTCTTTGTCGTTTTTTTTGTTATGGCGTGTCAGTCGCCAAAGCTTCAAGTCAGCTTAGTGAACCATAATCTTGCACAGATCATTAAAGATTATCAGCGCTTTCATGATCTGCAAAGCCCATTTAATCAAGATATTGCTGGCGAAACTAACCGCCAATTACCTGATTTATCACCCGACACCCTTAAGCAGCAGCATCAAGCGTTACTTGCTATTGATCAAGGTTTAGCCCAAGTTGCCGTTCAAGGTCTTCAGCAAGATGAGATCATTAATCATGCTGTATTGTCCTATACCATTAAAAATCAGTTGGATAGTTATACCAACAAAGAACATTACATGCCGCTAACGGCGGAGTCAGGCTTTCATGTTTGGATCAGCCGTATAAAAAGCCAAGTAAGTTTTAAAACTGAACAAGATTATCGTGACTACCTCACTCGACTAGGTGCTTTAGAAAAATATTTTTCTCAGCAAATGTACTGGATGGATAAAGGCATTGAAGCGGGTATCACCCAACCTAAAATAGTCTTACAGGGTTTTGAAGAATCGATTCAAGCTTTTATAAAAACAGATGCGACATTAAGCAACTATTATCAGCCATTTTTAACGCTGCCTGCCTATTTCCCTCCAGCACTTAAATTGGAACTGCAAGCACAAGCCGCCGACATTATTTTAGCTAGTGTTATACCAAGCTATCAAAAATACTATGATTATATGGTGCAACGTTACCAACCCAATGCAAGAAGCAATATTGCCGCTAGCTCTTTACCTAATGGCGAAAATTATTATCTAAATCGGTTACAGCATTACACTACTTTGCCGCTTTCAGTGGATGAGGTGCACAACACAGGTTTAGCCGAGGTGAAGCGGATCAGAGGCGAGATGGACAATATTATTCAACAATTAAACTTTACCGGCAGCTTTGCTGATTTTGTCCATTTTTTGCGTACCGATAAACAATTTTATGCCACAAGCCCAGAAGGCTTGTTAAAAGAAGCCTCATTTATAGCGAAAAAAATGGATGCTCAATTACCTAAATTATTTAAAACCTTACCGCGCACACCTTACGGCGTTATTGAAGTGCCCGCTAACATTGCCCCTAAATACACCACGGGACGATACTCGGGACCATCACGAGATGATCAGGCCGGTAACTATTGGGTCAACACTTATCGCTTAGACCGTCGACCCTTATATGTTTTAGAGGCGTTAACCTTGCATGAAGCGGTGCCAGGTCATCATCTACAAGGCTCCATTGCCCGAGAAATGCAAAACGTGCCTAAATTTAGAAAAAATACTTATATCTCAGCGTTTGGCGAAGGTTGGGGACTTTATTCTGAGTATTTGGGCCTAGAAGTGGGCTTTTATAAAAGTCCTTATAGTAACTTTGGCCGATTAACTTATGAAATGTGGCGTGCTTGTCGACTGGTGGTTGATACGGGCATGCATGCTAAGGGTTGGAGCCGCGAGCGAGCGATGAACTATTTAGCGAATAACACGGCATTATCGCTGCACAACGTTAAAACTGAAATTGACCGCTATATTTCTTGGCCGGGCCAAGCCTTGTCTTATAAAATGGGCGAATTAACCATTAAAAAGCTTCGTAAAATGGCTGAGCAAGCTTTAGGTCAAGACTTTGATTTGAGAGAGTTTCATGATCAAGTTTTGAAAAATGGTTCGATGCCATTATCCATGTTAGAAAATGTGATGATGGAATATGTTGCGAACAAAAAGGCTAAACAGGAAGAGCTATCAAGCGTAAATTAATCCACAAAAAAGGATAACATAGCAGACACAGTTTCTAGAGCTTATGATGACGAAGTGATAGTTTAAGACAAGCTATGCTTGTATCTACATTGGGCCGTTTCGGCCCTTTTATTCGTCCTTTTTCGTCTCGGATTTTTACTGGCTTTGTGCTTATTTGAGTTTTATTGTTCTTATTTTGAGCTTTATAACGTCAAGTGCGATTACAGCTAAGGTGTTTTATTTGATATTCAGACAAGCTACGAGGGTTTTAAATCCGCCAATATTATACCCATTTCATTAAGTTATTGGCCAAGCGAATAAAGCAATAAGCCGAGCACAAAATCACCACAAAGCTAGTGTTGCATTTGAACTATGACATGGTATAAGTTTTAACCTTAAAAGATAAAAAGTCTCTCACCCAGAATAGGAAGTCAAGGTTCAATGAATCGAATGCTGTTGGGTATTTTAATAAATGTTTGCATTTTGCTTACGGCTCAAGCGAACTCAATAAGCAGCGATAAAAACTATCGTCAATTGCTTGATGCTTATTATCTTCAAGATAAAGAGTTACTGATGACTCAAGATGTTGTTGATGTTGCACAAGCCGTGGTAAACAACCCTAATCAATACAGTAATAATAGGGTGGCCAAGGCATTTTCCTTGTTGTCAGATGTTGCCTTTAATCGCGGTAACTTGTCTGTGGCATTGCAATTTGCCCAGTATGGTAGCGAAACAGAGCAGGATGATGTCGATTTACAATTAGACTTATTATTAAAAATTGCCCGTGGTTATTATGCTCAAGGTAAATATATTCAGTTAAGAGAAACCTCTCAAACAGCGGCATGGTTGGCTGATCAAGCTAATAATATGAATTATCATTTGCAGGCACTGGCTTATTCCGTTGTGGCTTATGCCTTAAATGATGACTACGCTTTGGCAGTAAAAGCGTTAACTAAAGTTGAAAGTATACTGAGCCAAAACCAGCAAAGTGTTGACCAGATAACTCTCTTAGAGATTATTGCTGAAGCGCATTTTTATTTATCAGAATATGACAACGCGGTAGAGTTGCTTAATCAGGTATTACAATTACGTACAACTATGTCAAGAACAGCAGGTATTGCCCATAGCTATCATTTAGTGGCGAATGCCTATTACCAATTACAGCAATATGATGACGCTTATAATGCTTTTTGGCAGTCGCTACAATTTGCCAAGCAGTATAAGTTACCTATTCGCGCGGCCTATGCAGAACTTGGTTTAGGGCAAGTGCTGTATCAACAGCAGCAGTTTGCGTTGGCAAAAGTGCGCTTACTTAATGCCCACGCGGTTTTTAATCAGCATAACTTAGTACGATTTAAATTATCGGCGAAAATTGCTTTAGTAAGAGTGCTGTATGCTTTAGATAAGCCTGCAGAAGCCGATACTATGCTGCTCTCTGCTCAGTCTTTAGCTGAAAATGTCGTCCTTTCGCCACAGCAGATAGATTTATTTTTATTGCTCACAGACTACTACAGCGAACAAAAGCTATTTGAGCAGGCAATCGAAGTACAAAAGCATTATCTCACCCTGTATCAAGCATTATATCCCAATATCAGTGTAAAAAATTCATTAGCGGCTCTCGCTACATCAGCCACTAATAAAGCCAAAAAATTAGTCTTGAATTTAGCGGAACAAAGCCAACTGAGTTTGGCGTTTAGTGAGAAGTATCATCGCCAACAACTGTGGATTATATTGCTTGCCAGCATGCTAAGTTGTAGCTCACTTTTTATCATCTATTGCTTTTTTCAAGCGCGTCGTAAGCGACTTAATCATCACTACGATGAAATAGAGTTACCCCAAAACCATTTAACACAAGCGGTGCAAACTAAACGTTGGTATCAACAACAATATAAAGTGGCAAGAAAGTATCAATATAATATTTCAGTCGCCTATTTAAAGGTTGAAAACTGGCAAGAGCTCAATTTTCGCTTTAACCGTAAAGTGTTAGCTGATGTTAGCCAGGTACTGGCCACCATTATTAACGAAAACCTTGATGCAGAAGACTATGCGGGTGTTATTAGTGATGGGGAATACTTGTTTTTGTGTCCACATCAAACGCCAGAGCAAGTACTTATTAAATTTACCCGTATAAAGCAGGCAATAAAAACCCGGTTTTTTGCTAACTTAGGCAATTATTCCGTTAACGTTATTTTTTCGATTGCAGCACCCAGTATTCAGGATATTGATCCCTATGTTTTTCTTTCTCGCTTGAGTGAGTGTTCTGCTATTGAAAAATAGCAGAGTAGGAATAATATGTGCTAGCGATGGACGTTAATGTAATAAATGCTATTAGCAGTTCATTGCGCATTTATTTTTAATCACCACAAAAAAGCCACTCTTAAGAGCAGCTATTGATTATTTGGATAACTGTTTGAACTAAGCTCTAATGACAATACTGGCCAAGGTACTAATTTCACCATCATCAGTAATCGTTGCGGTATTATCATCACATAACAAAATGGCGATATTGCCAGATTTACTATGACGAATAAAAGCTAGGTCATAACCAAATTGTGCCAGACTATTGGTGGCAAATTTTTGTGCCAGCGACAATTTATCCCACAAGTTTGATTGCTGCGGCGTATATTGACGTCTTTCTAGTAATACTTCTCGTTCAAAAACTGCGTGCACAAGAGCCTCTTTTTTCTACATTGTTACGATACATTCTTACTATACATTCTTACTATACATTCTTACTATACATTGCTGCGATACATTACTACGACATAATATTATAAATATCATGTATCTATTGATAAAAACATAGCTTAGATGATAACAACATAGCTGAGATTTTTGTCAATATCAATAGTTAAGTTGTTACTACTTGCTAACCATCTTATTAATGGCCTGAGATAATTTATTACTGATATTGTTTCAAAAGTGCAGGTTTAAAATTTAGTACGTTATGTTTAAAGCTATAGCAGGTTATAATGTTTTTAATTGGTCACGATTAATTAGAGTTATATTTTTATGAGTCAGGTATTAAAAGATCTTTCTGCGTTGTTAAAACTAGAAGTAATAGAGCAAGGTATTTATCGCGGTGAAAGCCAAGATTTAGGCTTTAAAGCGTTATTTGGTGGTCAAGTAATGGGGCAAGCATTGTCAGCAGCACAAGAGACTGTGGCAGTAACTCATAATGTTCACTCATTTCATTCCTATTTTTTAAGACCGGGCGATGCCACTAAACCTGTGGTTTACCAAGTAGAAAATATTCGTGATGGCCGCAGCTTTAATACTCGACGTGTCAACGCTATTCAAAATGGTCAGGCTATTTTTTATATGACCGCCTCATTTCAACAGCATGAGCAGGGTTTTGATCATCAAGATGTTATGCCGCTGGTACCTGGTCCTGAAGAGTTAAAGTCATATACAGATTTTATTTTCGACCATCAAGCATCTATCCCAGAAGAAATCCGTGGTAAATTTTTATCTGAAAAACCGATCGAAACAAGACCAGTGGAGCAATATAACTGGCTAAAACCAGAAAGAACTGACGCTAAGTGTCATATGTGGATAAAGTCTAATGGTAACTTACCTGATGATCTTCGTATCCATACCTATTTATTAGCTTATTCTTCAGACTTTTCTTTTTTGCCAACGGCTTTATTTCCACATGGAGTAAGCTACTGGCAGCCAAATTTTCAACTGGCCACGATAGATCACTCCATGTGGTTTCATCGCCCATTTCGTATCGATGAATGGCTACTTTACTGTATTGATAGCCCGTCAGCGAGTAGTGGCCGTGGCCTAGTAAGAGGACAAATATTTAACCGTGCAGGTTTATTAGTTGCCTCTACTATGCAAGAAGGCGTTATGCGTCAGCGTTAGCCTTGGCATTTTTCCAGTCGTAGCCACTGGGGTGTTGAAACACTCTTAAATCAAAAAGTGGCGCGGCAGCATATAAATGGTCGAATATATCTGCTTGTATCGCTTCATAGTTAACCCAATCTTGATCACTACTGAAAAAGTATAACTCCAGCGGCAAGCCAACCTCTGTTGCCTGTAATTGCCTGACCATACAGGTCATCTCATGATGAACTTTTGGATGTTGTTTTAAATAGGCACTGATATAAGCTCGAAAGGTGCCAATATTGGTTAACTGTCGAGTGTTTATTATGGTGGCAGTATTGGCATTACCTGTGACTTCTTGTGTCGCTTGTTGGCGAATTTCAGTTTGCTTGTCAGCAAGATAGTCCGCAATTAGTTGCACTGACTTTAACGTTTCAAGCTGTTCTGAGTTATAAAATTTAATACTGCTAAGATCAATAACGATAGCGCGTTTAATTCTTCTACCGCCTGAATTTAGCATACCGCGCCAGTTTTTAAATGAGTCGCTAGTTAACGCATAAGTAGGCACTGTTGTGACGGTATTATCAAAATTCTTCACTTTTACCGTGTTTAACCCTATCTCAATAACATCGCCATCAGCGCCATATTTGGGTAGCTCAATCCAATCGCCTGGGGCGACCATTTTGTTAGCTGAAATTTGAATACTCGCCACTAAACCTTTAATCGTATCTTGAAATACTAAAATTAACACCGCAGTTAATGCACCTAAACCACTGAGTAAGTAGAGTGGTGAACGGTCTAATAGTAGCGAAGTTGCCAGTATTGTTGCCACTAAATACACCACAAGTTTAATCACTTGCAAGGTTGAGTTTAATGGTAAATAGCGTTCGCTAGCTTTTTGTTGATAAAGACTATTGATCACATTGAGTAATGCACTAATGCTGCGCGCAACCTGAAAGCAAATGCCGACTTTTGCAAACACCATGAGAACAACGGCAAGCAAAGACTCTGCCTCTAAGAAAAATGGCGTAAGTAATAACAATAATACAAAAGGCACCAGCAGGGAGATACGTGAAAATACTTGATGATCAAATAAGTGATCATCCCAAGTATTTTTTGATGTGCTAATTAATTTATGAATAAGCGCAAGCACATAGTTTTTCGCAATATAAAAACTAATACTACAAAATAATAAAATTAACAAACAACCAATAACGACGCTACCTAAGGTTAAGTATGGCGCCTGAATACCTTGTTCAATTAACCATGAGGTGATTATTACCTGCATTACATATCCTTCTTATTTTGTGCTTCAAGTTGGAGCATTTTTTTATCTTTATCAAGCCAAAGTTGGTTAACCCACTTCTGAAACTGAATTTTATAAGCCCGATCATTAACATAATCACCCTTGAGTGACTCATCAATAACTTGAGTTTCAATGGCAATATTTACCTGTTTAATTTTTCCTGACAAAAAGTCAAAAAATTTTGGTCTACCATCAGGATAGTAAATAGTGACGTTAACCACTTTACTCAGATTACCCTTCATTGCTTGAAGGACAAAACCAATGCCGCCAGCTTTTGGTTTTAATAATCTTTGAAAAGGCGAGTTCTGTTGCTGATGTTTTTCTGCTGTAAAGCGCGTGCCTTCTATAAAATTCATTACACTAACGGGTTTATGTTTAAATTTTTCACAAGCCTTTTTTGTTGTCTCGATATCCTTACCTATTAGGTGAGGATTTTTCTTTAAAAAATGTTGGCTATAACGTTTCATAAAAGGAAAATCGAGCGCCCACCAAGCTAAGCCTAGCAAAGGGACATAAATTAACTCTTTCTTTAAAAAAAACTTTAAGAAGGGTATTTTACCGTGTAAAACGCGTTGTAATACTAGGATGTCAATCCAGCTCTGATGGTTACTAATCACCAGATACCAGTCTTTCATTTTTAACTTTTCTAAACCCGTGACATTTATTTTTGTTTTGGTGAATACTTTTTGAATAAAGGTATTGCAGAGCACCCAATTGCTCGCCAACTGATCCAGTAAATAACTAAAGAATTTTTGCCATTGACTCAAGGGGACTAATGCCTTCAGTAACGAGCATATAAGTATGGGTATAAGCCAGAGTATAGTGTTGGCAATATACAAAATAACAGAGATACAGCCAATAACTGGGCCAGGTAAAAAATGTAGCATATAAAAAACCAAAACTTTCAAGATGATAATTACTGCTTATAATCTTAATGGGTTTTAGCCTTATTTTCAGTAAAAATCGTTAAAAACTTGTCTGATAGGTGACAAAAAACTTAAACCAGCTTTATTTGCAGTGCAGCTTGAAATGGTAATGAAGGCTAAAAAAATGATATTTGCCATTAATTTTTCAACGTAAGGCTGACGGTAGCTTCATATATCTTGGTGTTAGCATAGAACAAGCTAGTTGGCTAAAAACGCATCATAAATTTATTACTAAGGGTTTTTGTCGAGTAAATTACAATTTTAACATAGCAAAATAATGGTTTAAGAGAGCTAATGCTATAAAGCATGAGAAAATAGCAGATATGGATATAAATGAATTGCATAACAACTAGTTTTCAAGGCAAGCTAAGCAAATAAAAAATAGGGGGTTATCATGAAGTTTAAACGTGTGGTGATAAAGGTTGGTAGTGCTTTGGTAGCTCCAAATGCCAATGGCTGTAGCGGTAAGTATATCCTTGGTATTGCTCGCTTTATTAGCCAATGCCAGCAAGCAGGTAAAGAAGTTATTTTGGTTTCATCTGGCAGTGTTGCCGCGGGCAGAAGTTTGATTGTGCACGGCTCTCCTAACCCTTCAATTCCGACTAAGCAAGCAATGGCTGCTGTTGGACAAATGAAAATGATGGCGAATTGGCAACGTTTCTTTGATGTGCCATGCAGTCAGCTCTTAATAACTCATGGCGATTTAAAAGATCGCCAACGTTATATTAATATTAAAAACACCTTAAGAATATTATTAGCCAATGGCATTATTCCTATTGTTAACGAAAACGATACTGTGGCCACAGAAGAGTTAAAAGTGGGTGATAATGATAACTTAGCGGCATTAGTTGCCTTGGTCAGTGAAGCGGACAGTTTATTTATTTTAAGTGATGTTGATGGTGTTTTTGAAGCAGATCCCCGCTTAAATCCACAAGCTAAATTAATTCCTGTTATCGCCAAAATCGACCAGTCAGTTTATGCCATGGCTGGCGCCACCAACAATCCTTTGGCTACCGGCGGCATGAAAACAAAAATTCAAGCGGCAGAAAAAGCGGTAGAAAATGGTATTGACACTTATATCTTAAACGGTAGTCGTGGCGAAGTATTTGAACAAATCTTACGTGGTGATAACCCAGGCACGCACTTTATCGCTCAACAAGGGGCAACACCGGCCCGTAAACATTGGTTAAAGCACACCTTAAAAAGTAATGGCAAGGTGTTATTAGACCCTGGCGCTGTTAGTGCGTTAACCAAGCAAGGAGCGTCTTTGTTACCATCAGGGGTGACTGAAGTTAGCGGCGATTTTCAAGCTGGCGACTGTATTGATATTTATGATGCTAAAAATGCTCAACAGATCGCCAAAGGTATTAGCCAATATAATGCGCGAGATTTACAGCGAATTAAAGGCAGTAAAAGTGAAAATATTGCGGCTTTGCTTGGTTGTTGTCCAAGTAAGGTGGTTATTCACCGTGACGATATGGTGGTGTTAAGCTCAGAACAATAGGATATTTTAGGTGAAATAAAAATAAGGGTCAAAAGACCCTTATTTAATAGCTATTATCTTTTTAACTGCTAATGCATATTACTCAGCAATATACGAACAGCAATAGTCGGTTAATTCACTTACTTTAACATCAAAGGATGCATTGGCAGGCACATTAAAGGCTTGATTGCCGGTAATGGTTTGCCAAGTATCACTGCCTGGCAATAGTACACTAAGCGTACCTTGTTGAATTTCCATTAGTTCTTTTTCTGCGGTAGCAAAAGTATATTCACCCGGCATCATAATACCTAAGGTTTTAATCGAGCCATCAGCAAAAGTCACTTTTCTGCTCGTCACTTGGCCATCAAAATAAATACTGGCCACTGATGAAATACTGACGTTATTGAATTGTGTCATTAATTTTTCCTTTTATTCTTACTAAAACAGCACGTTCGCGCTGGATAAAAAAAGCGGTGTTGCCAATTGTGCCAACACCGCTGGTAATACATACGTTAACTATTAACTATTCGCTTCAACTATGCTTTTCATATCAGTCATGTAGCCGCGTAATTCTTTACCAATAGCTTCTACACCATGGCTGCGAATAGCGTCGTTAACTTCGATTAAACGCGCGTTATCAACACCGTTAGAGCTAGATTTTAAACCTTCACCCAATTCTTCTAAGGTTAATTTGCTCGCAAAGCCTTCCAATAAAGGTACCGCAGCGTGCGAGAATAGGTAGTTACCGTACTCTGCCGTATCAGAAATAACCACGTTCATTTCGTATAACATGTTGCGGGCGATAGTGTTAGCAATTAACGGCGTTTCATGTAGCGACTCGTAGTATGCAGAAGCATTGATAATGCCTGAGTCAACCATAGCATCAAAGGCTAATTCAACACCCGCTTTTACCATAGCGACAACGAAAATACCTTTGTCGTAATATTCTTGCTCAGAAATTTCAGTATCACATGTGGGTGCTTTTTCAAAAGACGTTTCAGCGGTTTCTTCACGCCATTTTAATAGGTTAGCATCGCCGTTGTCCCAGTCTGCCATCATACCGGCAGAAAAACGACCTTCGATGATGTCATCCATATGCTTTTGAAATAAAGGACGTAAAATCTCTTTTAATTCTAACGACATATCAAAGGCTTTAATTTTAGCTGGGTTAGATAAACGGTCCATCATGTTAGTAATGCCGCCATACTTTAAGCCTTCAGTAACCCCTTCGATGCCGTATTGTAATAATTTACGTGCATAACCTGCATCAACACCTTGTGACAATAATTGCTTGTGACCCAAGATGGCGGCTGTTTGTAACATACCACAAAGGATAGTTTGTTCGCCCATCAAGTCTGACTTAACTTCTGCGATGAATGAAGAGGCTAAAACACCGGCGCGATCGCCACCCGTTGCTGAAGCATAGGCTTTTGCGATAGCCCAACCATTACCTTGAGGATCGTTCTCAGGATGAACAGCGATAAGTGTTGGCACACCAAAACCACGTTTGTATTCTTCACGCACTTCAGTACCAGGACATTTAGGAGCAACCATCACTACAGTAATGTCAGAGCGAATCTGCATGCCCTCTTCAACAATGTTGAAACCGTGAGAGTAAGCTAAAGAAGAACCTTCTTTCATCAGTGGCATAACAGCACTAACCGCTGACGTATGTTGCTTATCTGGCGTAAGATTTAACACTAAATCGGCTTGTGGAATTAATTCTTGATAGGTGCCTACCGTAAAGCCATTGTCGCTTGCCCACTGATAAGATTGACGTTTTTCTGCAATGGCAGCATCACGTAAGGCATAAGAGATGTTTAAACCAGAATCGCGCATATTCAGGCCTTGGTTAAGGCCTTGAGCGCCACAACCAACAATAACAATATTCCAATCTTTAATGAAATTACAACCATCACTAAACTCTTCACGATTCATGAAGCGACATTTACCTAACTGTGCTAGTTTTTCGCGTAAACTCAATGTATTGAAATAGTTAGCCATTTTGCTCTCCTGTACTTGGTTATTGACCAAGAAAATTAGTTAAGTGGTCAATTTGTTGACCTTAGCGCTATCATAGCGAAAATATATCGTTGCTTAAAATGATATATTTGCATTGCAGCGTTGCAGTATTTGCAATACAGTTTCTCAACGCTATTTACCTTTAAGGATTTTTGTGGAATTAAAGTCATTGCGGATGTTTGTTGATTTAGCAAAATCATTACATTTTGGCAAAACCGCTGAACTTCATCACGTCAGCCCTTCAACATTAAGCCGAGTGATCCAGCGCTTAGAACTTGAACTCGGCAGTGCATTATTACACCGAGATAACCGCACTGTGGTGTTAAGTGAGGCAGGGAAACAGTTTTTACAATTTGCTGAGCAACAACTTGAGCAGTGGCAGTTACTAAAGCTTTCACTGAATCAAAAACAAGCAGAATTACAAGGCAAGCTGCATATTTATTGCTCTGTCACCGCCGCCTATAGTCACTTGCCGCCATTACTTGAACGTTTTCGACAACAGCACCCGCTGGTTGAAATTATGCTAACAACGGGTGACGCCGCCGACGCATTAGAGCAAGTTGAAAAGCAAGCGGTTGATTTTGCCATTGCCGCTAAACCTGAGCAGCTGTCACGCATTTTTACTTTTCACCATCTGGCAAAAATACCCTTATCAGTGATTGCGCCCACTATGGTGTGTCAAGTTCAGCAGCAAATTCAGCACGACTTTGTTTGGTCTGACATACCAATTATTTTGCCCGAGCATGGCCCAGCACGAAAACGTTTTGAATATTGGTTTCGTAAGAAACAACAAGGTAAAGCCTATATTTACGCCACGGTTTCTGGTCATGAAGCCTTGGTCAGTATGGTGGCATTAGGCTGTGGTGTCGGTATTGTGCCAAGAGTGGTAGTAGAAAATAGTCCGGTGAAAGACCGGGTGCAATATTTAGCGGATGTCGGTGAAATTGAGCCCTTTGACTTGGGTATTTGCTGTTTAAACCAGAGCAAGGAAAAACCGCTGATTCAGGCATTTTTTGATGCGATAAAGTAACATCATCATATAAAAATAAACTCAGTGATTGTATTATTAGTTTTTGATCTCGTGAGACAAATTTTATAAGGAAATAATAACAATGTTCAAGTTGAGATGTTTATGCTTAAGGTTTTTATACCTAAGATTTTTATGCCTAGGTTTTTTATGTTTTTTTTCACCTCTGTCTTTCTCTGGGGTCACCGAATGGATCGATTTTAAGTTAGTTGATGGCCATGTCAAAATTCCAGTCGTGGTATCAGGTATTGACGGTTACGCCATACTTGACACCGGAGCACAAATTAATAGTATTAATAGTGCCTTTATGCAAAAAAATGGCCTTGAATTTAGCACAGGAACAAAAATTAAAGTTCAGGGGGTTTATGACACTGAAACCAGAAAAACTTATAATAACGTGCCGGTTAATTTACTGGGCGCAGATTTTTCGTTGGATAATGTCGTTGAGAGTTTTATCGGTCATCATAGTAATCAGTTATTGCTCGGCGCTGGATTTTTCAACAACTTTGTTGTGCAACTTGATTACCCCAAGAAAAAAATGCGGCTAATTACCCATGACGCAATAGACATGCAAAAACTCGCCAACGTTAAAATGAAATTTGACAAATATTCACGACAACCTATTGTCAATGTGCGACTTAATAATGAAAAGTCTGTCTGGTTAGTACTAGATACTGGTAATTCTGGAGGGCTAATGTTAAAAAGATCAACAGCCCAGCATTTTGATTGGTTGAGTAAGTTTGAGATAAAGAGTGGTATCTCAAATGGCATCAATGCTGCAGGTATTCATCAAGTATTTCGCCTGCCAGTAATCAAAATTGGCCCCTATGAATTAGAAAATGTACTCACTAGTGTGCCCGGCAAAAACCAATCAGCTAACCTTTCCTCTCAAGGTAGTCAGCTTGGCAGTCGTATAAAAGGGAAAAGCATTAAAGGATTACTGGGTTACGATGTACTTAAACATTTCATTGTTACCCTTGATTACCAAGGTGGCCATATGCACATCGTTGCACCTTAAAGATTAAAAGTGTCCTGCTTATAGCGCAATAGCGTCGGTTAAATGGCGTAATATTCTATCCATAGCGCGATACGACAAGGCTTCGATTAAGTGTTTGCGTTCGATAAGCTCGAGCGCTTCCATATCGGCCAGTGTTCTAGCAATTTTTAGTATTTTATGATGTGCTCTGGTCGATAGATTGAGTTTTTCAATCGCTAATTCTAAAAATTCATTATCATCAGGAACCAGTTGGCAGAAGCTTCTAACTTCAGCACTACTGAGTTGTGCGTTTGCTTTGCCTTGGCGTAAAATTTGTTTTTGGTGACAAATGCTGACTCGTTTTTGAATAGTGCTACTCGACTCACCTTTGCCATCATCGTTCGCCCACATGCCCCGCGGTAACCTAGTGACTTCAATTTGAATATCAATACGATCTAAAAATGGCCCAGAAAGTCGATTGAGGTAACGTAAAACCTGCTCTGGCGTACTGCGCTTGTCATTGTAAAATCCGGTTGGGCTTGGGTTCATAGCAGCGACGAGTTGAAACTGTGCGGGGAAAGTTTGTTTGACCAATGCACGTGAAATGGTGACTTCGCCAGATTCCATCGGTTCGCGTAACACGTCGAGTACTTTGCGCTCAAATTCAGGTAATTCGTCGAGAAAGAGTACGCCGTTATGGGCTAATGAAATTTCACCTGGCTGTGGATAACTACCGCCGCCAACGAGGGCAGCAGAAGATGCCGTATGATGCGGCGCGCGAAACGGCCGAGTTAACCATGAATCAGGACTTATATTTTCATGGCAAATCGATTGAATAGCGGCACTGGATAACGCCTCCTGCTCTGTCATAGGAGGTAAAATGCCCGGCAAACGACTGGCGAGCATAGTTTTCCCTGTGCCAGGAGGCCCAATAAATAGTAGGTTATGACGGCCACTAGCGGCAATTTCTAACGCTCGCTTAGCCAATGGTTGACCAACAACGTCGGCAATATCATGCACACTCTTGGTTATATAGGTTTGTAGCACTCTTGTTTGCACCAGTGGCAAGCTTTGTTGTTTTAGAAAATGAGGAAAGAGTTGCTTTAAATGTGACAGGCTTAATATTTTTACTTGTTGTACCCAACTCGCTTGTTCGGCGTTTACCGTCGGTATTACCAGTGTTCGGCCACTTTCTTTGCAAGCCATTGCCATGGGTATTTCACCAATAATAGCGCGAAGTTCACCCGATAAGGCTAATTCGCCAGCAAATTCATATTGGTTTAAATCTGCTTCAGGAAGCTGGGCAGCGGCAGCAAGAATACCTATGGCAATGGGCAGATCGAAGCGACCGCCCTCTTTCGGTAAATCAGCCGGCGCTAAATTTACCGTAATACGCTTAGCGGGAAATTCATAACCGCAATTAAGAATGGCGCTACGCACGCGGTCTTTGGCTTCTCTAACCGATGTTTCAGGTAAGCCAACAATATTAAAGGCTGGCAAGCCATTGGCTAAATGCACTTCTACCGTGACTAAGGGCGACTCAAGTCCGACGCGAGCTCGACTGAAAACACAGGCTAAAGCCATAAAAATCCATTTTTATTTTAACGATTACTTTTCGCAAGTGTAGCTAAGTAATATCGTTTGCGCGAAAAATAAAGCCACTAAATAACGCAGAGAAAAAATGACAGTTATAACTAAGAAGATAGTTTTAACTAAAAAGCTCTAACAAAAATACTTGCGCTTGTTATTAGAGCTATGGTACTAATTTAAATAGGCTAGACATTACTAGCCTTGAAATTGATTAACTGAAGAAAATACAGATTAACATGAAACATTATAACTCAATGATTATTAACGTCCTCATCGTGGTGATTCTTAAATCGCCGCGGGGGTAATTGTTGAGCTAAAGAAAATAAAAAATCTTAAAATAACAAACCCCCCGCTCCGCAAGGACCGGGGGGTTTGTCGTTATTAAACCGCGCGTAGCGCACAAGCATTATTAACTTTTGGGAGCATACTTGTACATCACAACATAGTTACAGGGTATTATGAAAATATATCACCCGTGCATAAAATGTGATCGCATAGTAAAACAAAGACATGACAACTGAAAAAAAATTAACCGGCGCAGGCTTATTATTTAATGTGCTAGAGCAGCATGGCGTTGAGCATGTTTTTGGCTATCCTGGTGGCGCAATAATGCCAATCTACGATGCGCTTTACGATAGTAAAGTGGAGCACTTTTTATGTCGACATGAGCAAGGTGCGGCATTTTCTGCCGTAGGTTATGCCAGAGCCTCCGGTAAAGTGGGTGTCTGTTTTGCCACATCAGGTCCGGGCGCGACTAACTTGATCACCGGCCTGGCGGATGCCTTGGCAGATTCAATTCCTGTTGTTGCCATTACTGGGCAGGTAGCCACGGCGGCTATGGGCTCTGATGCCTTTCAAGAAATTGATATTTTTGGTTTATCACTTGCCTGTACTAAGCACTCTTTTCAAGTTACCGATATTAATGATTTAGCAAAAGTACTACACCAAGCCTTTGCTATTGCACTAGAAGGCAGACAAGGACCGGTATTAGTTGATATTCCTAAAGAT
Source organism: Colwellia sp. MB02u-10 (assembly GCF_014077185.1). NCBI lineage: Bacteria > Pseudomonadati > Pseudomonadota > Gammaproteobacteria > Alteromonadales > Colwelliaceae > Colwellia > Colwellia sp. MB02u-10. The sequence continues at coordinate 142,769 of NZ_JACGVK010000108.1, forward strand.
ATTCAAATCACAGAAGTTAACCGCTCTTTAGATGAATTAGTTAACTTAGAAAACAAAGTGAAATTACCACCCGCTAATGTGGGTAGTGCTATCGCCTTATTAAATCAAGCCAAGCAACCTATTCTCTATGTTGGCGGTGGTGTTGGTATGGCCAATGCTATCGACGAGTTGAGAGATTTTGCTAAAATAACAGGTTTGCCGAGCGTTTCCACCCTCAAAGGTTTAGGCGCCATTGACCCTGAAGATGAAAATTACCTTGGCATGTTGGGTATGCATGGTACTAAGGCGGCGAATATCGCGGTACAAGAATGTGATTTGTTGATTGCCGTAGGGGCACGTTTTGATGATCGCGTTACGGGTAAGTTAAATGAATTTGCACCCCATGCGAAAGTTATTCATTTTGATATTGATACCTCAGAAATTAATAAACGAAGAATTGCCGATGCCTCAATATTAGGCGACTTAAAGGTTAATTTACCTGCGCTAGCTATTCCATTAGCCATCAAACCTTGGCAAGCCGTCTGTCATGAAATGAATAACAACTTTGCTTGGGATTATAACCATCCAGGGGAGTCAATTTTTGCGCCTGCTGTGTTAAAAGAAATTAGCGATAAAATGCCAGAAAATAGCTGCGTAACTACCGATGTTGGACAGCATCAAATGTGGGCAGCACAACACATGGTGTTTGATGACCCAAGTAACTTTTTAACCAGTGCCGGCATGGGCACTATGGGCTTTGGTATACCCGCAGCAGTGGGTGCACAAGTAAGTCGACCAACAGACTGTATTATTGCCGTTTCCGGTGATGGCTCTTTTATGATGAATGTGCAAGAGCTGTCAACGATTAAGCGTTTTCAACTGCCCGTTAAAATCGTACTTATTGATAATGCCAAGTTAGGCATGGTGCGCCAGTGGCAAGACCTATTTTTCAATGGCCGATTAAGTGAAACTGATTTAGCCGATAATCCTGACTTTATTATGCTAGCCAATGCCTTTGATATTAAAGCAAAAATGATTACCAAAAAATCACAAATAAGCGCTGCCATCGAAGAGATGCTTGAGCATGACGGGCCTTATTTATTACAAGTTAAAATTGATGCACAAGAAAATGTCTGGCCGCTTGTACCGCCGAACACCGCTAACGATAAAATGATGGAGAGTACCTAAATGAATAACTATCAATTAATGATCACAGCGGATGATAAGCAAGTGGTACTTGAACGAATTTTACAAGTGACTCGCTATCGCGGTTTTTTAATCAGTGGTATAAACGCAAAAGTTAACACGGGTACCAACATTGGCACCATTGAATTATTGGTCAGAAGCGAACGTCCGATTGAACTTTTGGTGGATCAAATTAATAAACTAATCGACATCAAAGAAGTCAAGGTAGACAATAGCGCATCATAGCAGTGCATGTAGTAGTGCACATCGCTAGATTAAAACTAATCACAACCACTAATAAAGCTTAATCAGTTAAGCTATTTTTAATAGTTGTCTGATTAATACGCATAAAATTTAGGAATAAAAATGGCAAAGGTTAACGCAGAATTAATTTGGTTTAATGGAGAACTTATGCCGTGGCAAAATGCTACGGTGCATGTCATGAGCCATGCTTTACATTACGGCTCATCAGTATTTGAAGGTATTCGTGCTTATAATACCCATAAAGGCACTTGTATTTTTCGCTTAGAAGAGCATATCGACCGTTTATTTGATTCAGCAAAAATTTATCGCATGAACATCCCCTTCACGAAAGCAGAAATCATTCAAGCGTGTAAAGATGCTGTCGTAAAAAATAATTTGAAATCAGCCTACTTAAGACCCTTAGCCTTTTTAGGTGATATTGGTATGGGTCTTCGTCCACCGATTGACGCCGTAGCGGATGTTATGATTGCCGCCTTTAGCTGGGAAGCCTACTTAGGTGCTGATGCCATTGAAAATGGTGTTGAAGTGGGGGTGTCAAGTTGGAACAGACTTGCTCCTAATACTATGCCAACCGCAGCAAAAGCCGGTGGTAACTATTTGTCTTCACAGTTAATTTCTACTGAAGCTGCTCGCCATGGCTATGCCGAAGGCGTCGCTTTAGATGTTAATAACATGGTCAGTGAAGGCGCAGGTCAAAATTTATTTTTAATTCGCAAAGGGATTATTTATACCCCGCCAGGTACCGCGTCGATTTTACAAGGTTTGACCCGTGACACCGTATTTGTTCTTGCCAAGCAGTTAGGCTACGAAGTGCGTGAAGAATCAATTTCTCGTGAATCTTTATACCTCGCCGATGAATTTTTCATGTGTGGCACCGCAACTGAAGTGGTTCCTGTAAAATCAGTCGACGGTTTGCCTGTGGGTAATGGTTCGCGTGGTCCTATCACTAAAGCACTACAAGAAGCATTTTTTGGTATTTTTGATGGCAGTACCAAAGTACCTGAAGGCTGGTTAGACAAGGTAGAATAAAGCTTAACTTTCAACGCTAAATACACTCAATCTGTATTTAGCGCTCGCTGATTTCGCCCCCGTAACATCTCTGTTTGGGGGCTTTAGTTAGTTTGGCGATATGCCCATATTAACTTGATATAAATCACTTAAGTTTTCAGTTGATAAACGCTGAACAAATCCAAAAAATAATAGTTATGTTAAAAGCGCATTGTCGAGTGAACTTTTAACATAATTTTTAACATTTATCGCGCTTATTACTAGCCACATATATACAGGAACTCAGGTCATGCCACAATTAAGATCAGCAACTTCTACTCAAGGCCGTAATATGGCCGGAGATCGTGCGCTTTGGCGCGCTACGGGGATGACAGATGGTGATTTCGGTAAACCTATTATTGCGGTTGTGAACTCTTTTACCCAATTTGTACCCGGCCATGTGCATTTGAAAGATATGGGTCATAGCGGCATGCTTTATAGCTTGCCATCACGCGATTTAATTGCCGATTCAGTGGACTACATGATCAACGCTCACTGTGCTGATGCCATGGTCTGTATTTCAAACTGTGACTCAATGGAAGCGGGTAAAACTAAGCTCTCTGATCAAATTATCAAACTGGATTTAGTTGACGCCATGATCCAAGGTGCAGTGCGTAATCGTGAATTACTGGATGGGAATTTTAATGGTGACAACAATGAATGATGCTGAACAAGTAGAATTAGTAAAAGCCCAAGCTATACAAAGCCAAGGTTTAAACTATTTACGCAAGATATTGCTTGCGCCGGTTTATGATGTGGCGATTGAATCACCGCTAACGCCATTAACTAAATTATCAGCACGTCTAGGTAATGAAATTTTTCTTAAACGAGAAGATCAACAACCGGTACACTCTTTTAAATTGCGTGGTGCTTATAACAAATTAGTCAACTTGTCTGAGCAGCAATGCTTAGACGGCGTTATTGCTGCATCTGCAGGTAATCACGCACAAGGCTTAGCATTAGCGGCAAATAAATTAGGTGTTAAAGCCACCATTGTCATGCCTATTACCACACCTGATATCAAGGTGGATAATGTACGGCGTTTTGGTGCCGATGTGCGCTTAGTGGGTAAGAACTTTAATGAGGCACAACAAGCCGCGATAGCCTATGCCCAAGCTGAAAATAAAACCGTGGTGCCGCCGTTTGATGATGTTGACATTATTGCTGGCCAAGGTACGGTGGCAAAAGAGTTATTACAACAACACCCTCACACGGATGCGGTGTTTATTCCTGTCGGTGGTGGTGGTTTATTAGCCGGCATGTCAGTTTACCTAAAACAATTACAACCCCATATTAAAGTTATTGGTGTTGAGGCCGAAGATTCTGCCTGTTTAAAAGCCGCTTTTGCTGCCGGTAAACCGGTTGACTTGGACCAAGTTGGCTTATTTGCTGATGGGGTGGCCGTTAAGCGTATTGGTGAGCATACCTTTGATTTAATTAAGCATTACTGTGACGATGTTATAACAGTGACTACCGATGAAATTTGTACGTCGATAAAAGATATTTTTGAACAAACGCGAGTGATTGCAGAACCCGCTGGCGCATTATCCTTAGCAGGATTACAAAAATATTGTCACACTAGTCAAGGTAACGAGTCTTTGGTAGCGATTCTTTCTGGCGCCAATATGAACTTTCATACCTTGCGCTATATCTCAGAACGTTGTGAGTTAAGTGAGCAAAAAGAAGCCGTGTTTGCGGTCAAAATTCCGGAAGAAAAAGGCAGCTTTAGAAATTTTTGTAAGGCACTTGCTGGACGAGTGATTACTGAATTTAATTACCGTTATGCCGACAACGCTGAGCTAACAAACCAAGCGCAACGTGCCAATATTTTTGTTGGTGTGCGCCTAAGTGGTGAAGCTACTGACCGAAAAAATTTAATCCAAAGCTTGCAGCAACAAGATTATGAATTAGCTGACTTTACAGAAAATGAATTGGCTAAACTGCATGTGAGATACATGATTGGCGGTAAAAATGAATTGTCAGCGCAAGAACGTATTTTTCGCTTTCAATTTCCTGAATATCCGGGCGCGTTAGAGAAGTTTCTCGATACTTTGGGTGAGCATTACAATATTACCTTATTCCATTATCGTAACCACGGTGCAGCTTTTGGCCAAGTATTAGCCGGGTTTGAAGTACAAAAAACCCAGGAAGCTGATTTTTTTGCGCACTTAAAAGCGCTAGATTATGAGTGGCAAGAAGAAACTGACAACCAGGCTTATCAAGCCTTTCTCACCTGATTTTTTGTTGGTGTTATTTTTGTAAAAAAAGCAGCGTAAAGCTGCTTTTTTTTTAAAGTTTTTTATATTATACCAACTTCATTAAGTTATTGCCCACTTGTGCTGGTTAAAATACACCACGGCTACGGTGCTCTCAATCACAATAGCCAGCTATTGCTCAATCAAGCGTCTTGCCCTGATGCATTTTCTCTGCGCACAACAAGATCACAAATTTAATGAAAGTGGTATTATTTAGACAAATTTAAAGCTAAAAATCTTAATAAAAAAGGAAATTTTATGTCAAACATTCAAGCCAATGTGCCTGAGTCGAGTGTCTCTTTAAACCCAAGAATTGAAAACTTAACACCGATTACCATCAGCGAACGTATTGACGCAATGGACATTCTCAGAGGCTTAGCACTAATTGGCATTCTGTTAATGAATATTGAGTGGTTTAACCGTGCCATTAGTAGTTTAGGTAGCCAAGACACCAGCTTAACCGGTCTAGATCATGCCGTTGGCTGGCTCATTCGTTGTTTTGTTGAAGGTAAATTTTATACCTTATTTGCTTTATTATTCGGTATGGGTTTTGCGGTGATGTTGATTAGAGCGAAAGCAGCTAAGCGACCCTTTGGCGCTTGGTTTTCGCGCCGTATGCTAGTGTTAATGGTCTTTGGTTTTCTGCATATGGTGTTTTTGTGGGGGGGTGATATTCTTCATGATTACGGATTTACCGGTTTGTTACTGTTGGCTTGGGTGACCTTACTTAAAAAGCCGCTATTTAAACCCTATGATAATCCAACATCATTTTTAAAATTAGCCCTGGTGTGGCTGTCGGTGCCTATTTTACTTTCTGTAATCAGCGGTATTGGCTTTGGGTTAAGCCATAGTACTGAAGATCTGACAGCCCAATGGCATGAAGAAATAAAAGTAGCTGAACGTGTTGAAGCAATAAATTTAGCCCAAACAACATCAGCTCAACAAAACAGTGAAGCGCTAACAACAACGAAAGCATTAAAAGCAGCAAGCACAATAACTGATATCCAGGGAGATATTGATTCATCAAGCTTAGCTTCAGATCCAAATTCGAGCTCAGCCCTAGCTACAACCTCAGCGCCAGTAAAACCGACAACCGCTATCACTGACAGCGTTGAAACTGCACTGGAACCTTCTCCTCAAGCATCAATAGAACGACAGGCGCAAGCCATAGTCGCTCAGCAAGCCGAAATGCAAGCCGCGGGGCTAGAAGAAAATAAGGTTTTTACTGAAGGTAACTATTGGCAGGCAACCGCATTTCGTCTTAATTTCGCCTTATTTATGCTGACGTTTACCCTACCCTTTGCTTTTACCATGCTACTGCCCATATTTATTTTAGGTTATTGGTTAGTGTCTAGCGCCATAATGAAGCACTATCAAGAGCACGCGCTCGCTTTCAAAATTATGGCCTATTTCGGTCTCGGGTTAGGCACCGTATTGGAAGTGGCTGGCTTGTTAGTCGCACAACATCCGGTGGCGAAGCAAGTGATGTTATTACAAGTGGTCGGTGAAAAATTATTTTTTATTGGCCAGTTTGTCATGACGGCTGGCTATTTTGGCTTGGTCATGGCTTTATTAACTACTCAGAAATGGCGCAAGCGTTTAGCCGTATTCATTCCAATGGGCAGAATGGCATTAACCAATTACATTATGCATTCAGTGATTTTAACGACAATATTTTATGGTTACGCAGGCGGCTATTTTGGTGAAATATCCAGGGCACCACAAATGTTACTGGTGTTCGCAATTGTGGTCTTTCAATTGCTATTTTCACGCTGGTGGTTAAATCACTACGCCTTTGGGCCATTAGAATGGCTATGGCGCTGTTTATCTTATAAAAAAATACAAACTATGCGCCTGTAATAAATACACTGTTTTGTTAGGTCTGTTATTGTGTTTTGTTCGCATTCAGGCATAAAGGGTTATTGGCAAAAAATCATCATCTAGAGACGCACTTTTTCATCTATAACGAATGCCAGCTATCAGGATGCTGTTCACCTATTATAGTTGTTCAACAATGTCCGCTGTAGATCAAAGCATACTACTAATTTACTGTAGGGACGCTCAAATGATAACGTCTTCAAAGTAGCAAAAGTGAATATTCAGAGTCGAGTCGCCACCGATAAAAATGAGCTTGCAGGAGACACTAACCTCACTTCCAAATATTGTACTTTTATCGACTGGCAACAAAGCCACCATTGCGGTCGTTCATCATCAAATTATTAATGCTAACTTTGTGCGCTAAGAAGACACTTGCAACAAATGGTTTGCCATATATTTTCTAATGAATTATTGAAGTTATATTACTGAGAGGTATCTATAATATTTTATATGTCGTCACTTATTCAAATTAAGTTTTTTTCGAAATAAGCATTTAACATGCAGGTTTGTGCTTGTTTTTATTCATTTTCATGGTAACTTTAGCGGCATAAAATATTTTGTATTTTTGGTTCCACAGTTTTCGCCTAAATGGATTTAGTGCACTTCGCTCAACTCCCTCTAGGTTTTATAAATCATGCTTATGTTTTCGCTAAATGAGTTTTATATAAACGGTTCAATATCAAAAAAGGATTAAAAATGAACTACGATGTACCCGCTACTATAGGTGATGTAAATAAATACACTGGTTTTTGGCCTCGTGTAGGTGCAAGTTTAATTGATACAATTATTATTCTTGCCATAACTTATCCTATTCTAATTTCAATTTATGGATGGGAATATTTTGAAGGCACCGATATATTCGCAGGTTTTGCTGACTTTATTCTAAGTTTTGTTTTTCCTATGATTGCGGTGATTGTATATTGGCTTTATCGTCAGGCAACTCCAGGTAAAATTGCTATATCCGCTAGGATTGTAGATGCTAAAACAGGTGGAAAGCCATCACTACAACAATATATTACTCGTTATGTTGGTTATGTCTTGGCAATCTTACCTTTAGGACTTGGTATATTTTGGGTTGCTTGGGATAAGAAAAAACAGGGGTGGCACGACAAACTTGCAGGAACTGTTGTTATTAGCCCAAAAGATAGTTCGACGCAAAATGTTAATTTTGAGTCTAAAAAAACCTAACAATGCGCTTAAACAGAAAATTACAGTTGGCTTGCGCTCTGCGTAGTTTAGTCTAACTGTATCTTCCACTCAGCTTTGCGTTATGAGATGGGATTCAACGGCAGCTATGAGCTTAAACTAGCTCCACAAACAAGCAGTAAATTTTTGTTAAACTTACCCTGAATATGAACATGGTTTCACAAAAATCAATGTCAGCTTTTGGCTCAGCCTGTGTGAAAACTAATTATTGTAAGTTTTCATTATTGAGGGTTTATATCAGCTCTTTATAAGGCTTCGCGTAGCGAAGCCGATATTTATGAATATCCATGCTTTATATTTTTTATTCG
>NZ_JACGVK010000109.1:0-9852 GCF_014077185.1 Colwellia sp. MB02u-10
GGCAAGTAATCGGATCCGTAGTCTACCATTAGTCGTAGTGGCAATAATTTGTGATAAATTTTGAGTCATATGTAGTAATCCTTTGTTAAGGATATTAGATCACAAAATTATCGGAATTGGTATAATAATACGACGGCTAATATGGAGGTTTCTTGCGGTTTGTGAATTATTAGCACCTTCTTTTATATGAGAAAGTGCCATTAGATGTACGCGCATGCGTCCATTTTTTTCCTTAGCGATAAGGGACTTAACATCAATACGATCAAAAGGGCTCGTAATGCTTATATTGAGAGAGATAAAATAAAAGTCATTAGATCAAAAGCTTAATGTAATTGGTATAAGTCTGATGTGTTTAAGATCGCACAATTAAGGGCCAAGAAAATTTTTAATATTTTTAATTTTCACACGACTAATATTTATTTTATTGTCAATTTGATGAATTAATCGCCATTTTGAAGAGCTGTTCTAATTATCTCAATACAATAAATTTTTATTCTAAGCCATGATGATTTTCTTATAGGCTAAAAAGTTGATATAAAAAATTTAATTATTAGGGGAAAAGTTATAACAAGTGAAATTTAGCATTTTAATGCTTGTTGAACGTCGCTAATTTAGATATTCTCATCAAGACAGGTAACATTTAATTTACATGTTTAGTCTTGTTAATTAACAAGTAATGATTAACATTAAAATAATAAATATACTCTTAAGGAGCGCTCGTGCTTATTAAAGATAATTTTGATGAGGCATTGAAGTTTAGTGAATCAACAAACGAATTTTTATCTCATTACCAAATCCCAGCTAGTCCAGTAAATTATTCAGTCACTTATCTGCATATTAGTAAGCGTAATGAAAAGTTAACCGCAGAGTTAGAGAGGCATGTCCAAACCTTTCAGGAGGTTGATTTAACTTTTATTGAAGGTTTATTTGAAAAGTATATTTCTAATTCTCATATCATCGATAGACAAATACTTGAACCGATTGAGAAGTCTTTAACTTCTACTCTCGAAAAAATTAATTTACAAGTAGATAGTGCTAAAGCGGCAACTTCTAACTTAATAAAAGCTAAAAAAGCACTTTCTAAACATGAACACCATAAATCTATGCAAAATATTGTTGCCTTTTTGATGAAAAATATTACATTTTCTCAACAACAGCATACCGACTTATCTTTAGATCTGACCAGGACTTGTGGTGAAGTTAATTTTTTAAAATCTAAGCTTCAAGCGTCACGTAATGAAGTAATAGTTGATTCTTTAACCGGTTTATATAATCGTCGTGGCTGTGATATTAAGTTAAAAGAATTAGATATTGAACAAGTACATTCTTCATTAGCAATAGATATTGACCATTTCAAAAATTTGAATGATCAGTTTGGTCAGGTTATTGGCGATAGGGTGATTCAGCGCATTGCAAAAGTGATTACATCATCTATATCGGATAACGATATTGCCGTTCGCTTTGGTGGTGAGGAATTTGTTGTTGTTATGGTAAATAAAACCAAAACGCAGGCACATCAAGTTGCAGAAAATATCAGGTTAGCGATTTCACAATTAAAACTGATGCAAAGAGACTCAAAAGCCTATTTACCTAATATTTCTGTTTCCATTGGTGTAGTACAACGAGAAGAGGAATTAAACTGGGCAGCGATATTTGAACAAGCTAATACCGCCTTATATCAAGCTAAAAATAGTGGCAGAAATAGAAGCGTTTGTTTATAGATGAGTCTCACGCTGACACTTAACCTATACTGCTCTTGATCTAGACACTTTTTATATAGCTAAAGGCATTAATAAGCGGCAGTGTTTATTGATAAATACTGCCGTTTTTTTCAAGCTCAGTAAGGTATATACGAGTCATTAGCTCTAATTGATGATAGTTTGGTAACATATGTTGGCATAGTTGATAAAAGGCTTTATTATTATTTCCTAACAATAAAATCAATCAACTAACCCTAAGCTATTCAAATAAAAGAAAAATAAAGCAATTACCAAGAGTTTTATTATTGACAATTATCAATATTTAGGGATACTGAATATACATCATAATAAAAAGACTATTACATCTTGAACCCAATCGCTATTAAATCATTACCAGCTGTACAAAAGGCACTGTCACCAGCTTTTAAAAGGCTACTCTCAGCTAATGCACCTCAATGTTGTGGAGGTTTGGTAGTAAACAACTATGCAGCTTACATTTCAACCTTTAAAGCGGCTGGTTATGAAGCATTGGATATTCTAAATAGTCCTGAGTCTCTATTGAAGCAATTGCGTGGTTTTGTCGGCTTTATGTACTCGCAATACGAATGCAATGCAGCATACCCCGTGACACAACAAGTCATCAGAACCTTTAACGCATTTATTAAGGATGAAATCGATACACCTAAGCTTTCAGAATTTAAGGTGAACGAAGGCATCGGGAAGTGTATTGCTGAATTCAAAAGTTTACAGGTCAGCCCAGAGCGCCTCGTGTACCTTGATGGTTGGAAACTAACATCAAAGGAAGGTAAAGTCTTTAACTTTGCAATTGGTGAATTTCATGAAACCTTTGGTGATGACCTGACTGCTGATATTTATCGTCATGCTTACGAGTATGGAATAACACAAAAATGCACAACCCTTAATGATCATATTCATGCGCTCACGGTTCTTTTAAATTCGTTTACAGAGCATTGTAGTAGCGAAGATATTTTGCGCGCTCAGCTAAAAACTAATAAATTGAGTGCATTTCTTGAGAGGGTCATGTTGCATTCGTTTAGTCGCTATTTAGCGAAGGGCAATAAAAGCGCAACTTTTTTTAAGACCTGGGCTAGGTTGATTAAAACTTTCAAAATATGCTTTATTGACTCTGGGCTCATTGATGAGCCATTTCGACCCATTTTAACTCCTTTATTCAAAGAAGACTCTCAGCCTCTAGCTAAAATAGCTTCGGGTGGTAAGTTAACATCCAGCGAAGAGCAACTGTGGCTTGCCTCTATCCCTCTGCACATAAAAGATGAGGCAGCCATCCAAATCATCGAGGACAGGTTACGAGAGAGCGAAGAGCATGTTCGCGGATCCTATCATGCTGTTTTTGAACGCATAAAAGAAAGACACGAGCGCAACCTTGAATTGGCAAAAACCGGTAGAGTGAAGCCAATTAGAGGTGTCGGTGGCCGTGTTAAAAAAAATGAATACGTCCCCGTGGGTTATGACAATCTAGATAATACTATTGCCACATTCTATACCTATGGTATCGGCGGAGTCGGTAAAAGCTATAATTTATTTTTGGGAGGGACTCATACAAACAGTGATCATCTTTCTTCCTCTGCATTAGTGGATGAATTAAACCTACCCACCACTACTACGCTAGGTGCACTGTGTACATTGTTAGTTTTGGAGCACCCCCGACTCACACCTTCTGCACTTAAGAATTGGGAGTTGTTTGATAAGAACGGACAAATGACAGGGTATAAGCAAGTTGGTGGTAGTTATGTAATTGTCGTTGATAAAAACCGAAAGGGGGCAGCGAAAGCTCAACAAGACATTATTCTTAATAAATACAGTCAATCCATTGTTAAGACGTTAATTGCTCACACAGAACTTGCTCGACAGTATCTAAAAGCAAACCCGAGCACATATGAATATCATGAAAACGCGTGGCGTTATATGTTAATCAGGGCTGATTTGAAAAAATCAAGTTGGAGCGATAATTTTTGCGTGAATATCGGCAGTGCCCCCATGAGTAGCGCCTATCGGCAGTGGGTGTATAACTACTCTAGCAGTATGAATGAAGGTGATAAGTTATTGCTATCTAAATCTGTAGGCTTACGTTCAGCTCGTAAACTCCGAGCTATTCGCACGTACATTAAAAGCCACTCTTTGCGCGAAGTAGCAGAGGTGTTGGGGCATGAAACGGTCAATGTAGATTTATTAAATAAATACCTTCCCTCTGCATTGATGGCTTTTTTCAATGCAAGGTGGATACGCCAATTTCAAAATGCGTTTTTTTACATCGCAATGCAGGAGTCGGACTACCTTTTTGAAGCGGTTGATATTAAACCTGAAAACCTCGATGAATTTCTACAAAACCACGGTATTCACGATATACCTAAATTGTTTGGTAAATTCAAAAATAACGCAACGCTATCTCTTGTTGATAAGGAAGAACCCCGAGAACGATTTGATGAGGTAACTCTGACCATTACTAAAAATGTGATGAGAGTCCTAATTGCCATCAAGAGCATCGTTGACAGTTCAAAAGAAATACAGGATGGTCAAAATTTTCGTGACATAGTATCAACCTGGTATGAGGCTGCTACGCTCATTCTTACCGAAGATGCGCGTGAAAGCACAATCAATGCGGAGCGATCGCAACTTATAGCTATAGCAAGTAACAACCCGCTTGACACTCAACTGATCGCTGGAGCGTTAACATGTTAAAACTGATTGTAAATAACTTGAAGGAAAGGAAAGTCGGACTTCATGAGCTAAATAGCGAAGAATTAACTGAAACGCTTCACTACGCTGTTGAAAACCAAGATTTCACTTTGCAGCGTGAAATTGGCAATCATTTTACCCACATTTACGACCAGACCGATGAAATGCCTTATTGGTATAAAAGTGAGTATGGTGATGATGTCACTGTTATGAATTTTGGTCAAAAGAATAAAGTTGTTGACTGGTCATCTGTGACGCTTGACGATGGTTTTCCTCTTACTCACTCTAAGCATAAACCTCTGCTAAATGCTTTTAAAAACTGGTTGCTAGCGGTGTCTGACCCACTTGAAAATGGAGGGGCAGTCATCAAAATTACCACAGTAAAAATGAATGTAGGTAAGGTCCTGTCATTAATTGATGCCATTTTATTGCGCTCAGCCGCATTAGAGTTAAGTCGGTATCACCTTAGCCACATCACTGCTGACTTCTGGTTGTCTCTGTTTAAAGCAATGGTGGAGGATGGGGCAACCAATGGGATCTATGATTTTACAGGTCGCATCGTAAAGTTAGTTAAAGCGCACGTGAACAGCATCACGCAGGAGCAGGTAGATGATTTTGTAAGCACATATCCCTTTGTGAATAGAGATATAGTAGAAGACGATTTAACGCTTTATTTAACAAAAGAAGAGCGCGTTAAGGCATGTTGCTGGCTTTACGCCCAAGGTTATTATAAATATAGGGGGCAACCTAGGAAACAAGGCAGTGGTGATGTGCTCGCAATGCAGCTCTTTGAGGGGAAAATAGTATCTCCACTCCTATTTATTCCTACCTCGCCTGAGTTATGGCTTGCCGAAAAAGCACGAGCCACTGAATATATCCCTTTTAACACCGAAAACGCAGAAACGTCAGCCGCAGATGGGACAATTAGCATCTACATCTCAGTGGCTAAGTTGATTAACACCAACATATTCAAGGACAACGCAAGTTCACCACTCCCTGATGCAATAAAAATACTTAGCATAAGAAAAATTAATGATTTAGTGACGTTAAAAACCACGATCCGTACTCAAACCTTGCACCCTGACGTGGTCTTTAAACTCACTCGACAATCTTTTGAATTTGTTCTTAAGTACCAACAAGATATTTTGGGTGCTTGCTTGTTGGCGCTCTCACAAGGCGCTATCAAAAACACGAAAACAGGTAGTAACAAAGAGCGACCTGATAGAAAATCCGGTAAGTTCATTCCTGAAGTTCATCAAAATATGTCAATAACTGAACGTGGTAACTTTATGAAAACCAAAGTAATGAGTATGTTGAATGAAAAAGCGGTTAAGGTGATGGGTATTCGACAGGTTTTACCTTTTGACGTTTTTGATGCTGACAAGTACGACGCTATACGGAATAATGATAGTTTATTTGAGCTTTACAGCGTACTCATAGGGAGTTGTCAGTACCTTACCGGTATTATTACAGCAAGACGACAAGATGAGTTAGTATCTTTAGAAAGCAGTGGTAATTTGTCACCAAATAAAAGCCCATTTGAGGAGGGGAATGAGGATATTGAATACAATCTCATTTTTAAACTCAAAAAGTCTGGGAATGGCGGTAAGATATCGACTAATAAAATCATTCAAAGACCTATTACAGTTTCTCTTGCTAAAATTATCTGGCGACTCGAAGCGTTTAACGAGGCGGCTATATTGCAAGGGGTTGTTAAGGGGAAAACCCTAGGTCTTTTTAATAACTTAGATGCAAGAAATTGTCGCCTCACCAAGCCTGTTGTTAAGACCTTTAATGCTCACCTCGATTCGATATGTGACTACTTTGAAATCCCCCTTGTTAAAATGAACAATGGAGAGCTAAGACGACAGTACGTGAGACAGCATCAGTTACGTCGATTCTTTGCCTTGCTGTTCTTCTGGCAAAAACGTTTTCAAGGACTTGAAGCCTTGCGTTGGATGCTCGGACATACAGATATGTCACACTTATATCATTACATATCAAGCAATGAAGTGGGCGATATCCTCAATGGGGTTAAGGCCACTGTTATTGTGCAAGGTGTACTAAATAAGAATGGTGAGCTAGAAAAACTCAAAACTATCGGTGAGTTAAAGGCAACGCTAGCTAAAAAATACAATGCTGGTGCTGTGGTTATTGATGACTTGGAAAGCGTCATCGACCTGGCAGATGACGACGACATAACTACTCCGCATATTGACCAATTGAAAGCAGAGGCAAATCTGGAATCGAACCTTGAAGAGTTACTGAAAACGGGTGAAATCAGCTTGGAGCCGAATTTCTTCAAAGTTACCGACGAAGACGGCCAGGTTCGAGAAACTTTTAATTTAGCATTCCAAGTAAAAGCAGTGTAAGAAACATAACAATGAAAAAGAATAAAGAAACCAATCAAAAAACAATACTGGCAACCGAAGCTCTGTTATTGGAAATTATCAAATCGCCAGATGAATTTAAAAACAATGATGACCTGGTAAAAGCGCTTAAATCGCAAGGTGGCTTAGCCAAGTATGAAAATGTAGAACGACACATCGGTGTTGTTTCAATCAATACCGTTAAAACCCATTCAGACTTGTTGTTTGATGACGGTTTTGATGATGGCCGTGGTGGTGGTTTTGATGTACTCAGAATTAATGCTCGTAACGCCATAGAGAAAGCTTTAAAAGGAAAAATAAAAAAGAGCAATGAAGAGAGTGCAAGACAAAAGCTAACATCAGCAGAAGAAACGCTTGCTATCACTCAGCAAAGTAATTTCCTATTGAATACAGTCATTAAAGAAATGCGCTCACACTTAAAAGCAATGGCATTACAAGATTGGACGGAAGAAGAACGTTTAAAGCGCTACAAAGATATTAATAAGAAAGTTGAGGCGCAGCTTAATTATGTTAACCATGGGGAAGTCTGATGCCTGTAGTTAAACTAAAGGATTTTTCTCGTTGGTCACATCTAGGTTTTGATGGAAAATTGACATTTTATAGACCAAGGGACATACCGTTTGTCACCTATAAAAATGGTGTGCCTTGCTATGAAGCCAACATGTATATTCATAAATTGCTAGAAGAAGGATTGAAATACCAGACAATCAGGACGTATGCCAACAGTATTATAGCTTTGGTCTATCACGTCGAAAGTGCAACCCATCTTAACCGTTTTAGAGACTTAACAGATGCTACTTTTCGCTTGTTTATACAGGGATTGCAAAGCGAGAAACATCCTAATGGTGAAAAGGTTAAAAGTAACAATAGGGTTTTGGAAGTCGGCATTCGATGCCTTAAATTTCTTGAATTTGTCCAAGAGTACCATGATTTAAAACTGTTTATTGGCAAAGACAAAGCCAATGCCATTAAGGTGGTTGAGACAACTCACAAAATTTCAATTGAGGGAAGCAGGCACAAAAAAGAAGTTACCGCTACTTCACATATTTGTCTGCCAAGCAAAGATGCTGTCAAAAGACGATTACCAGTTGGAGAAAAAGACGCGCTAAAGGTATGGAGTTTTATACAAACCAATGTCAATAAAGCAGTTCGTTATCGCGATATAGCTCTGTATCAATTAATGGAGCAAACAGGTGCTCGTGTAGTAGAACTTCATCTCGTAACCGTGGATGATTTCAAAGACGCTAGAGGTATGATCGAGCCGTCCCTTAAAATGCACACGCTAAAGCGTAAAGACGAACAAACTACAAGGCATGTGCCCATTCCCCATACGCTTGTTACTGATATTGCACAATACATGAAATATCGTCGCAAAATCATGAAGAAGAAAGGGCTCACTGGAGATAAAGACCATGGCTTCTTATTCATAGCAACAAAAACTGGTGAGCCTTTTAAAGCGGACTCATGGACGACTTATCTAAATAAGTGGAAAAAGGAATTAGGTATCAAAGGTGAACTTCACCCGCACCTATATCGTCATGCTTTTATTACTAACAAGCTTATTGAAATTATTCAGCAACATGAAGATGTTACTAATGCTGATGATTTTAGAAAACACCTACTTAATGCTGAAGCTTTCAAATTACAGTTAAGAGAGTGGACAGGGCATACGCAATTGCACTCCCTTGAGACGTATATTCATTTGGCTTTCGCTAAAATACGAGGCTACGCTAAAGCTTATAGTGCAGTTGCACTATCTGCATCGGTAGGGATTGTTGAAGACCAGTTAAGTCGCATTGAAAAGCAAATTCAGGATAAAGAGCTGAACTTTACAGAAGCCCTAGCATCACTGAAAAGTACAATAAAGGCTTTTGGATTAGATATTAAACAAGCTAAAGTTTGATGTACACATACTGACGCACGAGTGATGCATTGATAAAGAAAAAGATAATGGTGTACAAGCCGAGACAGGTACGTGGTTCAAAACTATATACCGTTAAAAAAGTAAACCCATCAAGTGAAGTAGATCGTATTCTATCTTACACTTTTCAATTTTTGATTTGACCTAATCGTACTGTTAATTAGGTCAGCAAAGATACGATAGCGGACGTTCCCCACAGATGAGTATATGGGACTTTTTATGATGGTTTTTTGTCAGTAAGTCGCTCAGCCTGAGTGTGAACAATGCCACCAAAGCGGTCGTTCATCATCTAATTATTAATGCTAACTTTGTGCGCATTGAAGACATTAGCCCAAAAGTATTTACCATATATTTTTTAATGAATTGTTCGGATCATATTACTGAGAAGTCTCAGTAATAATCAGAAAACACTCCGCTTCTCTTTTAACCAATTGATTATATTAATAATAAGATTAAATCTTATCTTGGATATTACTGAGACTTCTCAGTAATATCCAATTTATGACAATAATTTAATATTTATGTTTCCTAAATACATGAAATTATGGGATATTAATATCAATTAAATAAATTTTATGGGACGGACATTACTGAGAAGTCTCCATAATAAGCTGTTAGCTGTATTGCCGTACTGTTGTGATTACATAATGTTACAGACTTGCCGTTGCTCAAAAAATCTTCTGCACATATATTTAATTGGTACTTAATTGTTTTAATAAGAGGGATTTATGAAAATATTACACAAATGGATAATTTTGGCGGGTTTATTATTAGCTGCTCTTATTTCGTATGGCTACGGATTTTCTCAAGGTATAGCTATCTTTGTTGTTTTAGGTGTTGCTTTGGAGCTTACATTTTGGTTTGGTGTTTTTGGTAAAAAGCAGCAATGTAACGAACACCCCCGCAATTAATCTACAGCTAACAAGTTGCTCAAACGGAAAAATAACAGTTGGCCATCGCTTCGCGATTATAGCCAACCATTATTTTCCGCTTAGCAAGGCGTTGGTATGACTCCCCACGTCAAGTTAAATACACTGATCCTTATTCATTAATTTCAGAATCATTGTATTCACTTTTAGTATTAAGTGAGTTAACGCATAGAATGAAGCAAGTAATTTCGTCG
>NZ_JACGVK010000110.1:0-70491 GCF_014077185.1 Colwellia sp. MB02u-10
TAAAAAGTGGACGATGCCGATAAGAAATTGGAAAACGGCCTTGAATCGTTTTATGATTGAATTTGAAGACCGTTTGAAAGATGTTATTTAAACCTGGCAGTTACACAAAATCTGTTACAGGGTCCGATTACAGTGTTTTAGACAAAGTGACCCCTTATCGAATGTTCGATAATTTCAATACCTTGTTACCGCTATTAATTCACAAGCTTCATCGGTGGTGCACGAGGTTTGAGCTGACTGTTCAAGATTTCTTTGATAACCATCGGCCCGCCACATTCAGGGCAGACAAAAACAGGCGCTTGCGCTTGCTTAATAGGTTTCTCTCCAACTAAGTCCTTAGTTTCGGGGATCACTTCAACTACATTGAGTAATTTGCGAGCCTTCTTCAAGTTCTTTTTACAGCCCGTGTTAGCAGTCAAGCCATAGTGACGAATACGATGAAAACCTAACGGTAAAGTATGTAGCAAAAATCTGCGGATAAACTCATTATTGCTTAACGTCATGGTACGATATCGTTTAGACACTTTAGCGCGATAATGCTTGCAGCGAAACGTCACCTCATTGCTATCACATTTAACCAAACGACTATTTGATATAGCAACTCGGTGGGTATAACGCGACAAATAGCTCAATACCGCTTTAGGGCCAGCAAAGGGACGCTTGGCATAAACAACCCATTCTTTTTTGCGTAATGGCGTAAGCCATTTAGCAAATGACGCCTTATCTTCAAGCGGTTCATCATTGCCAAAAAACAACAGAGAATGTTGCTGATGTGCTTGATATAACTTTTCAAGGTACAAACGTCTAAACAATCTTGATAGCACTCGAACAGGAAGAAAGAATCCTGATTTGCACGATACCCAATGCTCACCATCAGCAGATAATCCACCACCAGGTACAATACCATGTACATGCGGGTGATGAGTCATTGTAGAGCCCCATGTATGCAGCACAAATGTCACACCCAGTTTAGCCCCTAGACGTTTTACATCAGCGCCAATCGTCAGTAATGTTTCTGCCGCTACTTTGAGCAATAAACCATACATCACCGACTTGTTGTAATACGCTAAGTTGGCAACTTCTTTGGGTAAGGTGAACACCAAGTGATAGTAATCCACAGGCAACAGTTGTGCTTGTCGAGCTTCAAGCCACCTTTTTGCCGAGCTTGCTTGGCACTTTGGACAATGACGATTACGGCAGGAATTGTAAGATATGTGAGTGTGCTCACATGCTTGGCAACGTAATAAATGTCCACCTAACACTTGAGTTCGACAGTGTTCAATCGCTGACATGACTTTCAATTGATTTAAGCTTACATGCCCTTGATGAGTGTCACGCCATTGCTGTCCATGATGACGAAGTATATCGGCTATTTCTAATTGAGGACGAGTCATGGTGAATACTCACGACTTGTCCTTATCTTTTGTCTTACCCTTGTTTTCTAAGGCATCGAGTGGACTGATAACTTCGCGTAATAAGTTAGTAGCGACTTGCGCATACAAAGCGGTAGTGCTTAATCGAGCGTGCCCAAGTAACACTTGAATGATGCGAATATCAACATGAGCTTCGAGTAAGTGCGTAGCAAAGCTATGACGTAAAGTATGCATCGAAACTTGCTTTGTTATCCCTGCCAGTTTAGCCGTTTCTACACATATTCGGCTTAATTGACGAGCGGACATATGATTAATGGGATCAAGCCCTGGAAACAACCAACCTTCACGATGCATTTGTCCATGCTTATTGGCAAATACCCACCAATGTCGTAAATGATCAAGTAAGGCTGGGGATAGCTTTGCATATCTGTCTCGTCCCCCTTTACCTTGCACAACATGAAGTGCCATACGTTCTTTATCTATATCGCTGACTTTCAGTGATACCACTTCGCTAACCCGAAGCCCTGCACCATAGGCTACAGAAAATGCGGCATGATATTTTGGGTGTGGAGCCGCAGCAAGAAAGCGCTTAATTTCTAAGAGGTTCAATACGATAGGTAAATTACGAGCTACAGGTATGGAGCTTAATTTATACACGAGTTGAGGTTTATCTAACGTTATTTGATATAAGAATCGCAAACCAGTAATGATGCCATTAATAGTTGTTCCCGTGGTTCCATCATTCACCAAAAACAACTGAAATTCACGTAATTCTTTACGCGTAGTGTTTTCAGGTGAGTGTTGCAAATATTCAGATAAGCGATTAATAGCTCGGATGTAAGAAATTTGAGTTTTTACGGCAAGTTTACGTAAACTCATATCATCATTCATGCGTTGACGAAGGACTGGGGGGAAATATGTTGAAATCTTCATAGTAAATACTCCTAGCAAATTGAGGCGGAATACCTCAATACTAAGAGTAGAAAAGAATACAGGAGTTAGCAGGTGATACGAGACTTGAAAAGAACGCTATTACCGCGGAAGCGGTTTAGTTCTTTGAGCTTGAAGCGGACGTTAGGATTAACCAGTAGCTAACTTCCGTTTAGCGCACCAAAGACCTAAATGACAAAAGAAAGGAACCACAAAGTGTAGTGGTTGATCGGGCTAAGTGGATAACCCTTCAATCTTTATAGCTATTGAGATGGATAACTACTGAGCTGTATAACTACTGCGCTTTAAAAGTACTCCGCCTTACTAGGACTTACGAGGACTTAGTTTTTCTCTATGATTAGTTTCTATAAATAGTTTGAATAAGGTGATAACCAAATTTGGTTTTAATTGGACCATGTACCGTTAATATCGCTTTTTTAAAAACCACGTCATCAAAGGCTTTTACCATTTGGCCTGGCTTAAACTCGCCTAAATCTCCACCCTTCTTACCTGATGGGCAAGTTGAGTTTTTCTTGGCTAACTGTCCAAAGTCAGCCCCTTTGGCGATTTTAGCCTTTAATTCTTGCGCAAGCTTTTCGCTTTTAACTAAAATATGACGGGCACATGCAGCAGCCACATTATTCTCCAATTTAGGGTTAATAGCGTTATTATAACTAATTATGGTCAAGGCAAAGTAAATACTTTTAATTAACGCTGTAATTAGTTAACGCTGAATCATCTTGAGCAAAATTCATCACTTTATCCATAGCTAGGCGAATAGCCTTAGATATAAGACCAGTTTTTTCTTTACTTGTTAGCGTAACAACTTAAAATCACGGTATATTTTCCTTAGTTGTTCCCCCCATGAGTTCAATACAGCATTTATTTGACAATAATCAGCAATGGTCTGACAAGATAAAACAAGAAGATCCTAATTTTTTCAAGCATTTATCAGAACAACAGAACCCTGAATATTTATGGATAGGTTGCTCAGACTCTCGCGTACCGGCTAATGAATTACTGGGTATGCAACCGGGTGAAGTGTTTGTGCACCGTAATATTGCTAATCAAGTGATCCATACTGACCTAAATTGCCTTTCTGTGATTCAGTTCGCGGTTGATGTTTTAAAAATAAAACACATCATTGTTTGTGGACATTATGGCTGTGGCGGCGTTATTGCTTCTCTAGACAATCAAAGCCATGGGTTAATTGATAATTGGTTACATCATATTAAAGATGTTTATCGCTTTCATAAAGCGCGTTTAGATGCCGTTGAAAATAAAACTGAACGACTAAAATTGCTCTGCGAATTAAATGTGATAGAACAAGTTGCCAACGTTTGTAACACAACTATCTTAAAAAAAGCTTGGGATATAAAGCAAGATGTTACCGTACATGGCTTTGTTTATAATTTGCATGACGGTATTTTAAAAGACTTAAAAGTCTCGGTTGATTACAATAAATAATGGTGCTTAAAACTAGCCCTATAGCAAATATTGTTAACGGGTCATAAGACACTAAAAAGACTTAGTTTTTATTTCCCTCGGCTTATACAATGGTGCACTCACCTTGTACAATAGTGAATTTTCAGCACCAACATCGAAAATATTATGAACAAAATATTTATTATTGGCTTACCTAGAACCGGTACTACCAGTATTTGCGCTGCTATGCTTGAGCTAGGTTTTCATGTCGCACATACCGCGTATACCGATAGCTCATTCACTGAAGCGCAAGTGATCGCCGACACGCCGATATTTTGTGATTATCAATATTTAGATAAAGCTTACCCCAACGCTAAGTTTATCTACTTAGGGCGTGCTATGGATAGATGGCTACCTTCCATCCAGAAGTTACTCACCCGTATGCATACCAACCTTATTCGCGACGATGGTGGCTTTAACCCGATAATTAAACGCTGTTATCAAACAATATTTACGCCCTATAATCTAGATAACATCAATGATTTTGAGTTTTTAGCACTATGCTACCAACAACATCAAAGTCAGGTTTATCAGTATTTTCAAGACCGGGAAGATGACTTTTTATCAATAGATATTAGCGACAGTCAGAGCTATAAACAGTTACTGAGCTTTTTAGCGTTAACTGTCGATATTAATGATTATAAAGCCGCTAGCTTAGGTTTTGAAAAACTTAATGTCGGCGGTAAGATCACCGCTTGGAAAGATATAAAAAACACCTTAAAGGTTAGCTCTACCAATAAAGGTAGAGTAACTAAACTGCCCTATTTAACCTAAACACCATCATCAAGTGTATCTCGCCTAATTAAGCGCTGTTGCTTGATTGCTTGGTCAAATCACTACTAGCGGGATTAATTAAGCTGGCAAATAGCACAGCGAAAGCAATAAATACTGCTGATATATATAGACAGGCCACTAAGCCGTAAAGCTGAAATATCCAGCCTGAAAGGACAGTACCTAACAATCGGCCACAGGCATTAGCCATATAATAAAAACCTACATCAAGCGACACACCGTCTTTACCCGCCATATCAACAATCAAAAAACTATGTAGTGACGAATTAATGGCAAATAAAACCGCGAACACCATTAAGCCAATAATAACCACCCATTTAGCTGAAAATTCGCTCTGTAAGGCAAGCGCCATTGCTGTAGGAACCACAACCAATATAGCCCCCCATATCGCGGCATCTCTACCTGTGGGTGCTTTATTGGCAGGTTTTTTAGTTAATTTTGGCGCTAGCGTTTGCATCAGACCATAAAGTACGATCCAACCAGCAATAAAGCCACTGACCCCACTATGTGACCAAGCGAATTCGGTGGCTAAAAAAACAGGTAAAGCGACAACAAACCACACATCACGCGCGGCAAATAAAAATAATCTCGCGGCTGAAAGCAAATTAATCGCTCGGCTTTTTGATAGTATCTCTTTAAATTTAGGTTGGTATTTAGCTTTACCTAAGTCTGCTTGTAACTTAAACAGACTAAACAACCACACAATCGTTAACATGCACGCCATCAGTGCAATGGCGCCGGTAAAACCTAACCAAGTTAACAACACGCCACCGAGAAAAAACCCGATACCTTTTAAGGTGTTTTTAGAGCCCGTTAATAGTGCCACCCATTGATACAGTTTACCGCTCTGTCCTGCTGGTACTAAAAGTTTAATGGCACTTTTTGCGCTCATTTTATTAAGGTCTTTAGCGATACCAGACAAAGCTTGCGCCACCATGACATAGGCCACAGTAAGAAAACCACTCGGCACCAGTAGCATAACCAAAGCGATTATTTGTAAGGCCAAACCAATATTCATGGTTTTGTTTAGCCCGATACGAGCGCCCAACCAGCCCCCGACTAAATTGGTGATTACGCCAAAAAATTCGTAAAACAAAAACAGCAAGGCAATATTTAACGGGCTATAACCGAGCTGATAAAAATACAGCACAACTAACATCCGCAGCGCACCGTCGGTTAGCGTAAATGCCCAATAATTACCGGTGATCATTAAATACTGTTTTACCTGAACTGATAGGCCACTGAGTGCTTTCATTTATACAAATCTACTTTAGCTTTTAGCTTGGTGAGTTTTATGTCTAACTATTCAGATCAGAATTCAGATCAGAGTTCAGGTTAGAGTTCAGATCAGAGCGACCCACCATACGAGCGATTTCCGCTGTACGATTTGCATAGCCCCATTCGTTGTCATACCAAACATAAAGTTTAACTTGTGTGCCATTAACCACCATAGTTGAGGGTGCATCGATTATGCACGAGCGTGGATCGGTTTTATAATCAATTGAAACCAGTGGCCGCTGTTCAAAACCTAAAATATCTTTTAGCTCGCCATTCGCCGCCGCTTGTAAATAATCATTCACTTCTTGTTCTGTTGTGGCTCGTTCTAGCTCAAAAACACAATCGGTGATTGACGCATTAGCCAGTGGCACTCTTACCGCATGGCCATTCAGCTTACCTTTAAGTTCGGGGAAAATATGAGTAATAGCCGTTGCTGAGCCGGTAGTGGTTGGAATTAAGCTCATGCCACAAGCACGAGCGCGACGTAAATCTTTATGCGGTGCATCCAAGATAGTTTGTGTATTGGTGATATTATGAATAGTGGTCATTGAACCATGTTTAATGCCAATATTTTCGTGAATCACTTTTACCACTGGGGCAAGACAGTTAGTGGTGCAAGAGGCTGCAGTGACTATCGAGTGCTTGTCGCTGTCGTATTGGTCATCATTAACGCCCATAACAATATTCAATACGCCGTCTTCTTTCACTGGCGCAGTAACGACCACACGTTTCACCCCTTGGTCTAAATAAGCTTGCAGTAATGCTGTAGATTTCATCACACCCGTTGCTTCAATAACCACGTCACAACCTGACCAATCCGTGTCTGCAATAGTGCTATTTTGGCTACAGGTAATTTCATGGTTGTTAATCACTATATTTTCAGCTTTATGCTGCGCCTGATGTTGCCAAATACCGTGTATTGAATCAAAATTAAGTAAATGTGCTAAGGTTTCTGCGTTACCAGCAGGATCGTTAATTTTAATAATTTCAACATCATCCCAGCCATAGGCCACCCGCATCGATAAACGTCCAATACGGCCGAAACCGTTAATACCCATTTTAATTGTCATGATGATTTTCCTGTCAAAATTTATTTTATAATCACTTAGCCCGCTAAGTGATCTGGCTATTTTAAGCTTGGTGTCGCTTACTCACAACAAGTTGCAATGCGTTCAGGCCTAGCGCCCATAAGATGTAACGCTTGCAAATGTGGAGTAATAAAGTTGATATTTTCTTTTAAGGTTAAACTGATAACCTGTTGTGCCCATGTGGCTACATCAGGATTAATGCTATAAAAAACCCACTGTTTTTGTTTACGTGTTAATAATAAGCCCGAGCTTTTTAATACCGCCAAATGTCGGGATATTTTTGGCTGACTAGACTCAGCAAGTGCCGCCATAAGTTCGCAAACACAAAGCTCACCTTCTTCGGCAATCAGCAATATACTTTTAAGCCGTATATCATCAGCCAAATTTTTATAAAACTCAGTTGGATTCATTTGCTGCTCTTCTGGTTAATGCTCAGTTTAGGTGATAATAACCTAAGCCACTTAATAACGAAATAGTTATATAATAATTTTATTATAAAGTAATTATATTAAAATAAAAGTGGCTTAACGAATCTGGGTATTAAAATGCCGATCACACTTTAATAATTTAAATTATTAGGTTTATCAGTGTACTAATAAAAAGCACAAATTAATTGTTGAAACGAAACTAAATAAGAACTATTATCAATCGTGTTATCAATCACCAGAGAATTTTACATGTTTGTTTGTATTTGCAAGGGCATTACAGATCATCAGATTAAACAATTAGTCACTGAATCCGGTGTCGGGTCTATCCGTGAACTAAAACAACACTTACCGTTAGGTTCACAGTGTGGTACTTGCGTTAAAGTTGCTCAAAGTATTATTAATAACACTATTATCAATGAAAGCTTATTTAAAGAAGTCGGCTAAAGAGCCCGCTTACGTTAATAACCTGACTGCAATTGATAACGATTAACATTCTCAAACCATTGTTTTTAAATATTTTTTTCATCTATCCTTTTCATTCATCTACTTTCTTTCTATAATTGCAGTCAATATTTAATTAACTTAAATTTGAGATGCTAATGAAAGGTAACACCTCAGTACTCGCCATACTTAATAAAGTACTCACCAGTGAACTAACATCGATTAATCAATATTTTCTACACGCTCGCATGTACAAAAATTGGGGTATTAATGCCTTAAATAGCAAGTGCTATAAAAAATCAATTCTCGATATGAAGCAAGCTGATAAGGTTATTGAGCGGATATTATTTCTTGAAGGCCTACCTAACTTACAACAATTAGCACCACTGGCTATCGGTGAACATACCGAAGAAATGATCCGTTGTGATCTTGGTTTTCAAACTGCACAAATTGCGGTAGTGCGTAACGCCATTACTATTTGTGAACAACAACAAGATTATGTCAGTCGTGAAATGTTAGACACTATACTCAATGACGAAGAAGAACATTTAGATTGGCTGGAAACTCAGCAATACCAAATTAACGCTATGGGTATTGAAAAATTTATTCAGGCACAGCTATAAACAGCTTCAGCTAGACCATTTAGAAGGAAAATAAAATGAAAGGTAATACGCAAGTTATTGCAGCATTAAACGGCCTACTCTCCTATGAACTAGCCGCAATGGACCAATATTTCATTCATTCTCGGATGTATGAAGACTGGGGCATGAATAAGTTATTTGAACGTATCGATCACGAATTTGACGATGAAAAATTACATGCCTCAATGCTCATTCAGCGTATTTTATTCTTAGAAGGTATACCTGATATGCATACGCGCCAAGGCTTAAATATTGGCAAGACGGTACCTGAAATGCTGCAAAGTGATTTAGATGTGGAATATGCCGATGCAAAAGCGCTTAGAGCCGCTATTGCGCTGTGTGAACAGGAAAAAGATTACGTAACACGTGAGATTCTAGAAAAATTATTAGACGATACTGAAGTTGATCATGCCTTCTGGTTGGAACAACAATTAGGTCTCATTAAAACTATCGGTTTACAAAACTATATTCAATCGCAGTTATAACCAATATAGCCAATATAGTCACTAAAATAGTCTATAGGTAGCCTTAATATTGTCACACTTTCACACCGACGTGCATGTGCTTACATGCAGGTAAGTTATTAGGGGCAATTATAGAGCTGTATTAATGCTCTACAGCGCTATGGATGGTTAATACTTAAGAGCGGCAGCGTGATCATAGCAGTGCCTACATCCTGACCGCCATTCTATAGATAAAAAGCCAGTGAGTTTACTCGCTGGCTTTTTTAATGCGCCAACGCCATATCTTCACTGAATAAAAAGCAATCACCCTTTGTAACTTTGTCAGCACTCATCTAGGTTTAGATAAGCAATCAATGGCTTATTTAATCATTAGCATAAAACGTGATTAAAATACCCCTTACCTTGGTCAATGTCTCTTCGCATAAAATAGCTCAGCAAGTAAATCAAGCCATGAGTGATAAAGTGCCGATCAAAAAAAGGCCCGCATAATGCGAGCCTTAATTAAATCTAATCATAAGTGCTAAGGACGTTTTACGGTCTCATTTCTTCTTGATCCGCACCTTCTTTTTCAATCACTTCAGGGATTAAGTCTTCTTTCGAAATACCTAATGCCAACGCAACCGAGCTAGCTACATAAACTGATGAGTAAGTACCGACAAAAACCCCTAATAGTAATGCTGTCGCAAAACCATGTATTAGCGCTCCACCTTTAAAAAACAAAGCAGCAAGTACTAACAAAGTGGTAATTGAAGTAATAACGGTCCGTGATAAAGTTTGTGTTAAAGAAATGTTGATCACATCTTCAGGCGTACCAGAACGCACTTTTCTAAAGTTTTCTCGGATACGATCCGAGACCACTATGGTATCGTTGAGTGAGTAACCTATTACCGCCAGTACCGCTGCAAGTACCGTTAAATCAAACTGTAACTGTAAAACAGAGAACAAGCCTAACGTTAACAATACATCATGAAATAACGCGATAACTGAGCCTAAGGCAAAACGCCATTCAAAACGAAAGGCAACATAGACTAAAATACAGATCAGCGCAGTTAACATAGCTAAACCGCCCTGCTCTGCTAAATCATCGCCAACACTCGCCCCGACAAACTCAATGCGACGCATATCAATAGTTTGCCCAGTACCTGCTTGTAAAATATCAAGTACTTGGTTACCTAGCATTTCTGCTTTAACATCTTCACGTGGTGCTAAACGAATCACCACATCACGGCTTGAACCATATAACTGAACTACAGCATCATCAAAACCGTTTGAGTCCATAATAGCGCGAACTTTTGTCAAATCAGCCGATTCATCGAAACCAATTTCGATTAAAGTACCACCCGTAAAGTCTAAACCAAAGTTAAGCTTATTTGTCGCCAATGAAACAACCGAGGCTAGCATGAGTACAATGCTGAATACCAAGGCCACCTTGCGGTAGCGCATAAAGGCAACAGTTTCTTTTAATTGTAAAATTTGCATATAATTGAAGCCCTATATAGAAAGTTTATCGAGACGTTTACCACCCCAAACAGCGTTAACGATAGTACGAGTACCAATAACTGCGGTAAACATCGAAGTGATAATACCGATTGATAACGTGATCGCAAAACCTTTAACGGGTCCTGTGCCGATGGCAAATAAAATCAAGGCAGCAATTAACGTGGTAATATTGGCATCAATGATAGTTGAAAAGGCCGCGTCATAACCCTGATGGATTGACTGCTGAATTGATTTACCTTCACGAATTTCTTCACGAATACGCTCAAAAATAAGTACGTTAGCATCAACCGCCATACCGACAGTTAACACGATACCGGCCATACCTGGTAACGATAGTGTTGCACCTGGGATCAACGACATAATGCCAATAATTAAGATTAAGTTCGCCCCTAACGCTACGTTTGCCACCACACCAAAGGCACGGTAGTAAATCAGCATAAAGATGAAGACTAAACCAAAGCCCATCATAATGGCTTGGAAACCCAGTCTTACGTTTTCAGCACCTAATGTTGGACCAACAGTACGTTCTTCTACAATTTGAATCGGCGCAACCAAAGCACCCGCTCGAAGCAGTAAGGCTAAGTTATGTGCTTCAGATTGGCTACCTGCACCCGTAATTCTAAAAGTTTTACCTAAGCGTGCTTGGATAGTAGCAACACTGATCACTTCTTCAACTTTCTCGAAGATAGTATTACCTTCAGCATCAACACGGTCGGTTGGTTTGAATTCAATAAATACCGTCGCCATTGGCTTACCAATATTGCTTTTAGTGCTGTTTGACATTTTATTACCGCCAGCAGAATCTAAGGTAATATTAACTTGTGGGCGGCTATATTCATCAAAACTTGAACCCGCATCAACAATATGATCACCCGTAAGCATCACACGTTTTTTCAACAATACCGGCTGGCCATTACGTTCTTTTAATAACTCTGAGCTACCTGGAACACGACCATTAAGCGCTGCACCTAAATCACCTTCAGTATCAACTAAACGAAATTCAATCGTCGCAGTTGCACTTAAAATTTCTTTTGCTTTCGCTGTATCTTGCACGCCCGGTAATTCAATAACAATGTGCTTTTGACCTTGACGTTGTACTAGCGGCTCAGCAACACCTAGCTCATTAACACGGTTACGAATAATGGTAATGTTTTGTTGCAATGCATATTCACGGGTTTCTTTTAATTTTTGATCAGTCATTTTGGCGGATAAGGTTAAGCTATCCTCATCACTAAAAAATACTACATCACGGTTTTGTTTTTCTAGATATGACTCTGCACTTGCTAAGTCTTCCGCATTACGAAATTGAATATTAATGGCATCATTAACTTGTTTAACTGAGCGATAACGAATTTTTTCGCCACGTAAACCCGTGCGAAAATCATCAACTAAACTTTTTTGTACCTTAACAATCGCTTCCTGCATGTTTACTTCCATTAGGAAGCTAACACCACCACTTAAATCTAAACCTAACTTCATTGGCGTGCCGCCAACGCTTGCTAACCACGCGGGTGTTGCAGGTGTTAAGTTTAAGGCAACTGAATACTCATCACCAATATTGTCATCAAGTAGATCACGCGCACGTAATTGTTGTTCTGTGTCATTGAAACGCGCCAATATTTGACCGTTTTCCATCACAAGACTTAAGTAGGAGATTTTCTTTTCATCTAAGTGTGACTTAACTACGTCTAACGTTGCTGCGTTTGTTTCAATACCGCGCAAGCCAGAAATTTGTACTGCGGGATCTTCACCATAAAGGTTAGGAGTCGCATACAAAGCACCAACAGCTACTATAAATAGCACCATCAATGTCTTCCATAATGGATATTTGTTTAACACAATATCACCCTATTTTCTTTTGAATCGCGCGCTAATACTAAGCTAAGTTATCGCACGAAAGTTTGTTATAATTTTTGTTATCACTATTGCACAAGCTATGTAAGGCGTGCAATTGATCACTATCAATGCACACCTTCAAAACCGCTATAGCGAAAAAAGCCAACAAGATCTCATTATAGAGACTTCATTGTACCTTTAGGTAATACAGCATTAATTGCACTTTTTTGTACTGTAACTTCAGTACCTTCGGCGATGCTTACGACGATAAAATCTTTTTCATCTGAAACTTTAGCAATTTTACCAACAATGCCGCCTTGTGTTAGTACTTCGTCACCTTTTGATAATTCAGACATCAAACTTTTATGCTCTTTCACACGTTTAGCTTGTGGACGATAGATCATAAAATAAAATACTAAACCAAATACAGCTAGCATAATTAACATTGACATACCATCAGCCCCCTGAGCGGGACCTGCAGCAGCGTGGGCTTGACTAATAAATAAACTCATAAATACCTCTTTTTATTTTTCTGATTAATTTTATAAAATGGCGAAATTACAGCTGCTTATGCTGTTTCATTGTCCGCTAATGAACTAGCTAATGGCGGAACAGGTAAATCACGTAGCGCATAAAACTCGGCAACAAACGTATCTAGTTTGCCTTGCTCTATCGCGTCACGCAATCCTTGCATTACACGTTGATAAAAACGTAAATTATGCATGGTATTTAATTGCGAGCCTAAAATTTCATTACATTTGTCTAAATGATGTAAATAAGCACGCGAATAATTTTTACAAGTATAACAATCACATTCAGGATCTAATGGGCCAGTATCCGTTTTGTGACGAGCATTTCTAATTTTAATAACCCCGTTAGTAACAAATAAATGTCCGTTACGGGCATTACGCGTTGGCATCACACAATCGAACATGTCAATTCCACGGCGCACACCTTCAACTAAGTCTTCAGGTTTACCAACTCCCATAAGATATCGGGGTTTATTTTCTGGTATCAAGGGCGCGGTATGATCTAATATTCGAATCATATCTTCTTTGGGTTCACCAACTGATAAGCCGCCAATAGCATAGCCATCAAAACCAATACTGGTTAAGCCATTAACAGAGACTTCACGTAGGTCTTCATACATGCCGCCTTGTACAATACCAAATAAAGCATTGAGGTTACCTTCATGGGCATCTTTTGAACGCTGCGCCCAACGCAATGAAAGCTCCATTGACACTTTTGATTCTTCATGACTCGCGGGATAAGGGGTACATTCATCAAATATCATCACGATGTCAGCGCCTAAACTGCGCTGAACTTCCATCGAGCGTTCAGGTGTTAGCATAATTTTTTCACCGTTAACGGGCGAGCTAAATTTAACCCCTTCTTCGGTGATTTTACGCATTTTACCTAAGCTAAATACTTGGAAGCCGCCTGAATCGGTTAGAATGGGCTTATCCCAATTCATAAAGCCATGTAAGCCACCGTGTTGTTCGATAATTTCAGTACCTGGGCGTAACATCAAGTGAAAGGTATTGCCTAAAATAATTTCGGCACCTGTTTCTGCTACTTCTTCAGCTTTCATGCCTTTTACTGTGCCGTAAGTACCCACTGGCATAAACGCTGGGGTTTCTATTGTGCCACGGTCAAAGGTTAAACGACCACGTCGAGCTTTACCGTCTGTGGTGAGTAACTCGTACTGCATAGCGTTTTTTTCTGTTTTATTTGTCATATTTCATCCTTCGCCCACTAGCGAAACAGGCTAGCTGCTTTTACGTTTAAGTGGCTATAACCTAGCCAACTTGTATTTTTTACGATTAAGTATTGTGATCTTTTTTCGTTAACAGCATGGCATCACCATAACTGAAAAAGCGATATTGCTGTGCAACCGCATGTTGATAAGCCGCGATAATATTGTCGTAACCGGCAAAGGCACTAACTAACATCAGTAAGGTTGATTCCGATAAGTGAAAATTAGTAATTAAACTATCAACAATTTGAAATTCATAACCTGGGGTAATAAAAATATCGGTATCACCATAAAATTCACTAAAGGCTTTACCTTGTTCTTTAGCCACTTTAGCGGCACTTTCTAGCGAACGAACTGACGTGGTGCCCACCGCAATAACTTTACCGCCATTGGCCTTAGTTTGCTCAATTTGAGTGACAACACTCGCGGGCACTTCAACATATTCAGCATGCATAATATGGTCAGCGATTTCCTCAACCTTTACGGGTTGAAAGGTGCCTGCACCAACATGTAAAGTCACAAAAGCAAAATCTACACCTTTGGCTTTCAATACGGCCATGAGTGCATCGTCAAAATGCAAACCGGCTGTTGGCGCGGCTACCGCACCGGGTTTTTCATTATAAACTGTTTGATAGCGCTCGCGATCGCTGTCTTCATCAGGTCGATCGATATAAGGCGGTAGCGGCATATGGCCAACGTCATCTAATATGGACAACACTGATTGCTCACCATGAAATTTAAGCTCAAACAAGGCGTCATGTCTTGCTACCATAGTGGCTTTAACTTTACCTTCTAATAGTATTTCACTACCCGGCTTTGGCGATTTACTGCAGCGAATGTGTGCTAACACCCGATGTTCATCGAGTAAACGTTCAACTAAAACCTCTAATTTACCACCACTGGCTTTTTGACCAAACATGCGCGCTGGAATCACCCGCGTATTGTTAAAAACTAACAAGTCTCCCGCTTTAACATGGGCAACAAGGTCAGTAAACCTTTCATCATTAAGCACGCCACTATTACCATTTAAGGTCATTAAACGGCTGGCTGAACGGTTGGCTTTTGGGTATCGAGCGATAAGCTCTTCGGGTAAATCAAATGAAAAATCAGCAACACGCATGGTAAATAAACTAGTTTAAAGGTTAAAAAACGCGTAATTTTAGTGCTGCACGTCACGAATAGCAAGTATTAACTTGTAAAACTCAGCATAGGTTATAACAGCAATATCATCTAAAGTACCTCAGTGCTATCACGAGCATAAATAGCGACTATAGTTTAAAATTAATCACCTAAAACCTTCATTTTGACGTATGCTGAAATAAAATAACTTAGTCAGGTAAGCACATGAAAAATCTTGCTTTCGCTATCGCAAAAACTATTATCAACGGTTTTGAGCGACATATTTATCTTTACAGTGAAATAACAAAAACGGCAAAACAACGTTTTGAGCAACAACGTTGGCATGACATACAATTAGCCGCTAAAGCCCGTACTGACTTTTATGATCAACGTATAGAAGAAACACTCACCACTATTAAACAAGATTTTCTGGTCACTGAGCTAAGTGATGAGCTTTGGCAATATGTTAAAATTTGCTATATAGACTTACTCAGTAAACACCCTCAACCAGAGTTAGCTGAGAGTTTTTATAATTCAATTTTTTGCCATCTTTTTGAGCGTGAATATTATCATAATGCCTATATTTTCGTGCAATCAACCGCCACACGCTTAGATACTTTACCAACACCAAAAATATTCACCAGTTACTTTCCTGCCGAACAAGGATTGTTTAAAACCATCAACCACATTATGAATAGCCAAAATTTTTCAGTGCCATTTACGCACTTGAAAAAAGATATCAATATTCTAATAGCAAAATTTCGTCAACACGCAGATAAAACGCTCTATCAGCTATCAGATTTACAATTCGATATTTTAGATTCTGTTTTCTACCGTAATAAAGGCGCTTACATTATTGGCCGGGTAATTTCCCCAGGTGGTGAAACACCCTTTATTATTTCGCTATTAAACACTGAAAAAGAAGGTTTGTTTATTGACGCTTTGATCACCGAAGGTGAAGATATGGCGGTGGTTTTTGGTTTTGCTCGTGCTTATTTCTTTGTCGATTGCCAGCACCCACACGCATTAATTGTTTTTCTTAATCGTTTAACTCCCCATAAAACTAGCGCGGATTTATATTCTGCCATCGGTTTTCACAAACAGGGAAAAACCCAGTTTTATCGTGACTTTTTAAACCACCTTGATAACAGTGATGACAAACTTGTACTCGCGCCGGGTATCAAAGGTATGGTGATGTCAGTATTTATGCTGCCATCATATCCCTATGTTTTTAAAATTATTAAAGACAAATTTTCCCCCAGTAAAAATATGACTCGGGAAGATGTTAAAGGCAAATATCGTTTAGTTAAATTGCATGATCGAGTTGGACGAATGGCTGATACGATGGAATATTCCGAAGTGGCCTTTCCAAAACAGCGCTTCTCAGCCGAGCTACTTGAAGAACTCAATGCCGTTGCCCCTTCGTTGTTAAGGTATGAAGATGATTTAGTGATCATTAAACATATGTATATCGAACGTAAAATGACGCCACTGAATTTGTACTTAGCAACAGCCAATGATGCCCAAGTAGACCATGCTATGTCTGGCTACGGCGAAGCGATTAAACAGCTAATTGCCGCCAATATATTTCCAGGCGATATGTTGTTGAAAAATTTTGGTGTCACACGCCATGGTAGGGTAATTTTTTATGACTACGATGAAATTACCTATATGAATGAGGTTAATTTTCGCGTTAAGCCAGAAGCCGTCACAGAAGAGCAAATTTACGCTGCAGAGCCATGGTACTCTGTTGACCCTGGTGATGTATTTCCAGAAGAAATAGCCACTTTTGCTTTAGCCAATACCCGTTATCGACAAGCATTTTTAGGTCATCATGCTAATTTACTGCAAGCTCAATATTGGCAAGACTGCCAAGCGAGTGTGGCTAAAGGCGTTTTTGCCGATGTTTACCCGTATCCTGAAGCATCACGCTTTTGTCATTGGCAAAGTAAATAAAACCACCCGATATAGCCAAACAACTTTAGTTGTCTGGCTATATCGCTGTTCCACTTCAAGCAGTACCTTGAAGTGAACGACTATAAAACCAACAAAAACTAATAAAAATGAATAAAAACCCGCACATCTGCTGTTTATTTAGCCGAACAGTCATTTTTTTTAAATTTACGCTTTACCTTTAGCTCGGCATCAGTATAATTCGAATCTGTTGCAGGGGTGTAGTTCCAATTGGTAGAACAGCGGTCTCCAAAACCGACGGTTGGGAGTTCGAATCTCTCCACCCCTGCCAATTCCTTTCTGATGTTAGCTTGTGTTAATTATTACTCACTTACTCACTTAGTTAATTAACTCACCAAATTGTATTTATAAAAAATTCTAGTTCTTCCTATTTAAAAACTCTGTCATGATAACTGTGATTTCTAACTGTAGCTAAAATGATATGAGCATTAATAAAAGACAATTTGAATTATTACAAGCCATGGGCATTACCGTTTGGCAAAGGCGAGAATTATCCAGCCATAACTTATTGTCGGCTAATGCTACTGAGACTGCTCAAAATAACGCTACAAATAGCGACTCAAACACAGTAGTTACCTCACCCGCATTATCAAAATCAAGTTCGGATACAGCTAAGAAAATAGTACAAACAGCACAAAGTGACTGTATTGCTGTCGATCTAAAGTCGTTACTTAAACAACCACTATTTAAAGATATTATTCGTTGTTTAGGTACGAATAGCGCCGATTTATCCATCAGCCATAATAAAATCGATTTAGGTATTATTAATTGGCAATTCACGGAAAATGAACGCATTGAATTTCAGCATAACTGCTTAAGTACACCCGATTTAACCACGCTCGCCAACTCGCCAGAATTAAAAAAATCATTGTGGCAATCAATAGGATCTTTGAGCTCAACATGAAGAAAATAATTAACACTACCTTTACGCCTGTGCATCAGGATATAGTTGAACAGCTTATGGTGATTGAACTTGCCTGCCACCCACACCCGTGGAGTGAAAAAACCTTTAGAAGTTGTATCAGTGGGCGATATTTTGGTGATTATTTAACCATAGATAATCGTATTGTCGGTTTTTATGTTGGCGAATTCATATTGGGTGAAGCAACATTAATGGATATTTGTGTTAGCCCAGAGCAACAAGGTAAAGGTTACGGTAAAGCTCTGTTGTTACAGTTTTTCGCACACTGTAAAACACTCGCTACCGAGAGTATCTTCCTCGAAGTACGGGCAAAAAATATTAGCGCACAAATGCTTTATATTAATCAGGGCTTTATTGAAATATCACGCAGAACTGGCTATTACCCAAGTAATACCGGCTTTGGTTATGAAGACGCTATAGTGATGTCAAAAAAACTAAAATAAAATAAGCTAAAATAAAGTTAGGTGAAGTAAAAGTCTGTGTAATTTTTCCATAATAACGCACAGTAAAACCTTTACCATTTTTCTCCTCACACTTTGGATAATACTAACTTTATTATCAAGCCATAGTGTCTGGAAAATAGTGTCAGACAAATTCTGTCTGGCCAAACTTGTCTGGTTAAGCTGAGCAATTACTGCTTAACCTATCTCTAGCAGTCTGAGCAGCATTACACCGCCCTTAACAGCTTATGATTATCACTAAATTTATAGCCATTAACTAAACCATTACTGCTTGCTATATTATCTTCAGTCATTACAATTATATTTCACCTTTTATTTCTCATCATTTTAAAATCGATTATTCAACACCTTGTCTAAAACATAATAATGTGCGATGACTAGATTAATGCTAATTTTGGAGTTCTAATGATTAAAATAAATTACTTGCTAGCCATTATGCCACTGGCTTTATCACTTACTGTGCAAGCAAATTCAACGCACTTAAACACGGTTAGCGACGACCTTGTTAGCCAGCAAAGAGCAGCACTTGCTCACAACACAAAAAATAAAGGTTTTGGCCCACAATCGCCTAGAGATATAGATGCTGTTATGGGCACAAACACTATTGATTTTGGCAAAGCACCCGCCTACGAAACCATGAACTTATGCAACATTCATTTTCACAAAAATGCTGAGCATGCCGGTGGACAATTTACCCAATATGCCGGTAATGGTGATGGTCAAGGATATCAAAGCGGCTATCTATATTCAGGCAAGTTAACTGCACAGCAACTACAACCAGTATCTAAAAATGTTTGTCCTAGTAAACATGGCGGCTTACAATCTGGCGATACCATTGAGGTGCATTACGTTCATTCATCTGCGCAGATAAAACCTGGAGCGACCTTAGGTGCTTGTTTAAGTGAGTCGATTAAAAACCCCCAACTACGAGTGGAAACTCAAGTCTATGTCCTGGTTAACGATGATAACGCCTTGAACTTTAGTCAGTTAACCTTAGTTGGCGAACAAAACCAACAGTATCAAGCACTAAACCTGCCCAACAATACCGGTAAACCCGTGGTATATAGTGGCTCAACCACTGGCCCTGGTTATAATGAAGTAGCTTCACCTTTTCAGGTCACTTGGAGTGTTCGACCTGAAGTGGCTAAAGTCAATATTGATACGATAGCTCAGTGGTGTAAAAGCAATGAGTTTAACGAAGATCATGCCCATGGGGTCAGAAACCTAATCATTAATCATGAACTACTTTCACCGATCAAGTAGTCAGATGTTAATAATATCAATAACTCAGTAACACAAAAATAAAAAAGCAAACCATAGGGTTTGATTTTTACCTTAGGCGGTTCTAATTGACCGACAATACAACGCCTTCCTTTACTTAATATAAATCAAACATCTACTGCACTGAACAGACAAAAACTTTAAATAACATAAGCTTATTGAGCAAGATGACATCACCAGTTATAAAACACTCAAAGGCTGATCATACTTATACTTTCTTAACTGTTTATTAGATATTCATCAGATAAAAAGGCTAACCCATCATTAATTAAGCGCACATCAATAGTTAAAATTTGCCTTAGCACAATTAAAGAAATGACCTGGCTAGCAAGAACCATTGCCTATTAGGGCAAAAATAGAAAATAAAGTGACAATACAAGATATTGTTACTGCCCTTCGCACTTGTTTTCGCTATAATGTTGCGCTTTAAAATTTAAGTTAAATTTTTTTCATCCACTTTAAAAACAGGTAATTTGCATGTCTGTACAACAGCAAGAAGTCGACCTTAGACGCACCTTCGCTATTATTAGTCACCCTGATGCAGGTAAAACGACTATCACTGAAAAGGTCTTACTTTTTGGTCAAGCTATACAAAAAGCAGGTACCGTGAAAGGTAAAAAATCGGGACAACATGCAAAATCTGACTGGATGGAAATGGAAAAAGAACGTGGTATTTCAATTACTACTTCTGTAATGCAATTTCCGTATAATAATTGTTTAGTCAATTTACTCGATACCCCCGGCCATGAAGACTTCTCAGAAGATACTTATCGAACACTGACCGCAGTCGACTCTTGCTTAATGGTGATTGACGTCGCTAAAGGTGTTGAAGCTCGTACCATTAAACTGATGGAAGTTACCCGTTTACGCGACACCCCTATCATTACCTTTATGAATAAAATGGACCGCGATGTGCGAGATCCAATGGAAGTCATGGATGAAGTTGAAGACATACTAAAAATAAAATGTGCCCCTATTACTTGGCCAATTGGCATGGGTAAAGAGTTTAAAGGTGTCTATAATATTTTGACTGATGAGATATTTTTATATCAGACAGGTCAAGGTCATACTATTCAAGAAAAACGTGTCATTAAAGGCATAGATAACCCAGAGCTAGATGCCGTTATTGGTAATTACGCTGAAGACTTACGTGAAGAATTGGCGCTGGTTGTTGGTGCTTCTCATGAATTTAATCATGAAGAATTTTTAAAAGGCGAATTAACACCGGTATATTTTGGTACCGCATTGGGCAACTTTGGTGTTGACCATATGCTAAACGGCCTAACTCGCTGGGCTCCCAAGCCATTATCGCGCGCAACTGACACCCGAATTGTTAGAGCTGAAGAAGAGAAATTTTCTGGCTTTGTCTTTAAAATCCAAGCCAACATGGATCCTAAACATCGTGATCGCATTGCCTTTATGCGCATTTGTTCAGGCAAGTACGAAAAAGGCATGAAGATGAAACAAGTACGCATCGGCAAAGACGTTAGAATTGCTGATGCTGTAACTTTTATGGCGGGTGATCGCTCTAATGTCGAGCAAGCTTATGCCGGCGATATTATTGGCTTACATAACCACGGTAGTATTCAAATTGGCGATACCTTTACCGCAGGTGAAGATATGAAATTTAGTGGTATTCCAAATTTTGCGCCAGAAATGTTCCGTCGTATTCGTTTACGCGATCCACTCAAAGCAAAACAATTACAAAAAGGCCTGATTCAATTATCAGAAGAAGGTGCAGTACAAGTATTTAGACCTTTCAACTCTAACGATATGATCGTTGGTGCGGTAGGTGTATTGCAGTTTGAAGTTGTCGTACAACGCTTAAAAACTGAATACAAAGTTGACGCTATTTATGAACCGATCAGCGTAGCGACTGCACGCTGGTGTACATGTGATAACGAGCGCACTTTAGAGAAATTTCAAAAGAAAGCTTATGATAACCTAGCACTTGATGGTGGCAATAATTTAACCTATATCGCCCCGACTATGGTTAACTTAAGTCTAGCGCAAGAGCGCCACCCAGATATTGAATTTCAAAAAACACGTGAGCATTAATAAGTGTCTTGTAATTGAAAACCATTGATAGCCCATAATTTATCCATAAGCGTAATGAAAAGCATCACGCTTATTCACTCAAGTTATTGCCGCTCACTTGAGCCTTTAATCGAAGAAGAGTTAATTTAAATGAATATTAGCAACATCCTGAATGAAAAAGTTAAGCTTGCTATGACAGCGGCAGGTTTACCAGAAGGTACAAACCCTGCGATAAGTTTATCTAACCGAGCAAATTTTGGTGACTACCAAGCTAATGGTGTCATGGGTGCGGCTAAAAAATTAAAAACCAATCCACGTGAACTGGCCACTAAAGTAGTTGCTGCTCTGGACTTAACCGGTATCGCTGAAAAAGTTGAATTAGCCGGCCCTGGCTTTATTAATATTCATTTAGACAAAAGCTGGTTAGCAAAGCAATTAAATGAAATATCAAATGACAAAAATTTAGGCGTAATACAAGCAATAAAGCCTCAAAATGTTGTCGTTGATTACTCTGCTCCTAACCTGGCAAAAGAAATGCACGTAGGGCATTTACGCTCAACCATTATTGGTGATGCCGTTGTGCGCGCGCTTGAGTTTCGTGGTGAACATGTTATCCGCCAAAATCACATGGGTGATTGGGGTACACAGTTTGGTATGTTATTAGCCCATTTAAGCGATAAGTTGGCGGCTGATGAAGTAGCAGAAACTGCCCTGTCAGATCTAGAAAACTTTTATCGTGAAGCGAAAGTGCGTTTTGATAACGAAGACGGCTTTGCTGATCGTGCTCGTGATTACGTCGTAAAACTGCAAAGTGGCGATGGCCATTGTGCAAAACTTTGGCAACAGTTTATTGATATTTCAATTAGCCATAGCGAAGAAATTTATCAAAAACTCAACGTGACCTTAGCTCGCAAAGATATTATGGGTGAAAGTGCATATAACGATGATTTATCAAACGTTATTGATGAACTCATGGCACAAAAAATAGCGGTAGAAGATCAAGGCGCTAAAGTTGTTTTTATCAATGAAATGGCCAACAAAGATGGTGATCCCTCAGTATTTATCGTACAAAAGTCTGGCGGCGGTTACTTATATGCCACCACCGACCTTTCAGCTTGTCGCTACCGCAGTGGTCAGTTAAAAGCTGATCGTATTATTATTTTTACTGACGCTCGTCAAGCTTTACACTTTAAGCAAGTTGAAATTGTCGCGCGTAAAGCCGGTTTCTTACCCGAGCATGTCAGTTATGATCATTGCCCATTTGGTATGATGATGGGAGACGACGGTAAGCCTTTTAAAACCCGTACTGGTGGCACAATAAAACTCGCTGAATTACTTGATGAAGCCGTTATTAGAGCCAAAGCCGTTATTGCTGAAAAGAACCCTGATTACAGCGAAGCACATTTAACTGAAATTGCCAAAAAAGTGGGTATTGGCGCGGTCAAGTTTGCTGATTTATCAAAAAACCGTACCAGTGATTATATTTTCAACTGGAAAACCATGCTGAGTTTTGAAGGTGCTACCGCGCCCTACTTACAGTATGCTTATTCACGTATTCAAAGTATTTTTACTAAAGCAGACTTTTCAGCCAATAATAACTTACCCGCCATTGCTATTGTTGAACCACAAGAAAAAGCCTTAGCACTAAAGTTATTGCAGCTAGAAAATGTTATCGACTCAGTTATTAGCGAATGTACACCAAACTTGCTGTGTAATTATTTGTATGAACTGGCCAGTCTTTATATGAGTTTTTACGAAGCCTGCCCAATATTAAAAGATGATATAGCCAGTGATGTACAGCAATCGCGACTGGCACTAAGCTACATAATTGCCAATACGCTTAAACAAGGTTTAGATATTTTAGGCATTGACGTAATGGAACGCATGTAAATAAAATAGCCATACTAGGTAGTGTTGATTCGCTCATTAAAAAAGTGAATTAACACTTCGAAAATGGTTAATTAACGTAAAGTGGGGGGAGCAAATGACAGACATGCTAAGCTTTACCGACAGCCATTGTCATCTTGATTTTGACGCTTTTTCTGCCGATTTACCCGACTTACTTAAGCAATGCCAGCAAGCGAATATTCACCATATCGTTATACCTAGCATTGGCCCTAAAAACTGGCATAAGACACTCACACTAGCAA
Organism: Colwellia sp. MB02u-10; assembly: GCF_014077185.1. Classification (NCBI taxonomy): domain Bacteria; kingdom Pseudomonadati; phylum Pseudomonadota; class Gammaproteobacteria; order Alteromonadales; family Colwelliaceae; genus Colwellia; species Colwellia sp. MB02u-10. Next base: position 23,957 of record NZ_JACGVK010000110.1, read on the forward strand.
AAAATCACAGTAGTGAAACACTAACATTGCATCCGTGTTTAGGTATTCACCCTTGGTTTCTGAAGGACTTAAGTGCTGATAGTCTGACTGTTTTAGAACACTTAGTTAAAAGCCATCGCAATGACATTGTGGCTATCGGTGAGGCGGGTATTGATGGCGTTATTGCTCAAGCAGAAAATAATTTAGCGCAGCAAATTCAAATTTTTGAACAACAACTGACCTTAGCAAAATCCTACCAGTTACCCATTATTGTTCATCATCGCAAATCGCATCAGCATATTGTCGCTATGCTACGACAAAAAAACCTCACTAAAGGTGGAATTATCCACGCTTTTTCAGGTAGTTACCAGCAAGCATGTCAGTATATTGATTTAGGTTTTAAGCTGGGTATCGGCGGCACAATTACCTATCCACGCGCGGAAAAAACCATTAAAGCCATAAAGCGACTACCCCTAGCAAGCTTAGTGTTAGAAACAGACGCACCGTCAATGCCATTATATGGTTTTCAAGGCCAAGATAATTCGCCCTTACAGCTGATCAAAGTATTTCAAGCACTGGTGGGCATACGCTCTGAATCAGCGAGTGAACTTGCCCATGCATTGGAGTCGAATATAAACACTGTTTTAGCTTTCGCTAAAAGCTAGGTAAAACATAATAAAAAATAGTTAAAACAGTGTTAAAAAATGCTTTACACTAACGGCTAGGTGGCCTGAAACCTTGACGGCTGAAACGATTTAAACCACGGGTTAAGAGAAAGCCAATAACACCTGCCACCATCATCAACAAACGCATAATATCGTATTGATCACGGCTATTTTTAATCAGTTCATCGGCTAATATTGAGCGATAGAGTGAGAGTCGAATATAGCCGTGCAATTTATCTGTGCGCAGTTCCTGCACGAAAGGGATAACATCATCAGTTTGATTGATTTTTCGCAGACTAAGACCAAAAAGATCATTAATAGATTCTGCTTGCTCTGAACTGGCGATGTTTTGTCCAGTAATACCATAAATATGCACACTCTTTACTAACGGCTGCTGCACTAAGTTGTCGGTATATTGCTGTAACTGGCTAGGGTTTTGCGCCAAATAAGGCAATGTGCTTGTTGCTGCTTGTGCTAAATAAAGCTTGCCCATTTTCTTGGCATGAGCTTGGATCTCTAGTTGCTGATTATCACGACTGGTCACCCAAAAATCCATCAAAAATACCAACAATAAAATAGCGAGCGCTAATTGTAATATTTTATTATAAATTGGTGATAATTTAGGGTATAAAGGCTGTTCTATTTGCTTCATCAAACGAATTGCTTCCTATATTTCTGTAACTGCATTATAGAACCATATTTCAACTTTTTATACTAGGACAGTTATTTTAAATCGTGTTTTTCATATAAGGCAGTATCGTGACAACCCAAAAAAAATCAGTTTCTTTAGACAATATCCAGCACTTAAATTTAACACAATGGCTACCGGTTGACGCAAGTTCAAACAATATCGCCATTACTTTTGAAAAAGCACAACAAGCCTTTGTTTTATTTGATAATAACAACTTATCAACCCCAACAAATTCATCAGAAACCCTAGAGCTTATTGTTTTTGGTGATCTTAAAATTCTGACCTTAGTCAATTTGCTGAGCGAGTGTGAATTAACGCTGCACTGTCTGCATAAAATTAATCAACGTAATAACGCCACAAGCTATCGATTTGGCGTAAAAGTAAAAGATATTAAACAGGCACGAGATCGCCTCGCTAGCTTTAATATTAGTGAACAAATTGAATCGGCGTTATTACTGAATGCACCAACACTTTCAATACCTGGCTTATTGGTCATGGATATGGACTCAACCACCATAAAAATTGAATGTATCGATGAAATAGCAGCACTGGCGGGTGTTGGTGAAGAAGTAGCAGCAGTAACTGAACTGGCCATGTTAGGAGAACTAGATTTCAGCCAGAGTTTACATCAACGTGTTGCTAAACTTGAGCATGCGCCTGAAAACATTTTGGCACAAGTCGCCAGTAACATACCGTTAATGGAAGGCTTAGAAACCTTAGTTAGCGAACTAAAAAAACATCACTGGCGCGTTGCTATTGCCTCAGGTGGCTTTACCTATTTTGCTGACCACTTAAAACAAATGCTATCTCTTGACGCTGCTGTGGCTAACGTTTTAGAAATAAAAAATAACCTTTTAACCGGAAAAGTGCTAGGTGAAGTTATTGACGCAAAAGCAAAAGCAAATTGCTTAGTACAGCTGAAAGATGAATTTAATATTGCGCCGACACAAACAGTTGCTATGGGCGACGGTGCCAACGACTTAGTCATGATGGCCGCAGCACACTTAGGTGTTGCCTTTCACGCTAAGCCTTTAGTGCTAGCGCAAGCTGATGCTTGTATTACCACCTCAGGCCTAGATTGTTTACTGCATTGGCTTAAGTAGACCTTCAGGGGCAGTTAGTTAGCCCTTAGCTAACTTGCCCCAAAATTTTCAACGTTAATATGTCACAGCAAGTTGATTAATTATCTGCTCATGGTTAATGGTTAATGGTTAATGGTTAAAATGAAAAAGCTAATCACTTAATTAATCAAATATGTATCCGCTTTAGCAATAAAACGTTAAGCGTTGCGCGTTAAACGATAGCGAAAAAGCACTTCTTGGGTGATATCAAAAATTTGTGCAATGCCCGAAACACTCCAAATATTTTGTTCAATTTGTTTACCGCGATGAAGTGCATAAGCACTAATATAACTTAATTCAGGATGAAGGTAGCTCATGTCAGGTTCGCCAACGCGTGAAAGCTTTATCATCAGGCAGAAAAATTGGCCCTTTTCCAGCGCCTGATGAATAAAGCCTTGTTTTAATGCTTCACTGTTTAACTCTGAAGACAATTTTATACTGACCGCTTTGTCTACCTTGTCAACACTAGCCTTAAGCGCAATATAAAGTACATGGCAACTTGGCGAGTCCGTTTCCTGCATTTTCTTTAGCTTAACACTTAAGCTTGGCATTATATCCGCATGACCCAATATAGGATATAAGTTGTAATATAAATGACCATCGCTTAATTGCTGCATTACTGACATTAAGTTGCTATGACAGTCTCCGCCAGCAATAACTTCTGATTTATAACGACTACCACTTGTTTGTATAACAAGCGCAGGAACGGTTGAACTTGCACTATAGATATTGCGCAATGCTCTGGCTAAGTCGGGGCTAAACGTATCACATTCGTCAGAGGTTAATTTATCACTGTTTTTATCAATCAAAGCTTTAAAAAATTTACGGCCAATATGTTGATGCTGCTGAACAAAAATTCGTAAATTAATAATATTTTTAGCACTATTTACCCGCACAACTTCATAGGGTAAGTCAGTTAAAGCAAACGCTGAAGTTATTTTTTGTAGCTTAGGGAAACTTAAGTACACCATGTCACCTTTGAGCAACATGGTTGTTTCATCTAGTGAAACCTTCAAACCAGAGGGAGAAAAATCAAGAGAAATACCAGTTAAAGTAACATCATTACTTTCAACATGAACTGGCGTTTTATAAGTAAAACGTAACTCTTGTCGCTTATTTCTATAGTTTATGCCGATGTTATCAACAATCAACTTTTCACTTAAGCGTTTATGACCAAATTTTTTCAATTTAACGCTGTTAATACCCTCATAAGACCATGATTGATATGCCTGAATACTTTCATTTTGTGTAACATCATTTACCACAACAATATAAGGTGTTTTAGCCAATAATGCCTGAATATCATTAGATAGTGGCGCATTTAAATACGCGTTTTTCTCAGTCATACTATTAGATAAAGTAAAGTTTGACTGGCCACGACTTGGCACTACATCCAACAAAGCGAGTTGAGTAATTAAGAAATTTTCTTTTGACGCTGCAAAAGCCAAAAATTGTGTCATAAACTCAGGATCATCGCCAAGCTGTAATTCATCAGCAGTATAAAAATATGACTTACCTTGGCTTTGATGAATAAAACTAAACACTAATAGCGACTGTCCAGATAGCGCTAGCTTTTTAAGTCGAGTGATTCGTTCTGGTGTCATTAAACAAAATAATGTCGAATTATGCTGTTCATCCTGCCAATACTGATAAAGACCTTGGTTATTAGGGCAAGTCAGCGCATATTTTGGCGTTAAATTAGTATTGTTTTTTTCAATAAAAACAGGTAATTCATTAGATTTAGGTAGCACATATTGTTCAAAACTGCGAGCTTGCAAGGCACTAATAGTATTATCTAAATTGATTTTGTAACGACGTTTATTCCCTTGAATAAAGCTAAGCATATATTGTGTAAAACTATTGGGGCCAGACTTGTCTTGATGAGCTCTTTTAACGCCAACCAGCTGCATGTTATCTAATACGGTCAAATTTTTAACTTCATAAGTAAAGTCGCTCTCAGCCATTAGTTGAAACTGGTCTTCCAAGCCACTGAAACGTATTGTAATTTTTTGACCAATATCCATAGGCCTTAGGTCATTCACTTTGAACTTACAGCCACTGACACTTACATCTAAAGTGGTAGATTTAAATGTTCTATCATTACCAATAGTGACTTGAATCGAGATGACAAAATTCATCCGCTCTTCAATGCGATTATGATAAGGACCAAAACTATAAAATTTTGCTGGATATTGTGACTTTTCAAATACTTTAGTGCTGGCTTCTGGCGAGCCTTTACTGACCTGAGTTTTCTCTTTTTGATAAATAACCCGAAAGTTATTTTCGGTATTCATCGTTGCTTCGTAGACACCAAGACTATAGCCGCCATAACGCGTAAACGCTTCTGTAAAAACCACACTGGCAACATTGTCTAAAAAATGTATTCTTTGTTCGTGTTGGAAAATCTTACATTCACCATCAACATGACCTCGTAAATCAATCAAACGAGTACAAGGTGCAGCAAGACGTTTTAATTCCATTTTTAACAGAAAACGTTCTGTCTGCGAAAGGCTCTTGGAGACAGCATAAAACTTAGTTTCAAAGTCACTAGTTAAGACTTGGCCACTAAATTCATCAATAATTTTTTTATATTTTGAAAAATCTTTATTCATTTACGCTTCAATATCTTTACAATAAAGCCAACTACGCATCGTATATTAACTTAGTATCCGTACCATGTTATAAAATTAACACCACAACACTATATTCAACGTTGAATAGTAAACAATTTATCTTTAACTGTTTTACTGCAATAACTATACCGGTTAACTTGCTATAAAAGCAGTAGAACTAAAAAATTTTGTTTACCATAAACTAAATACTGACATTAGTTCAACTAAAACCCTGAATATAAAGCATAATAATTTTCCTGACAAACAGCATTTAAGTATTTTACCTTGATGTTTTGTCATAATTTTGACTAATTGCATAGCAAGAGGTTAAAAAATTTAAATTTAGACAATAGGCAGCCAAATGGCAAAGTTAGCAAAATTAGAATTCGTTTGTACCGATTGCGGCATGAACTACCCTCGTTGGCAGGGACAATGCCGATGCGGGGCATGGAATACCTTAGCTGAGATGAAAATTTCCGCCAACCAAAGTAAAAACCCAACAAAAAGTCGTATCTCAACCGGCGGCTATGCCGGTGGTACTGGCGGTGGCTCTAAAAAAATCAATGAAATAGCCTCTACTGAGGCTGAAAAGCAATTAACCGGCATAGGTGAGCTTGACCGAGTATTATGTGGCGGCGTTACCACCGGCTCTGTCAATATCGTATCAGGTGATCCAGGCGCGGGGAAAACTACCTTACTGTCCGATTTAGTTGCCCGTATGTCAAAAATAATGCCGTCACTTTATTGTACTGCCGAAGAGTCGCTTTCGCAGTTCAAAAATAGGGTCCAGCGTTTAAAGCTTGAGTATAATCCTGACGAATTGTACTTGTTGTCAGAAACCAGTGTTGAAGCCATTATTGAAGAACTAGAGCTAAAAAAAATCAAATTTGCCGTTATTGACTCCATTCAAGCTGTGGTTACCGACAATGCCAATGGTAGCCCGGGTTCACCATCACAGGTAAAAGGTGCCGCTCAGTTGTTAACGCAATACTGTAAACAAAATAACGTCACCATGTTTCTGATTGCCCATGTTAATAAAAACAATGAAATTGCCGGACCTCAAACCTTAGTGCATATTGTTGACGCCTTACTGCATATCGACACTAATGATGGCCAAATACGCACCTTAAGAGCGAATAAAAATCGCTTTGGTGACATTGATACCGTTGGCATTTTTAAAATGTGTGAACGCGGTATGCTCAGTGTTGATAATCCCAGTGAAATATTTTTATCCGGCTCGAGCACTGAATCACCTGGCTCAGCCATTACTTGTATTCGCAAAGGCAATCGAAACTTATTATTAGAAATTCAGTGTCTCACCACAGAAACCGAAGCTGAGTTTCCACAACGCGTTTGTGTTGGCCTAAATATGAACCGTATTAAGATGTTAACCGGAATTTTACGCAAACATACCAAAACCAAAATTTATCATGATACATTTTTCAATATTATTGGTGGTCTCAAAATAGACGAGTCAGAAACCTGTATTGATCTTGCGTTAGTGACAGCATTGTTAAGCAGCTTGAATGAATTTGTTATCCCAAGAACCACCTGCATCATGGGTGAGTTGAGCTTAAATGGTGATGTGCGTCCGATTGACAGCGGTGTGCCGCGGGTTAAAGAAGCGGCTCAACATGGCTTTACTGAAATATTTATTCCGTTTCGAAATTATCATAAATCGATGGAAGGCTTAGGCGCTAAAATATCGCCCGTAAAAACTATTCATGAGTTAATTGAACTGATTAAATAGCGCCTATGTAACAGACATAATTAGCGAGATTATTGCACAGTAAATGGCATAAAATAGCATTAGTTCAATTGGCACTAATGCTACAAAATGCGCTACATTGTTATAAAAATCACTTTATTTAACGATGGTTTTAATACGATAGCGACGGTTCAGGTTGAAAAACTGAGAGGAATCAGGATTTTTTATTTTGATTAAATATTATATTGCTAACGCCGGCTTCAGTTATGCCACAATTTGAGCTTTTGCTATCAAACTGTAAACGCTGGTGACTATATGTAGCAGCTCATTTTACTTTAAAGCATGTCTCGTAAGGTTAAAAATGTTTTCTTACCACGGTTCGGACTCTCTTTAATCATAGTAATAGGAGACATTTTTAGGTTAAATTCCTCATAACCAGCTGAAATTATTTTTATGATATTTTCGTCAATGAGCTTAAATGCCATTGACCATTCACTAAAGGCTCTATCTTTGATATTACCTTCATAGATCACTTCAATATTTCTATGTCGATTATCCAGAAGAATAGTTTGAAACAGTGCTTTAACTTTATCTTCTTCTCCTTCTAGAATCTGCATGATCTCACGATCGTGATATAACAGCATTCCGGTTATATCGAGTGCTTGGTTTTTTAATCGCCATTGTTTTAGCATACGCATTAATTCGACCTCTGATAAGCCTGCAGGAGAGATACTGGTATAAAGCAATTCAAACATAGTGAGTTACCCTCCATTTTAATTATTCTAAGTAGATTAAAACCCTAACAATATTATGCGAACTTCTCAGTAATATCTGCTGAACAATATTTCACAATTTTAAATAATTAGAAAGAGTAAATTTAATGTTTATTAAAATCTCACAAAATATTCTTTAGCTATCATGACAATCGTTTTACAGGTTTATTTACCCCATGAGATTGGCCATACAAAATGGAGCCGTGTTATGTCGATAACGCCTGCTAAGAATTTAAACCTCTGATTCACCTAGTTGATGTGAAATAATGGTAATTAGCGAGCAGAAGCACTAGCGTTAAAGCAATAGTCAGCACTTTAAATGCACAAAAAAAGTCGTTAATTTTTTCAGTGCAACATTTTCAGTCCAACAACCGCTCACTGAATCTGACAACTTAAAATTCAACTTAGCTCAACCACCATCACTGATGAAACACTTGCCTTGGCTGAAGTCTGCTTGTTGAGATAGTGTCACTCAATATAACTATTGATATCATCAAAGCTACATTATTGCTGAAAGTAATTTAACTCCAACATAGGTTCACTTAAGGGGGGCGTTATTGTATAACGTGAATTAAGTACACAATGACCTGAATCTTACGACATTATCTTGTCCAAAGATAATGCTGATGACCAATATTAAAAAAGCGCTATAGCTTGTCTTGCTATAGCGCTTTTTAGCTTTTATACCGTTTATTTATTATCTTATCTTTGCTATTACTTCTGCGCTGTTACTTCTACGCTATAAGATAGGCTAATAAAACATCTCCCCTCGTCACTTCAAGCTAAAGCTTATAATTTATAGTTTACGAAGGTTCATAATCTAAATTAGCCGACAACCAACGTTCAGCCTGTGGCATGGTCATTTCTTTACGTGCGGCATAACTTTCAACTTGGTCTTGTGCCACTTTTGCCACGGCAAAGTATTTAGACTCTGGATGCGCGAAGTACCAACCACTTACTGCGGCACCAGGCCACATAGCAAAACTTGAGGTTAAGTCCATACCAATGTTTTCTTCGACATTAAGTAAGGTCCAAAGCAAGCCTTTTTCTGTGTGCTCTGGGCAGGCAGGATAACCTGGCGCAGGCCTAATACCCTGATATCTCTCACGAATTAAACTATCGTTATCCAAGGTTTCATCTGGCGCGTAGCCCCAATATTCTTTGCGAATTTGCTGGTGTAAATATTCAGCGCTGGCTTCAGCGAGTCTATCGGCAACCGCTTTAATTAAAATACTATTATAATCATCGTGATCGGCATTAAAGACTTTCACTAACGCCTCAACTCCAAAACCAGCCGATACGGCAAATGCGCCAATGTAGTCATCAACACCTGAGGCTTTATCAGCGACATAATCGGCTAAGCAACGATTATATTGGCCCGTGGGCTTTTTGCTTTGTTGACGTAATTGGTGCAATTTCATTAAGGGTTCAGTACGCGAGTCGTCGGTGTAAAGTTGTAAGTCATCTTGCTCACGATTGGCTGGGAACAAACCAAATACCGCTTTTGCGGTTAATTTTTTATTATTAATAACATCATCTAACATCGCATTAGCGTCATTAAATAACTTAGTTGCCTCCACGCCGACGACTTCATGCTTAAGAATTAAGGGATACTTACCAGATAACTGCCAAGTCATAAAAAATGGCGTCCAATCGATATAGTGCCTAACAATATTTAAGTCGATATTATCCAGTACAGTCACACCTAATTTATTTGGCACCTTAGGGGTATAGTTATCAAAGTTAATCGGCACCGCATTGGCGCGCGCGTCTTTCAAAGAAATCAAACTTGAACGCGGGCCTTTTTTGTAATGGCGCTCACGCACTTTAACGTATTCAGCGGTTTGGCGCTCAACAAAGGCCGCTCTATGCTCATCAGAAAGTAGTGTACTTACCACAGAAACCGAACGTGAAGCGTTAGGTACATAAACCACAGGATGTTGATATTGAGGTTCAATTTTTACGGCGGTATGCGCTTTAGAGGTTGTAGCGCCACCGATAAGCAAGGGTAAGTTAAATTCTTGGCGCTTCATTTCTTTAGCAACATGCACCATTTCATCAAGTGAGGGAGTGATCAACCCTGACAAACCAATAATATCGACCTTTTCAGCACGGGCAACACGTAAAATTTCTTCACATGACACCATCACACCTAAGTCGATAATCTCGTAATTATTACACTGTAAAACCACGCCAACGATATTTTTACCTATGTCATGAACATCGCCTTTCACCGTTGCCAGTAATATCTTGCCGTTAGATCTTACTTCAGTTTTTTCTGCTTCAATAAAAGGATTTAAATGCGCGACCGCTTGTTTCATGACGCGGGCAGATTTTACCACTTGCGGTAAAAACATTTCGCCAGCACCAAATAAATCACCGACCACATTCATGCCGTCCATCAACGGCCCTTCGATAACATCTAATGGCCGTTTAGCGACTAATCTAGCCGCTTCAGTGTCCTCAAGAATAAACTCATTAATACCTTTAACGAGCGAATATTCTAGGCGCTTATTCACTTCTAATTCACGCCAGGTTAAATCAGCTTTGCTATTTTGACTACCCGCTTGGCCACGATATTCTTGTGCCACATCGAGTAGGCGTTCAGTAGCGCCGTCATCAGAGTTTTGTATCACGTCTTCAACCGCTAGACGCAGGTTGTCGGGGATATCAGAATAAATCGCTAACTGGCCGGCATTAACTATACCCATGTCCATGCCATTTTTTATCGCATGATAAAGAAAAACCGCATGTATCGCTTCGCGCACTGGGTTATTGCCGCGAAATGAGAACGAGACATTAGAGACACCACCAGAAATCATGGCATGGGGTAAGTTTTGCTTAATGTCACCTACCGCTTCAATAAAATCACGCGCATAATTGTTATGCTCGTCGATGCCAGTAGCCACCGCAAAAACATTAGGATCAAAAATAATATCTTCAGCGGGATAGCCAATTTCATTGACCAAAATATGATAAGCGCGCTGACAAATTTGATACTTACGTTCACGAGTATCGGCTTGGCCTTTTTCATCAAACGCCATAATAATGACCGCAGCACCATAACGGCGCAGCAGTTCAGCTTGTTCACGAAAGTTGTCTTCACCCTCTTTTAAACTGATTGAATTTACAATGCCCTTACCTTGAATACATTTTAAACCCGCTTCTAAAATATCCCATTTAGAAGAGTCCAACATAATCGGCACTTTGGCGATATCTGGCTCACCCGCAATTAAATTCAGGAATCGAACCATGGCTGCTTGTGAGTCCAACATGCCTTCATCCATGTTGATATCGATAATCTGTGCGCCGTTTTCAACTTGTTGTAAAGCTACTGCGATGGCTTGATCGTAATTTTCGTCGGTAATTAAGCGTTTAAAAACTGCAGATCCCGTCACATTGGTGCGCTCACCTACGTTAACAAACAAGCTATCGTCTTTGATGGTCAGTGCTTCTAAGCCGGATAAACGACAAGCTATTTCTTTCGCTTTAATTTCTCGAGGCGCGATATTCGCTACGGCATCAGCCATGCCTTTAATATGCGCTGGTGTGGTGCCACAACAGCCACCAATAATATTTAAAAAACCCGCATTGGCCCATTCAGCAACATGCTCGTCCATATCTTCAACGGTAAAATCATATTCACCAAAAGCATTAGGCAAACCCGCATTAGGATGAGCAGAAATCGCCACATCTGAAATATGGCTTAATTCCTCCACATATTGGCGTAATTCAACCGGGCCAAGCGCACAGTTCAAACCAAATGAAATCGGTCTAGCGTGACGTAAAGAATTGTAAAAAGCTTCGGTGGTTTGCCCTGATAACGTTCGCCCTGAGGCATCGGTAATTGTGCCTGAAATCATCACAGGTAAACGTTCACCGCGACTTTCAAAGACGGTTTCAACAGCAAATATAGCGGCTTTAGCATTGAGGGTATCAAATATTGTTTCAATTAAAATGATGTCACTGCCTCCGTCAATCAAGGCGTTGGTCGATTCAATGTAAGCGTCTTTGAGCTGATCAAAGGTGACATTACGATACGCTGGGTCGTTAACATCAGGGGAAATTGAACAAGTGCGGTTTGTTGGCCCTAACACGCCAGCCACAAAACGGGGTTTATCTGGGTTTTTCGCGGTGAATTCATCAGCCACTTCACGTGCTAATTGCGCCGCCGCGAAATTAATATCAGCACTGTACTCCGCCATATCGTAATCAGACATGGCAATAGTGGTGGCGTTAAAAGTATTGGTTTCAAGAATGTCAGCACCGGCAATAAGGTATTCGCGGTGAATAGCTTTAATAACCTCAGGTTGAGTCAGCACCAACAAATCGTTGTTACCTTTAACATCGCTATGCCAATCGGCAAACTGCTCGCCACGATAATCTTGCTCTTCAAATTTATACGCTTGGATCATAGTGCCCATAGCACCATCTAAAATAAGAATGCGCTTTTTTAATTCGGCTTGTAATCGGCCATAAGAAACTGACTGCACCACAGGTGCTTTTGATTGAGTATTTACTTGCTTAGACACGAGATTTCCCTGGATGGATGGCTTTAATATGGTTTGCATCTAATTGATACGGCGTAATTTGATAAACGTAATAATTTAACCAATTGGTAAAAAGTAAACTACCATGGCTGCGCCAGGTGTTTGCTGTGGTTGAATTGGGATTATTGTCAGTAAAATAATGCTCAGGCATTGACGTGGTACGGCCCATTTCAAGGTCACGAAAATACTCTTCACTCAAGGTTGTTGCGTCATACTCTGGATGGCCGGTAAGGTAGACTTGCTGCTTGTTTTTGCTCGCAGATAAATACACCCCTGCCTCAGCTGACTCCGCCAATATTTCTAGATGTTCCAGTGTTTGATAATCCGACTTATCGATATAACCATAGCGAGAATGAGGCACATTAAAGCTTTCGTCGAAGCCTCGGGTTAACTGCTCTTCTGGTTTCAAACAATGATGGTGATAAACGCCAGAGAGCTTTTTTTTACGCAAATGTCGCTTCAAACCATAATGATGATAAAGCGCTGCATGTGCTGCCCAACAAGAAAACATGGTTGAAGTCACATTTTTTTCTGCCCAGTCAAACACTTGACAAATTTTGTCCCAAAAGGTTACTTGCTGATAATCCAACAACGCCAGCGGCGCACCGGTAATAATTAAACCGTCATATTGTTTATGTTTTATATCATCGAATAAGCGGTAAAAATTATCTAGATGTGCTTGCGGCGTATTCTTAGATTCATTGGCATGTATGCGGACAAATTCAACATTAATTTGCAATGGTGTATTGGCCAACATGCGAAGAATTTGCACTTCAGTTTCAATTTTATTGGGCATTAGGTTAAGAATAGCCACTTCCATTGGGCGAATTTCTTGATCTGCAGCGCGACGTTCAGACATAACAAAAATATTTTCTTTGTCTAAAATTGTTAACGCGGGCAATTCATCGGGGATTTTTATGGGCATAGTATTAACCTAATGTCGGGTAATTCGTTATATCTGTGATCGCTATAAAATAACGCTGAAAAACAATATCGCTCTTTACCATTTATATCTACCTACAATGTGACTTGGATTGCTAGCTATGTCAACCTCTAAACGTATAGACGTCTAAACATTTTAATATGATTTAGCCGTTTATCGTTTAGTCGTAAAGAAAATTCGCGACAAAAAACCTCTACAGGCTAAGTTATAGCACGCGAAATATATTGTCATTTAAGCTAAACACTGTAATCTTAGCCGACTCGCGCACTTTGCCATTTGTCTTAAGAGACTTGGCTCCGCGCCTACCTAGGCAGCACAATGACAAACCTTCGCTACAGTTATCAAACCATCGAGTTTGGTAATACTGATATCCATCTTTGTACCTTACGTGATAAACAAGAATTTTATGACCCTGAAGACATCGCCCAAAACTTAGGTATTTCATCGGCAACTTGGTCTTTATTTGGTGTTATTTGGCCGTCAAGCTTAGTGCTGGCACATTTTATATCGCAATACCCCGTTGGCACAAAACGGGTATTAGAAGTAGGCTGTGGCATAGCGCTTAGTAGCTTGCTCTTAAACAAACAAAAAGCAGATATAACCGCAACAGATTACCACCCCGAAGTAGGAAAATTTTTACTGAGAAACACCCTGCTTAATCAAGACGGTCCGATTAACTATGAGCAAACTAATTGGTCAAACAAACAAGATAGCTTAGGACTTTTTGATTTAATCATAGGTAGTGACCTACTATATGAAAATGAACATATTGAATTGCTTGCCAACTTCATCCAAGCCCATGCAAACAAAAGTTGTGAAGTTATTCTTGTTGATCCGGGGCGCGGACGTAAAACTAAATTAAGTACAAAAATGCTAGATTTTGGTTTTAGCTCTACCCATATTAAACCTGAGCATACCGATTACATTAAACAAGATTTCAAAGGTCATATTCTTAAATTTAAAAGATAGAAGCTTAGCTGCTTGTTTACTTATATATTAACAAGCAGCTAAGGCATTGCTCTAAATACCTAGAAGTTTTATTACCGCTACGCGTTGCGTAACCAGCCTTTTTCTACGGCAAACTCAATTTGCTCAGCAACATAAGTCCATAATTTTGGGGCTAAACCATCTAAGAGATTGTTACGCGCAATAACTTCAGATCGGCTAACATTATGCTTAGCCCAACTGCCTCCGTCATTTTTCATATTTTGCAGTAAAGGTAATACTCGATCCATTGCTTTGGCAAATTTAGCATCGGTTGTTTCTGCCGCTTCAAACTCTAGCCATAAGTTTAACATTTCTGAGCATTGCTTTTCAGGCAACAAACCAAAAATACGCTTTGCCGCTGCAAGCTCTTTAGCTTCTTGCGCATCAAGTTCGGCTTGTGCTGCAAAGGCAAAAGTATCACCGGCATCAATTTCTACTATGTCATGAATAAGTAACATGCTAGTAACTCGGGCAACATTGACTGGCTCTGCGGCATAAACATGTAAGGTTTGCGCCATCATGGCAATATGCCAGCTATGCTCGGCACTGTTTTCTGGTCTATTCTTATCCGACTTTACCATCACCTTTCGGTAGACAGCTTTAAGACGGTCTAACTCTAAAATAAAATCTAATTGTTGCTTCAAGTCTTGCATTACCTCTCCTATATGAAAGCTAGCACGATGATTTTATGATCACATAAGTTGATATGGGGGCTTTCATCGATAACTCCACCTTTGCAACAAACACAATCTGCTGAAGTGTCGATAAAGCGACTTAATAGACTAGTGATAAATTTACCCTCTACCTTGGCAACCTGAAAAATGGTAAAAGTGCTAGCCCCTAGCTTTCGCTTTCGCATTATAGATTGAATATATTAAGGCTAATAAAATACAAATACCTGCGGGTACAAATAACGCGTAAAATTTAAATAAAATAAATAAATAAGTACCTAAGCTCCCACCGACAACAAACCCTATAATAATTAACAAAAATAATAATGCCTTTCTATTATCAAATGTATCGCCCCTTAATTTTGCACCTAACATAATACCCAAATCAGTAAAAATACCGGTGACATGAGTTGTTCTGATCACTGCACCACTATAAGTAGTGGCTAATGCATTCTGCAATCCACACGCGGCTGAGGCCAAATAATGGCCATTTAAAGAATCTTTTGTTAAGAAATAAATAGCGCCAAAAAGCAATGCCGCTTCTAGGTAAAGCAAACCACTATAGTTGCGGCCTAATTTTAAGGCCCCACCGCGTATAAAGTAGCCCGATATACCCGCACCTATTAAAAAGCTCAATAGAATAAGCAGTAAATGAAAAGCATCAGTAAATGTCGAGTTTACAACTCCTGTGCCAAGCAGTGTGGCCGTACCAGATAAGTGCGAAATCGATTGATGTTTAAACCCTAACAATCCAACCGCATTAATAAGTCCTGCCACTAAAGCAAGTACAAATGCACCGTATTCTACCCATCGGGGTAATTTTGAAATCACTATGTTCCTTAAGCTGTTAGCGCCTATTTGAGTGTAAAATTAAGCTCAGCTGAAATTAAAATAAGTTAAAATAAGTTAAAATAATTAACGGTATGAAAATCGCCGAGTTACTCCACTAGTGACAAGCTGATCAGCATTTATGTTGTCTTACATATTTAAAAACTGTCGAGGTATTTTGCTTAATTAACTGGTGTTAATCATCTTGAATAACCGCTTAAGTTTCTTTAACAGCAAGTAATCAACTTGATATAAATTCATCGGTTACATATATCTGAGTTAAATACCTCTGGCTTAAATAAGGCTCAGTAAGCACAACTAACGCCACCTAAGCTGTACAATTACTCATCTATTTTAAACCTTACTTTATACCGAGTTAAATAAACCCGCTAGCCACTCAAAAGTTAACACTGTGGTAAATACCTTTAAGCCAACCAAGCTTAAAAGAAAAACAATGAGCAAGGTTTTATTTCTCTGACTTTTTATATTACGCCAATACAATAGTTTTGCTTTAATTTCATCCGTAACTTCATTTTTTGTATCTTTCATCATAATACTTCTCAATATAAATAATAACTTAGACTTATTTTATAGCTGATAAAGTCTCAACTGCACATCAGGTTTACTTACTTATTGGCCAAGTACGTGTAACAAATTTTGAGTATTTTTGGCAATAATATTAAATAATACCTGCACTGTAACATACGCGTTTTTATTAACTCTTTACCAATGGCATAAAATCGCAATATCTAGACAGATTTAGCGACAAAGGCCGTGTTGTGTTGAACTTCAAGCAAGGTAACTTCTGACGATTTATTAGTTTTAATTGCTTTGTTATCGTTAATTATTCTTGTCTCAGATAAAATTAACTTGGCTATACATATTGGACACGTCACATTAAGCTCGGCTTAGCGGTTTTTGGACTGAAGTATGGACCTACAAAAAATTGCCCAACGCTATAACGTGTTCAATACAGATGAGTGTTTTTATCAATAAGTCTGCTTTCTAAACTAATATTTGCAGCTATATTTTAGCAGTGTTAATTTAGTGATGAGTTTTTATCATGTTATAGACATAGGTGTTATTAGTCGCTTTTTAGGCTATTTTACGAGAATATGTTTAAGGTTGCTGCTTAGGGAATACTCATGGATTTAATGCAAGGCTTACTATTAATAACCTCCATACATTTGTTGGCGGCAGCATCGCCAGGGCCTGATTTTGTTTTGGTGTCGCAGCAAACTTTGTCTAACGGCAAACAAACAGGCTTTATGGTCAGTATTGGTATTGCATTGGGATTGTCGGTGCATATTATTTATTCTGCGCTAGGTTTAGCTGCTGTTATCGCTAGCTCAGCAACCGCGTTGTGGGCGATAAAAATCATCGGTGGTGGTTATTTGATCTACTTAGGTGTGCAAGGTTTAAGCGCTAAACCGGTTAATAACCTTGACCCTATTGGTAAAGTCAGCGAGCAAAAGGTGCTGGAAAAGCATCGCAATTTAAGCGCAATTGCGAAAGGTTTTTTATGCAATGCCTTAAACCCAAAAGCGCCAATATATTTTGTGGCCTTATTTACTGTGGTTTTATCACCGAATTTACCGCTATTACACTTGGTTATTTACGGTATATGGATGATGATATTACAGCTGCTGTGGTTTTCTACTGTGGTGGTTTTACTTTCTCGGCCAAGTGTTAATGAAAAATTTCAACGCTTAGGTCATTGGATAGACCGTGTACTTGGTGGCGCTATGATTTTAATCGGCTTAAAAGTATGGGTCAGCAAAATAAATTAGGTGATTTTCATGACAAATATAGCCGTTAAAAAATATAAAAATTTCAAGTCGTTTTATCCGTTCTATTTAAGTCAACATGAAAATATTATTTGCAGAAGGTTGCATTTTATTGGCTCTAGTTTAATTATAATCACTCTGACCTATGTCTTGATTAATGCTGCTTGGCCATTACTCTGGACCCTACCTTTTTTAGGTTATGGCTTTGCTTGGCTTGGTCATTTTTTCTTTGAGAAGAATAAACCAGCGACCTTCACTTATCCTTGGTATAGCCTGTTAGGTGACTGGGTTATGTATAAAGACATTTTGATGGGTAAACTTAAGTTCTAAGGATTTTTTGCTTGGCTTTAGTTTCTTCTATGTAGCACAAGATTACTTAGCAGGATTGAGCTTGCCAACCAACATACAATTAAAATAGTAGACTTAATAACACACTCGCAACAAGAGCGCTTAAGAGCGATAGCATCACATAACAAATGTTGGCTGACATGCTCGGGGTCTGGTAACAAACTATAGGTGTGATTGAAAAATATTCGCGGTCATTAGCGCTCAAATTTAACATAGCGCTAGATTTAAATATCCCCTTAGAAACAGTATTTAAATAACCTATTTAAATACTAATAAGCATGCTTAGATACGCCTTACCATAGCACCTGGTCTATTTCATTCAACAATTGTTGGGTGTGATTATTGACCACCAAACTTTGGTTGTTTTGATTGCTTTTAATTATCATTTCTAGTTTCAGAGCACATTTAGATAGCTCAGCAAAGCCAAACATTTGCGCGGCACCGGCAATGCGATGCGATAGTCTGCCCAGTTGATCAAAATCATTGTTATTAATGTGTAACACTAAGTCTTGCTGCTCTAATACCAAGTTTGATTTAAATTTTTGTACTAAATCTGACATATCGAGATTACTAAAAATTTCACTGGCTTTTTCATGTGAAAAACTGCCATCGTAAAATTTTGTAATCGTTGGTATAAAAATATTTCGTTCAATGGGTTTAGATAAATGGCCACTAAAGCCCAAGGATAAATAATGCGTTATTTCATGCGACATGGCATTTGCCGTTAATGCAAAAATTGGCGTTTTACAGCCCTTTTGCTGCAAGATATTAAACGCCTCAATACCATCCATTTCTGGCATTTGAATATCCATTAAAATCAATTCGGGTTGGTGTTGTTCAAATAACGCGACCGCTTCTATACCGTTACGGGCAGTTAAAACCTTTAGCCCTAACGACGATAATAATCGAGCAATAAGTCGTCTATTATCGTTGTGATCTTCAGCCAGTAAAATGGTGCCCTGTAATGGCGAAGCGACTTCTTCAACAGTGACTTTAGTAGACGATATGCTACTTTCACTGCATTGCTCACTCAAACTGGCTGTACAGGGTAAACTAAAAGCAAAAACACTGCCCTGGTTTAGCTCACTTTCAACTTCAATTTTACCGCCCATGATTTTGGCTAACTGGTCTGATAAACATAGTCCTAAGCCGGTCCCACCAAAGCGTCGGCTAATACTGCTATCCCCTTGGGTAAAGCTTTCAAATATACTTTGCAGCTGGGAACTGCTCATACCGATGCCACTGTCAGTAATTTTAAATATTAAGTTATTTTCACTTTGACTAATGTTTAATTCTACATGCCCTTTTGGGGTGAATTTAACCGCATTAGCGCATAAGTTGATCAAAATTTGTTTAACTCGAAAACTATCCATCTTGATCAAAAATGGCTCTGGCAAATAGTGAATAATGTTAAAAGTTAAACCTTTCGAGCTTGCTTGCAAGCTGAACATATTAGCGAGTACTTGCAAAATGTCGTGCAAGTTTTGTGTTTGTATTTCAAGTTCTATTTTGTTGGCTTCAATTTTACTTAAATCAAGAATATTGTTAGTCAGTTCGAGTAAATGTAAGCTATTGCCATGAATAATTTTAACTTCTTTACCAATAAAATCCTCTTCAACATCACCATTCATTATCGCCTCAGCTTGACCAATAACTGTGGTTAATGGTGTTCTAATTTCATGACTCATGTTCGCTAAAAACTGACTTTTAATATTATTAGCACTTTGTAATTCTTGCATTAAATATTCGAGTTCAGTGGTTCTTTGTTTTACTTTTGACTCAAGTCCTAGCTTTGAGCGCAGTTCTATTACTCGACGTGCAATTAAAAAACTAATCAGTAAGCTGGCAACAACCACAATAATAATAATAATACGCGTTTGTGAAGACCGCTCCACTTCGAGTTCTTGTAAACGTTTTTGTTGCTTTAATTGTTCTACTTCTTGTTTTAGTTGATCAGAGTTAAATAAAGCTAATTTTGAATTAAGTTCATTATTATCTAATTCAAATTTTACTTGCAAAAAATCACGTTGACTTTTAACTGCTTTAAAGTTTTTATGCTGCGCAGCATATATAACTGACTGTAGTGAAAGGTTATATTGTATTTGATTTTTATTGTCCCTCTTTTTAGCCATTTCACTTGAACGCTCAGTATATTCTAATGCCAAGTCATATTTCCCTTGATAAAAAGAGGCTTTGGCTAAACTATATAGTGCACCTACATAAGCATTGTCGTGTTCTTGCTCAATACTTAAGCGAAGGCTTTCTGTGGCATAAGTTATGGCTTGGTCGATATTATGAAGGTCGTTATGTAGTTCGGCTAAGTGATATAACACCGTGGCAGTATAAAAATCATATTTATTTTTGCGGGAAGAGTTAAGCGACAGTGTCATATAATACTCAGCTTTTTCATAATCACCGGCATATTTGTAAGCGATGCCTATATCACTATATGCCATAACGATACCTTTTATATCTGAAATTTTTATCCGACTTTCTATTACGTCAAGATACATAGATATCGCTATATCGTAACGTTTTAGCTCTAAATGAAAATCGGCTATATTAAATTTCACATCGATTTTGTCGGTTTCACTGCCAAATTTTTGATATATTTTTTCCGCTAGTTGATAGCTCAACAGCGCACTTTCAAACTCACTGGTTTTTGCATGAACTAAGGCAACATTATTATACAAATTTGCTTGGGCAATGGGTTCATCGAGGATAAGATAATAATTAAGTGCTTGTTGATATGAATGTAAAGCCAAAGCATATTTACCTTTATAGTAGGCATAAACTCCCACTCTTTTATAGGCGTCAGCTTCAAGTTGTTTTAAGTCAAACTCCTGAGCAAGTTGTTGCTCTTTTTGGGCAACGTCAATAGCATGGTCAAGTTGACCTAATTGATGAAGTATTCTACTTTGACTAGCTAAAACCGAGAGTTTATCTAAGGTTGATAAGGTTTTATCTTTACTGAGCGAGGTAATTAACACCAAAGCTTGCTTTTTGTCGACCATGGCTTCGATTACCGATAGCTGCTGGCCAAAGTGTTTACCTATATATAAACTTTGGTTCTGACTTTGCACCGCAGAACTGGTGAATAAATTTGTCAATAAAATTAATAACAATATTCGCTTGAAAATTACTTTCGATGACCGCTTAAAATATGCGTTTTTTTTACTAACAAGTAACTTGCTCTTTTTGCTCATTTAGCTTTAGTCTATTATTTCAATTGATAAATATATTATTTAGCGGCTAGTTATAGCATTTTAGTATTCGACTAACAACGCTCTAGGTCATTGATTTCTTTTGTTGCTTTAATCAGATATAACACCAAAAATAGCTTTTATTTTACATGATAAAGCTTATTTAGATGCATTTTACCATAGCACTTGGTCTATCTCATTTAATAATTCTTGGGTGTGGTGACTAACACTCGAGCTTTGATTGTTTTGATTTTTTTTAATGACTGCTTCTAATTGCAAGCCACATTTAGATAACTCAGCAAAGCCAAACATTTGGGCGGCTCCAGCAATGCGATGTGATAATTTACTTAGTTGTTCAAGATCATTATTATTAATGTGTAACACCAAGTCTTGCTGCTCTAACACTAGATTCGATTTAAATTTTTGCACTAAGTCTGACATATCAAGGTTATTAAAAATTTCACTGGCTTTTTCGTACGAAAAACTGCCATCGTAAAATTTTGTAATCGTTGGTATAAAAATATTTAGTTCAATAGGTTTAGATAAATGGCCATTAAAGCCTAAGGATAAATAATGCGTTATTTCATGCGACATAGCGTTTGCCGTTAAGGCAATAATCGGGGTTTTACAGCCCTTTTGCCGTAAAATATTAAACGCCTCGATACCATCCATTTCTGGCATTTGAATATCCATTAAAATTAACTCGGGTTGGTGTTGTTCAAATAACGCGACCGCTTCAAAACCGTTACGGGCGGTTAACACCTCTAGCCCCAATGACGCTAATAATCGAGCAATAAGTCGTCTATTATCGTTGTGATCGTCCGCCAGTAAAATGGTGCCCTGCAATTTTGGGCGTTCTTGCTCAATAGTAACTTCGGTGGACGATATTTTACTTTCACTACATTGCGCACTGAAACTGGCTTTACAAGGTAAGCTAAAGGCAAAAACACTGCCCTGATTTAACACACTTTCAACTTCAATTTTACCCCCCATGATTTTAGCTAACTGGTCTGATAAACATAACCCTAAGCCGGTACCACCAAAGCGTCGACTAATACTACTATCCCCTTGGGTGAAGCTTTCAAATAGGCTTTGCAGCTGCGAACTACTCATGCCGATGCCACTGTCGGTAATTTTAAACATTAAGTTATTTTCACTTTGACTAATGTTTAATTCTACATGTCCTCTTGGGGTGAACTTAACGGCATTAGCGCATAAGTTGATCAAAATTTGTTTAACTCGAAAACCGTCCATCTCGATTAAAAAAGGCTCTGGCAAGCAATGAATAATGTCAAAAGTTAAACCTTTAGAACTTGCTTGTAAGCTGAACATATTCGCGAGTTCTTGCAAAATGTCGTGCAAGTTTTGTGTTTGTATTTCAAGTTCTATTTTGTTGGCTTCAATTTTACTTAAATCGAGAATATTGTTAGTTAGTTCGAGTAAATGTAAGCTATTGCCATGAATAATTTTAACTTCTTTACCAATAAATTCATCTTCAACATCACCACTTATTATCGCCTCAGCTTGACCAATAACTGTGGTTAAAGGTGTTCTAATTTCATGACTCATGTTCGCTAAAAACTGACTTTTAATCTTGTTAGCACTTTGTAGCTCTTGCATTAAATATTCAAGCTCGGTGGTTCTTTGTTTGACTTTTGACTCAAGTGCTTGCTTTGAGCGCCGCTCTATTAGTCTACGTGCAATTAAAAAACCAATCAGTAAGATGGCAATAATCATAATAATCATAATAATACGCACTTGTGACGAACGGCTCATTTCCAGTACTTGTAAACGTTTTTGTTGCTTTAACTGCTCAACTTGTTGCTTTAGTTGCTCAGAATCAAAAATAGCCAATTGCGAGTTAAGTTGGTTATTGGCTAATTCAAGTTGTGTTTGCATAAAATCACGTAGGCTTTTAACGGCTTTAAAAGGATGATGTTGCGCTGCATATATAAGGGCTTGTAGTGATAAATTGTGCTTAAGTTGTTCTTTATTGCCGATTTGGTTGATCACTTCAGTAGATTGTTCAAGATGTTGCAATGCTAGATCATATTTTCCTTGATAAAAATAAGCGGTAGCTAAGCTATATTTTGCCCCTACATAGGCATTATTGTGTCCCTGCTCAACACTTAAGTTAATACCTTCCTTAGCATAAGTTATCGCTTGGTCGATGTTCTGAAGGAAATTATTAAGTTCGGCTAAATTATGTAAGGTAGACGCGGCATTATAGTCATCTTTATTTTGACGATGTAAACTAAGTGCCAATTTCATGAAGTGTGCAGCTTGTTGATAATCGCCCGCATACTTATAGGAAGAGCCCAAATCACTATAAGCCATTGCTAGACCGATTTTATCTGAAATTGCTTTGCGTTTTTCTATGATGTCATAAAACATTTGAATTGATACATCGTAGCGCTTTAAGCGCAAATACAAATTGGCAATATTATTGAAGACGTCAAGTTGATCTTTTTTACTGCCAAATTTCTGATAAATAGGTTGAATTTTCTGATATATCGCTAACTCAAGATCATTTTGGGCTGTTCTACCATAAACCAAAGCAATATTGTTGTATAAATTGGCTTGGGCAATAGGCTCGTCGAGAGTGAGGTAATAATTAAGTGCTTGTTGGTATGAGTATAAAGCCAAGCTATTTTTACCATTATAATAGGCATAAACGCCCACTCTTTTAGAAGCATTAGCAGCAAGTCTTTTTAAGTCAAATTCATTGGCAAGTTGCTGCTCTTTTTGAGCAGTTTCAATGGCGTTCTCAAGTTGGCCTAATTGATGATATATTCTACTTTGACTGGCTAAAACGGAAAGTTTACCTAAAGTTGATAACGTTTTGTCTGCACTGAGTAAGGTGATTAACTCTAAAGCTTGCTTTTGATCCACCATGGCTTCGATTGTAGACAGCTTCTGACCAAAATTTTTATCAACGTATGGGGTTGGGTCTTGGCTTCGGCTTTGACTTTGCGCAGTAAAGCCGACGAATAGATTTGCAAATAAAATCAAGAAAAATAATAACAACGTTCGGTTGGGAACCGTCATCCATGACACCTTAAAATACGCTGATTGTTTACTAGCAAGTGAATGCTTATATTTACTCATATAGTTATAATCTATTATTTCAATTGATAAAAGTATATGTGGTGGGTAGTTATAGCATTTTACTATTCTACTAACAATGCAAAGGGTAATTGATTTTTACCTTATCTTATCTTATCTTACAATGTCTTATATTTTATTATATTGTCTTGCCTTACTTTGACATTAAGGCTGTACTACCTCAAAAATTTCTTCAAAAAAATGGCTGTTCTTTCAACATAAATAGTTACTAAAATTTCACTAAAAATCTCACTAAAACTTAGCCAAGAGCATGAAAAAAGGCTTATAATCCGAGGTTAAATATCCCCATAATCCATGATTAAAGTTATCTCAATGTATCAGAAAACTAAAGTTGCATTCACCCAGTTAAAAAACAATAAATTTTTCGAATTAAGTGTTATCTGCGTCATTATAATTTCTGCACTTGAAATTGGCGCTAAGACTTTCCCGCTTTCAAGTACAGCTATTTCTATTACCTCACTGCTCGATACCTTCATCACACTTTTTTTCTTATTTGAAATTTCGTTACGCTTTCTTACAGAAGAAAAGAAAATAAACTTTTTTAAATCCGCTTGGAATATCTTCGATACGCTAGTCGTTGTTGTCAGCCTTATCCCAATAAATCATTCTGAAATGGTTTTACTGGCTAGGTTAGTTAGGGTGTTTCGTGTTTTAAGAATGGTATCTGTTGTGCCTGAACTTAGAATACTCATTAATTCGCTGGTTAAGGCCATGCCTCAATTAGGCTATGTCGTGTTGTTGATGTTTATTATTTTTTATATCTACGCGGCTGTTGGTAGTTTTTTGTTTAATACCATTAACCCGAAATTATGGGGTGATATCGCGATATCGATGCTAACACTTTTTAGGGTAATGACGTTTGAAGATTGGACCGACATTCAATATGAGACGATGGAAATTTATCCTTATAGCTGGATTTACTACATAACCTTTATCTTTTTTACTGCATTCGCCTTTCTCAACATGGTCATTGGTATTGTGGTTAATGTGATGGAAGAAGAGCGCTCAAAAGTAAAGAACAAAAATCAGCCAACGTTAAGTGACTTAAAACAAGAGATAACAGAATTAAAAACACTTATTTTGCAGCTGGATAACAAAAAGAGTTCTAGTTAAGTAGTTTTTGGCTACGCGCGTTAAAAGTTAACGCCTTACCCATACTGATAATTTTATCGACAATTGGTCATTATCCGTATGAATGACATAAAAATTTGGCATCACGACAAGTAACCACAGATTCAACCCTATTTTTAACTATTCAAGCCATATTTTATATGGCTTGAATAGTTAATACTCAGTGAATATCAACTAAGTCATTATCAATAAAGCAAGTGATAATACTGGCATAATAGCGCTATTTATCTAAACCACCCAAGCATAAATATTTAATTTCCAAATAATCATCTAAGCCATATTTCGAGCCTTCACGGCTACTACCTGATTGCTTAACACCACCAAATGGCGCAGCAGCGTTAGAAATAATGCCTTCGTTAATGCCAATCATTCCATACTCAAGCCCTTCGGCAACACGCCAAATTCTACCAATATCTCTGGCATAAAAATAAGCGGCTAGACCAAATTCCGTATCATTAGCCATAGCGATGACCTCGGCTTCATTATCGAAGGCGATAATGGGAGAAACTGGACCAAATATTTCATTTTTAGCAACAGGCATATCATTGGTAACATGACTCAAAATTGTTGCTTGGTAAAAGTTTTCGCCCGCGGGGTCTTTCTTAGCACCCAAAATGACTTTCGCGCCCGCTGCAATAGATGCTTGCACTAATTTATCAACATCATTAACCGCCTGGCTAGAAATCATAGGACCAATGATAATGCCGTCATCTAAACCATTACCTATCGCTAATTTCGCCACGCTAGCTGTGAATTTTTCAGTAAATTCTTCCAACACTTGGTTTTGAACGAAAATACGATTAGTGCAAACACAAGTTTGGCCAGCATTACGATATTTTGAAAGCAACGCCCCTTGTACAGCCGCATCAATGTCAGCATCGGCAAAAACGATAAAAGGCGCATTGCCGCCCAACTCCATTGATACTTTCTTCACAGTTGTAGCACATTGGCTCAACAACGTTTTTCCTACTGGCGTTGACCCTGTGAAGGTAAACTTAGCAACATCAGGGTGCTGAGTTAACACTTTACCTATACCACTAGCGTCGTCACCAACCACCACATTAAATACCCCTGCAGGAATGCCTGCTCGCTTGGCAAGCTCAGCCATAGCTAAAGCTGAAAGTGGTGTTTGTGTTGCCGGACGAACAACAAAAGTACAACCGGAAGCTAGTGCAGCCGCGGCTTTTCTGGCGATCATAGCATTAGGGAAATTCCAGGGTGTGATCGAGGCAACGACACCTACTGGCTGTTTAATCACTATAATACGTTTATCCCCTGACGGTCCTGGGATCGTATCACCATAAACTCGCTTGCCTTCTTCTGCAAACCATTCAATAAATGCCGCGCCATAAGCTACTTCGCCTTTAGCTTCGGCAAGTGGCTTACCTTGTTCTAAGGTTAATATTCGGCCAAGATCGTCTTGATGTTGGAGCATCAAATTAAACCAATTACGCATTATGCCTGCACGTTCGTTGGCCGATTTTACTGACCACATTTTTAATGCGCCTTTGGCGGCATTTACCGCCAATTCTGTTTCAACAACACCAGCATTACTTACTTTCGCCACTTCACTGCCATCAGCTGGATTGGTTACAATGATCTGAGCTTCACTGCTATGCCAATTACCATTAATGTATGAACAATTTTTAACTAACTGACTATCTTGTAAACCAAGATCTGAGTTATTTTGCATATTAAGCTCCATTGCCATCTGTTGAGTTATGAATATCAATTAAAATAAGGGATACGTCAACTGAGATCTGTGCTGGTGATCTTAAAATAAGTAAAAGCTACTTATACTTATACCCATTTGATTAATTACTTGCTCACGTTGAGGGTTAACATAAACAGCTGCTCTGTTATGAGATTTATAAGTAATCTAGCTGCTGACTAAGTTTTATGGTTGGTCATTATTCATTTTCTGTTATGAAAAAGCTGAGTTACTATTTAATCAAATCGATACTAACGATGACGTTAATAAAAAGTTCTAGAATAACAGGTTATAGCCGTTTCATTAAGTTTGTGATCTTGTTGTACGGGGAAATATAGTGCTCAACAGCCTAGCTAAAACTCAAACTCAATTATGCCAATTATCACTAAGGCATTTAAGCTAGGAGTAAAGGTAAAGGTTATTAAATTTTTCGAAGTGAAAATAAATTAGGGGGGAGTAACAATTTTTAAATAAAAATAAGGCCGGTTGAATACGACAGTAACGCAGATAAAGCGAAAGCAGTATGCAACAGCGGCCCTTGTTGTTATATCAAAGTGATTAACGATTCACTTTAAACCGGTTCATCCCAAGAAAGATGATGTTCAGCCAATACGACTAAATTTTCACTGTTAATCAGACGATGCGATGCAGCATAGCCAAGTATATTCTCAACAGTCTCTTCTGGACGGCTTGAAATAATAGCAGTTTCATCTGATGAGAAATTACACAAACCACGTGCTATTTCTTCACCTTTTTCATCATAGACGTGAAGCACGTCTGCGCGTTCGAAATTTCCGTGTATAGAAACAACATCATGGCAGGTAAAACCATCGTCACCACCATATAATGAGTCAGCTACATCTTGTTTGATCACTAGGCTACCAGCCATTTGCAAGCGATCTGTCAACCAAATATTCCATGCCGATGAAGGAGATGAATGGGCAATACATTTGGTGTGCTTGCGTTCGCCACGTAGTATTGCAGTAACAGGATCTTCCATTGTTCCTCTAGCAATAATAGTGGTGCAACCGGCATTCTGTGCCATATTTGCTGCTTGCAATTTAGTCAGCATACCGCCGGTACCTAAAGAACTGGTACTGCTTGCCGCTTCCATGTAACTGCTGACATCTTCAATAGATTCAACAAATATCGCACCTTCTTCTGAAGGGTTTCGGTCATAAACGCCGTCGATACAAGTTAAAATAAACAGATACTCAGCACCAATCATTTGAGCGACTTTCGCTGCTAGTCTATCGTTGTCACCGACACGAATTTCTTCGGTGGTCACGGTATCATTTTCGTTGACAATCGGCATTACACCCTGTTTGATCAAACGGTGTACCGTATTTTTGACGTTAAGAAAACGACGTCGGTTTTCGAGATCATCTAAGGTAACTAATACCTGTGCAATATCAAAACCATACTCTAATGCAATTTGCTTATAAGCATGCATTAAGATGGGTTGTCCACAAGCCGCTGCTGCTTGTTTGTCTTGAACGCTGGCGTTTTCAATGGTACAGCCAACGGTATTAAGACCTAATGCAACTGATCCTGAGGACGTAAGTACAACTTCGTATCCTTGATCACGTAACGCAGAAATATCATTAAGCAAGCCATGCATGAAGGCGAAACTAGGTGTTAAATTCTTAACGTTTGCTAAAAGGCTCGAGCCAACTTTAATGACTATACGAGGTTTGATTCGTGAAACTTTTTCTGATTTTGGTTGTTCGAATGAGGGCAAAATGACTCCGTCTTCTGATTAATATAATTAAATATCTGGGCTGAACCAATAAAAGTTTGGTGCATAAGTCTACAGATATTTCCGTAATATTTTTTGTCGGTGTGCGATTATCTTATTATCAAAACATCAGTTTTACTAGCAATATATTGCCTTAGAGATGATAGATAAAAAATTGCTGAAACGTTTAAAAAAACGTTAAAATTTGACAACAATCGACAAATGAGTTGGGAGATTATATACTAAAAACCCTATTTTTTCAATTGAACTTAAAATCACCTTTGCAAAACGAATGCAAAACGAATGCAAAACGAATGTAAAACGAATGTAAAACGAGTTTTTAAGATTGTTTTTTAAGGTTATATTGAACACTTGCAAAACAGGCTGTATTTCATTTAACAGCAAACTAAAAGCATGAGGAGTTTTATGTCATTAATTATGATTGGTTGTGGGACGATTGTGCTTCATTGTTGACTCACTGGGTAACTTCTACTGTTCAGACAATGGCCATCATTAATTCCTCTTTAGTTAAAACGCCTCCCTGTATTGTTGTCACACAAGCAATTAAAGAGCTGTCTAATCAAGGTTATGTCGATTAAAACGCACTTATTGAAAAAGTATTGTTAGCCTATTGTCGCTACCTTACTGATTCAGGTTACCTTATTTTCTATCGCCGAAGGTTACTCGGTATCCTCAATAGAAAAGCGGGTTAGCAAACAAACGATTATCTGTTTGATGCAAAATGTGCTGGCTCATATTGGTCTAGGTGTTAGCGCAATTAGACACTGTCGTGGGATTAACTGAAGCGTTTGGTTATACGGATTTGGCTGCCAGCGAAAATGAGCTAAACCGAGTTACAGTATAGGTGGAAACGGCTCAGGTTATGCTTTTGAAATTGCGTGCTGCTGGCTTGAATCAGTGATAACACTGGGGTTTTTAGCTCGCACCACCAAAGCACGGGTACTCGACACACTTGCCTGGCTCAATGAAATTGGTAATGACGCACAGACAGCACGTCTAAATATGATAAAACTAAGTGATCAGTAAAAATGGTACAATGGGGGCAGAATTGGCAGCGTCTCAGCAAAATGTCAAATGAGATACACTCATTAATTCGACCTTTTTAGCCACTGATCAACAGGCAGTGGCGCTGCGTTGATATTTCTTCGCCAAGGCGATGAAGTGGCTCAAGGTTAAATAAATAACGATTAAATTAACATCTAAAGTAGTATTGAGCACAGTGAATACTATTAAGTACTTTAAGCTGAACTTTTACTATTGTTTTAATATTATTTTTAATATAAATATTGGCAATAAAAATAAAAGTTAACAATTTAATACCATAATCTTGAATTTACCAAACAGTTTAGAGTGAAGCGAATAAGCAAAAGGAAACTCATTTATGTCAAATAGTAATAAAATAATCGATACTGAAACTATGATTGAAAATCTTGGTAAGCAGGCTAAAGCCGCAGCCAAGATTCTGGCCAGTGCCACTACCGAACAAAAAAACCAAGCATTAACCGTTGCCGCCGATGCGTTACGTCAGAATACGCCAGCACTACTTGAAGCAAATGCTTTAGACGTTTTAAGGGTTAGAAAAGCGGGTAAAGCTGAGTCATTTATTGATCGCCTTGAATTGAATCCTGAAAGAGTCGAAGCTATGGCTGTCGCCTTAGAAAGCATTGCCAAACTACCCGATCCTATTGGTCGAGCCCTGGCAGAATTTGATCGTCCCAATGGCCTAAAAATAACCCGTGTATCAACACCTATCGGTGTTATTGGTATGATCTATGAGTCTCGCCCCAATGTGGGTGCAGATGCTGGTGCCTTATGTTTAAAGTCAGGTAATACGGTGATATTGCGCGGCGGCTCTGAAAGTCTTAATTCTACTCGCATTATTGTTGAGTGTATGGCAACAGGCTTGCGTGCAGCTAATTTACCAACCACTTGTATACAACTCGTTGATACCGATGACCGTTCTGCCGTTGCTGCATTACTGCGTTGTGCTGAATATGTAGACTTAGTTATCCCTCGTGGTGGCCGTGGCCTTGTAGAGCTAGTGAGAAACGAAGCTCAGGTGCCAACATTGTTGCATCTCGATGGCAACAATCACATTTATATTGATAAAGACGCCGACTTAGCAAAAGCATTGAGTATTGTTAAAAATGCCAAACTACGTAGAACCGGTGTTTGTGGTGCGACCGAAAGTTTAGTCGTAAACCAAGCAATAGCTGCTGAGTTTTTGCCTAAATTGCTTAATACCTTAGACAGTTGTGAAGTTCGAGGTGACCTTGCAGCCCAAGCCTGTGACGCACGAATTAATCCCGCTAATGACGCTGACTGGGACACCGAATATCTTGACGCTATTTTATCGGTCAAAGTTGTAGACGACTTAGAAGAAGCGCTTGATTTTATCGACCAGCACTCGTCTAAGCATACTGACGCTATTATTACTGAAAACGCAGAAACAGCAGAAATTTTTATGCGTGCAGTTGATTCAGCGGTAGTGATGCATAATGCATCAACCCAGTTTTCAGACGGTGGTGAATTTGGTATGGGCGCTGAAATCGGTATTGCTACCGGTAAAATTCACGCACGTGGACCTGTAGGTCTTGAGCAACTAACGATATTTAAATATCGTGTTGCTGGCCAAGGACAAATCCGTCCTTAATCCTAAGCACAAGATGACTAAGTAAAACAAAAAGCTATTAAGCACTATTGATTAATAGCTTTTTGTTTACTGTATCTTTGTGCAGGCCGTCAATTTCGATAAGATGATGAAATAGAAAAGTGTCTAGCGTTTTATTTTTAAAAACGGTTTACGTTTTTACACTGTCTATGTTCATGTACCCTTCTTGTACATTTAAAATTTTTGATCCTTGACGTTTTATTAACTATTGCTTACTTAATACCCCATAAGTCACCCTGCAAAAATAAAATGATAAAAACATAAAATCAAAACCAACAAATCGTTAAAAAAACTTTGCTAACCCGTGTTAACTAGGTAAGCTCAAACCAAAGCATTAATAACTACAATAATAATTATCATTTATGAGTAATATCAGAGATTCATTTCATTCGAGAATAGGTTTTGTTCTCGCTGCCGCGGGTTCGGCCATTGGTTTAGGCAATATTTGGGGTTTTCCAACTCAAGCAGCCAATAATGGTGGTGGCGCCTTTTTATTTGTTTATTTAGTCGTTACCGTATTACTGGCCCTACCGGCACTTTATGCCGAAGTTTATATTGGCAACCAAGCACAGAAAAACCCAGTTTCAGCATTAGAAGATGCTTGTCGCGACACCGCACCAAGGCTGGGTAAATATGCCGGTTTGATTGGTTTAGGCGGCGCCATCATGATGTTAAGTTTCTACACCATTGTGGCTGGCTGGATGCTCGCACATGCAATATCACCACTTGCAGAGTTATTGGGTTATCATGATATTTCTCAGTGGCTTGCTACATCAAGCACGTTAAGAAATTTATTATTTACACCCGTTTTTATATTACTTGGCGCGGCTATTATTCATCAAGGGGTTAACGCCGGCATTGAAAAATGGTCTGCGCGATTAATGCCAGTTTTATTGATCATGCTAGTCGCATTAATTACTTACATATTGCAACAACCCGGGGCAGAAAAAGGTTTAAGAACATATTTAATACCCGATTTTTCACAGGTCACTAATCCAAAGTTAATTATTTCTGCCATGGGCCAAGCCTTTTTCTCACTCTCTATTGGCGTTGGTGGCATGATGGTTTACGGATCTTATATGAAGAAAGATGACGATATAGGTAAGCTCGCTATTTCTATTACCGTACTCGATACCTTTATTGCTTTTATGGCTGGTTTATTAATTATTCCAGCACTTTATGTTGCAGAAGCTGCCGGACAGCAAGTATTTCAAGGTGATAAGTTAATTGGTGAAGGTCAACTTATTTTCAACATATTGCCAGAGCTTTTTAACTCTATGGGCAACATAGGCATGGTAGTAGCCATAGGCTTTTTTTCGTTATTATCCATTGCTGCCCTCACCTCGACGATTTCTTCAACAGAAGTACCTGTGGCTTATCTTGTTGAAGATAAAAATCTTAGCCGTTCTAAGGCAACTTGGTTGGTATCAGCCATTGTATTAACCGCCAGTATGACCATAATCACATTTTTTGATAGCCTGTTTGGTATGGTGATTCGTGTACTTACGACTATTTTACAGCCACTGAGCTGTTTGTTTTACTTTATTGTTGTTGGCTGGTTATGGAAACGCGGTAACAAGCTACGCGATGTTTCTTTGCAAGAAGGCAGAAAATGGTTACCCATATGGGGCAATTATTTACGCTTTGTTTGTCCGTTATTGTTAACGGTAGTATTTGTCAATGTGGCTATATTAAATTAAGTCAAATAGATGAAATGCTAATGGCGCGATTAGCGTAAAACCATGATTTAAAAACGTCACTATACACGGCTGTAGGGACGTTTTTTAAAGCATCATCATCCCACTCTAACTCAGTATTTATGCCGTAAACTTATGTGGCTTAAAGCCTATTTTCACTGGAAGCCTTGTTAACCCAATAGGCATATAAGCGTTTATATGCTCAACTATTGGCTCATATTATTGCCAGTTATTTTTAGCTCTGTGTAATACTGGATGGGCTAATTTTACACTTTATTTAGTATTGAGCTTTGAAGTTATTGTCCAAGTGAAATACCGAAGTAAAATATCGACGGGGCAACTTGGTATTTAGCGTTAACTGTTAACACTTACTGACAGCCATGAGCAAATAATTTATGCCCTATAATGATTGAGCATTAACCTACTGCTGCTAGAACACTCAGTTATAGCCGTATTTATTCCTATGTTATCGCTACACTCTCTTCTTCCTCTGCTTCTTTTTCACTTTCTTCTTTATCTTCTTGCTTTAATTCTACCTGCTCTATTTTATCAAAACGGTTGCTAATCTTATCCGCTGAGGTATGGATTTGTTTTACGTCACTTGCCGCTTGATCAATATGTTTTGCTAAATTGGCAAAACGGCCCTTAAAGCGAGAAAAATCAGTCGAAAGATGCGATAAATGCGCTTGAATAACATGTATTTGTTTGCGGGTTGCTTCGTCTTTTAACACTGAACGTGCGGTGGTTAAAATCGCCATCAGTGTCGTTGGCGAGGCTAACCAAACGCGTTTTTTATTGGCATAATCAACCAAGTCACCGTGGTGTGCATGTATTTCTGCAAAAATAGCTTCTGCTGGAATAAACATTATCGCGCCATCGGCAGTTTCTTTTTCAATTAAATATTTATCACTGATATCATTAATATGCTTCTTAATATCAATTTTAAATTGCCGCTCTGCTGCTTTGCGCTCAAATTCACCTAAGGTATTGTCAGCCATTTTTTTATAGCTTTCTAGCGGAAACTTGGAGTCAACCACCACATTACCGGTTGGCTTAGGTAGAAATAAAATACAGTCAGCAATTTTACCGTTTGACAAGGTATGTTGCAGTGAAAAGTGCTGTTCAGGTAATACGTTACGAATTAAAGCATTTAACTGTACTTCGCCAAAAGCACCACGTGAGCGTTTATCTGACAGTACTTCTTGCAAGCTCACCACATTAGTGGACAGTTCAGTAATTTTTTTCTGTGCATCATCAATTAAGGCTAATCGTTGTAAAATGTCATTAAAGGTTTTGGTGGTTTTTTCGAAGCCGTCGGCTAAACGCTTTTCGACTTGACCACTAATATCTTTTAGACGGTTATCGGTTGAAATCGTTAATTCATCAATTCTTTTAGCCATTTGCTCACTGGATAAATGCAGTGATTTTGCCATTTCTTCTCGGCCAAGTTTAGAGGTTGCTGTAAGTTGGCTAGATAATTGTTCTGTGGCGTTGCGTTGATTATCATTAAAAGTAACGTGGTGTTCATATAAGGTCTTTTTAAGTTGCTCACTATGGCTATACAGTTGCTGGGCTTGTTTTTCACCTTGCTCACCATGTTGGCGTAATAATTTTAATTTAAAATCAGAAATTTGCTGCTCAAAGTAAGTTTTCAATTCACTTTGCTGATGAGCTAATTGTTGATGATTAAAACTTAACTGTTGTTGTAGTTGCTGCTGATTATTGCCGTTAACTTCATAACTAAGGTTTACTTTTTCAACTAACTGCTGCAAAAGTTGCTGCTGTGCTAAAAAGGATACTTGGCTATTTTTTACTTGACGAAATAACACTAATGCGATGATAATTAAACTAATAATTAACACTAACACCATAAAAACCAAGACAGGGAAGTTATCTAAAGCTAACCAAGGTGAATTGAATGGGAAGTTAAGTGAAGAGTTGGATAGTGAATTCATTGTAAAGCCAAATACTGTAAATATTAACAGTTATTAAAGCATACTTTATTAATAAGGTTAATCGTTATTTAACATCAACCCAGGTCAGTTAATGAATATATATTTAACCAATATAAACAATTTATCAATAACCTAAAAATACACGTTTAAATTTATGCAACACAAAATAATCACTATTTTAGTTTTATCTTGTCACAAAGCTTGATTTCAGTCACAACAGCTAGCCATGAGCAAACAATAAAAAATCTAGTAGTGAAAATTATTTGTTCATACCCATTTCATTAATTAGGCAGTCTATTTTATACGCAGAAAAAATGGCCAAATATAAGGCATTTATTTAATCACTAGTTGGGCTAATTATTAAATAAATAACGCAGTAGTGGGTTATTTCAACCAGTAAAAATGATCAGATAATTAGTGAGATTGGTATCAGTAACGTGAAACAGCCATGCCTGAGGTTATTAGATTCTGTCGCCAAATTTATCGATAATAGCAACGGCACCGTCACAAACCGCAATGATAGATTTATCCACTTTAAAGCTTGCGGGGATCACGACTCGACCGCTTTTACTTTGCGGAAACGTGCGCACTTCATGCATAAGTTTTAATGATATATTACTATAAAAAATGATAGTAATAAGGCGATGTTCAACATCGTTATGTTTGTCCATTAATAATTTGCAACCTTTCAAATTTAGCTTTATAACTAGATGAATTAGTTCAAATTTTACAGCAGAAATCCAAATCCGTCATGCAATTAATTAACTGCCTGTTTTTATTATATTAAACAATACTCCCACTTTTACATGTAATATTTTAATAACATTTAAGCAGCGATTCGATAACATTTCACTGGTATTTTGGCTAGTTTTATTGATATTAAGATACCTTTATTTTAACAAAAAAAACGCCCTTATGGGCGTTTATACTAATCTAACGGATTATTTTTCTTTTGATTTTCTGTCTAGCTCTTCAATTTTTACTTGCCAAATTGCTGGGCCAGTGACATGAACTGATTCACCTAAACTATCAACGGCGACAGTGACTGGCATATCTTCAACCACAAATTCGTAAATAGCTTCCATACCCATATCTTCAAAAGCCACTACTTTTGCTTTCTTAATAGCTTTAGAAACTAAATAGGCTGCGCCGCCCACCGCCATTAAATAGACCGACTTATGATTTTTAATCGACTGAACGGTTTCAGGGCCACGTTCGGCTTTACCGATAGTGCCTAGCAAACCTGTTTCGGCAAGCATCATTTCAGTAAACTTATCCATACGGGTTGCTGTTGTTGGTCCTGCTGGGCCTACTGCTTCATCGCCTATCGCATCAACCGGACCCACGTAGTAAATAAATTTATCCGTAAAGTCTACCGGCAGTTTCTCTCCAGCAGCTAACATTTCTTGAATACGTTTATGCGCTGCGTCACGACCGGTTAAAATGGTGCCGCTAAGTAAAACGGTTTCGCCGGTTTTCCAGGTACTAATATCCGCTTTTGATAACTCATCAACGTTAACGCGACGAACATTTTCACCCACTTCCCAGGTAATTTCTGGCCAATCTTCTAATTTAGGTGGCGTTAAGTCGGCAGGACCGGAGCCGTCAAGATGAAAGTGTACATGTCGAGTTGCCGCACAATTTGGGATCATCACTACGGGTTTTGACGCCGCATGAGTCGGCACTGACATGATTTTGATATCAACAACCGTTGTTAAGCCACCCAAGCCTTGAGCGCCAATACCGAGTTTATTTACCCTATCGTAAATTTCTAAACGTAATTCTTCTTCGGCATTTTCTGGACCACGGTCGATAAGGTCTTGAATATTGACGGGTTCCATTAAGCTTTCTTTAGCTAATACACCGGCTTTTTCAGCTGTTCCACCAATACCTATGCCCAGCATACCTGGCGGACACCAACCAGCGCCCATAGTGGGTAAAGTTTTAACAACCCAGTCGGCAATAGAGTCACTTGGGTTTAACATCGCCATTTTAGATTTGTTTTCACTGCCGCCGCCTTTGGCCGCGATCATCACGTCTATTTGATCACCTGGCACCATCTCAATATGCACAACCGCTGGCGTATTATCCTTCGTGTTGATGCGCTTACCTGCCGGGTCAGAAACAATAGATGCACGTAATGGGTTATCAGGATTAAGATAAGCACGACGAGTACCTTCATCCACCATTTGTTGTACTGTCATATCCGTGTTATCCCACTGCACAGCCATACCCACTTTGACGAAACAGGTAACAATACCAGTATCTTGACAAATAGGTCGCTTGCCATGAGCCGACATACGCGAGTTAATTAAGATTTGCGCAATGGCATCTTTAGCTGCCTGGCTTTCTTCTTTGTGGTAGGCCTTTTCCAGTGCTTGAATAAAATCTAGTGGATGGTAATAAGAAATATATTGCAGCGCGTCTGCAACACTTTCGATTAAATCTTTTTGTTTAATAATGGCCATAACGGTCTCTTTTTTATTAATTGGGCGAGAGAAGAGTTGAAAGTTATAAATTTGCCGATATCATACCTTGCTTGTTAAAGACCTACTAGTATCAAATGGTCTAATAATAACGATCAAATATAGCAACCCCACTTCGAACTGCAGCATTGAATAGCTCAAGGTAGTTTGAATATAATGACTTAACATAAAACCTGTGAGAATATTTTGCCGACTAATTCACCAACGCAGCTATCCGCTAAATTACTTCAGCTTGATCTAAGCTTTGATAGTCAGTCACTTTTTGCCACACTGGCTGAGCAACCTTGGGCAATGTGGCTAGACTCCTGTGAAAGTAGCCATGTTGATAGCCGCTATGACATTATGGTTTGGCAACCTAATACCACACTAACCACTGTCGGTAATGTGACTCGCATTAACCATAAAATCGACAACAGTGAGTATCACAGTCATGACGACCCATTATTGTTATTGAAACGTGAACAAAAGGAAATCTTTAGTCATCTCGAGATTACGGAACACGACTTACCTTTTAAAGGCGGTGCAGTCGGCTATTTCGCCTACGATTTAGGTAAACGTTTTGAGGCCATAAAACAGCAAAACAGTAAAGATATTGATATACCTGAAATGGCCATTGGTATCTACCAACATGCGGTGATCTATGATCGAAAATTACAACAATTTTGGTTGTTATGTCTTGATGAACAAAGAGCGGATTTTATTGCATTTTTTAACCGCGCCCTTTTGCAAAATAAAGCGCAAGCTGCTGAACAGGTAGTTGAGCTAAAAGCGCCAGAAAATAATTTCAAGTTAACTACGCCGTGGCAATCAAATATGGCACCGGAACAATATCGCGATAAATTTAAGCAAGTGCATGACTACCTGCTGTCTGGCGATTGTTATCAAATTAATCTAGCCCAGCGTTTTACCGCCCAGTATGCTGGTAGTGAATATCAAGCGTATTGTGCCTTGAGACAAGCAAACATAGCTCCTTTCTCAGCTTTTTTACGTTTTGAGGAGAGTGCTATTTTAAGTATTTCACCTGAGCGATTTTTACAACTGGTCGATAATAAAGTACAAAGTAAGCCGATTAAGGGTACTCGGCCGCGCAGCGATGATGCAGCCCAAGATCAAGCTAACGCCATTGAACTGCAGCAGGCCAGTAAAGATAAAGCCGAAAACTTAATGATAGTTGATCTGTTACGTAATGATATCAGTCGTGTTTGTCTACCCGGCACAGTAACCGTGCCAGCACTTTTTGCCATTGAAAGCTTTCCAGCCGTGCATCACTTAGTTAGCACGGTTGAAGGGGAGATAGACCCACAGTATGATGGCAGCGATTTATTACGTGCAGCGTTTCCTGGCGGTTCTATTACCGGTGCGCCAAAAATAAGAGCCATGGATATCATAGAAGAATTAGAGCCTCACCAACGTAGTATTTATTGCGGCTCTATTGGATATTTGTCAGCTTGCGGTAATATGGATACTAGCATCACCATTCGCACTTTAGTTTGTCATGATCAGCAAATACATTGTTGGGCTGGTGGTGGCTTAGTCGCCGATTCAAATGTTGACAGCGAGTATCAAGAAACTTACGATAAAGTGCGTAAAATTTTGCCGGTATTAAGCCAACTAAACTTGGTATAATTTAAGCTTGAGTATCCAGCATAAAGTCCCTCCAAACGCCAAGTAGCCCCTGAGAACTAGGCACTTTTAAAGTAACGTTAAGGTGTGTATGACTAGAGAAGAATTTATACAGCGCTTTCAAATGCAAGCATTACCCGCTTCAGCACATAAATTTCGCTACCAACATAAGCTTAAAAGTGCCGCGGTGTTAATCCCCATTGCCAATTATCAAGGTCAACTTGAAGTGGTGTTAACCAAACGTGCTAGCCATCTTACCCATCACCCAGGACAAATCAGTTTTCCAGGTGGCAAAGTAGAGCGCTATGATGATGATATGATCGCAACGGCACTGCGTGAAACACAAGAAGAAATAGGCCTACACGCTAGCTGCATTGATGTACTTGGGCAACTTAAGCCTTACCAAACTATTTCAGGTTATGAAGTAACGCCGATTGTCGCCATTATATCAAATAACAGCAGCTATCAAATTGACCTAAATGAAGTTTCAGAAGTTTTTCATGTGCCTTTATCACACTTTTTGCAACGACAACACCATATTCAAGTACCACTTTATCATGAAGGCAAGCAACACAATGTGCACTATATGCCTTATCTACACTACAATATTTGGGGAGCAACCGCGGCTATGTTGCATGACTTGAGTATTTTATTAAACCAAAGAAACTAGCGTGATACGCATTAGATCAACAGTCAATTAATGCGTATCACGCTAGAGCCAAGCGATAAAAATATTAGCTATAGTTATACGCATTGAAGCGATATTTTGTGTTGCATACTGAAAGCTTTCAGCTACAATAACCGAACAAAATTTTACTTCCACCCACTTATAACAGTATTTATTCAGGTTTTCTTATGATTAGTGTATTTGATATGTTTTCAATCGGAATTGGCCCATCCAGTTCTCATACCGTTGGCCCAATGAAAGCAGCAAAATTGTTTGTTAAAAATCTTATAGCAGACAATAAATTAATTAAGACAGATCGCGTGAAATGTGAACTGTTTGGCTCATTAGGTCAAACAGGTATTGGTCATGGTACCGGTAAAGCCGTTATTCTAGGATTGACTGGGCAAAGCCCTGAAACCATTCCAGTTGATTCTATAGAGTCTATTTTAGCTGAGGTTGTAGCGAGCGAAAAAATAAACCTGAATATGCAAAGTTTTGTTGCTTTCCCTAAAGCGAGTGCCATTATCTACCATCGCAGAAAGTCCCTGCCCGCACATGCTAACGCCATGACATTTTTTGCTTATAGTAATGATGTTGTGATCTTTGAAGAAACCTATTACTCCATTGGTGGTGGCTTTATTGTTAAAGATTCCGATTTTGAAAAAGAAAAAGACAAAGCCCTATCAACTCATGCCAATATTGATCGCCCTCACCGTTTTTCTAGTGCTGATAAGCTGTTAGAAATAGCCAACGAAAAAGGCTTAAGTATTAGTACTATCATGATGGATAACGAGAAATGTTTGCAAGATGAGTCCAGTATTCGCTCGGGTCTCATAGAAATATGGGATGCCATGAAAGCAAGTATTGCACGTGGCATAGTCACCGAAGGTATATTGCCTGGCGGTTTAAAAGTCATCCGAAGAGCGCCCGCTTTACATAGAGCACTATGCGTTGAAAAAAATACCGATCCACTGTCAGCCATGGACTGGGTTAATTTGTTTGCCTTAGCGGTAAATGAAGAAAATGCGGCCGGCAGTCGTGTGGTGACAGCGCCAACCAATGGCGCAGCAGGTATTCTTCCCGCTGTATTATCTTACTACGATAAATTTATTAAACCCGTAGATGACCAAGACTGTATTCGTTATTTATTAACCGCGGCCGCCATCGGAATTTTATATAAAACCAATGCGACTATTTCTGGTGCAGAAGGCGGATGCCAAGCAGAAGTAGGTGTTGCATGTTCAATGGCAGCGGGTGCATTAACAGAAATTATGGGTGGCTCACCAGAGCAAGTAGAAAATGCCGCGGAAATAGGTATGGAACATAACTTAGGATTAACTTGTGACCCCGTAGGAGGCCTGGTACAGGTTCCTTGTATCGAACGTAATGCCATGGGTTCAGTAAAAGCGATCAACGCTTCTCGTTTGGCGCTTAGAGGTACAGGTAAGCAAAAGGTATCATTGGATAAAGTGATCAAAACTATGTGGGATACAGGTAATGATATGAAAACCAAATATAAAGAAACCTCACGTGGCGGCTTAGCGGTTAATATTACTGAGTGTTAGTATTCACTTTTATGTAAAAATAAGCGCTTCAAAACAAAAAAACCGTATTAAATAATACGGTTTTTTTATAGCTACTTTAACGTTTAACGCATAGGTAACTTAATATTGGCAAACATTTCATCTATCTCAGCATTATTTTTCAATAAAATAGCTTTAGTGACTAAATCTCGATTTAAATGTGGTGCAAAACGCTCAATAAAGTCAAACATATAACCACGTAAAAAAGTGCCACGTCTGAAACCGATTTTCACCGTACTTGGGCTAAATAAGTGACTTGCATCAATAGTCACTAAATCATGATCAATTTTAGGATCCATCGCCATGGTGGCAATAACCCCAACACCCACACCTAATCGGACATAAGTTTTAATCACATCAGCATCTGTTGCTGTAAAAGCAATTTTAGGTTCGACACCCATTTCATTAAAAGCGTCGTCTAGTTCTGAGCGGCCAGTAAAGCCAAAGACGTATGTTACTAACGAGTATTGAGCGATATCTTCAATAGTGATATTTTTTTTACTAGCGAGTGGATGATCCGCTTTTACAATAATACTGCGATTCCAATGGAAACAAGGCAACATCACTAAGTCGTTGTACAAATGCAAAGACTCGGTCGCAATAGCAAAGTCAGCATCACCTTTACTTGCCGCATCACTAATTTGAGAAGGTGTACCTTGGTACATATGTAATGAAACTTTTGAATATTTCTTCATGAAGCCTTGAATAACTTCAGGCAAAGCGTAACGCGCTTGAGTATGAGTCGTTGCAATACGTAGTTTGCCCTCATCGGGTTGCGTATGTTCTCGAGCCACCGCTTTAATCGCTTCAACTTTCGACAAAATTTCTGTCGCTATGTTAATAACTTCATTTCCCGCAGGCGTAACATGAGTTAAGTGTTTGCCACTGCGACCAAAAATTTGAATGCCGAGTTCGTCTTCAAGCATTCGTACTTGCTTACTAATACCAGGTTGCGAGGTAAAAAGACTTTCAGCGGTGGCGGAAACATTTAAGTTATTATTAAGTACTTCGACGATATAACGGAGTTGTTGCAGCTTCATAATTACCATTCAGAGTTTTCTTAGAAGAAAAATATATACTTAAATAGACATTTATTCCATGTTATTTTTTACATTATATACAAATAACTTACTAATTACCCATTTGATAACAAAATAAGTCGCTAATCAGTTAATAGAATCGAGCCATTGAAATGTAACAAACAAGCTAATGCTGCCAAATACTTAAAAGAAGCCGCTTTATCCTTTGCATCATCGAACAATTTTTGTAGACTGGCGTATTAGTAATTTATATTTATCATAATAGAGAATTAAACATGGGCATTATCTTCGCTTTAATTATCGCTTTAATTATCATTGTCGTAGTACTGGGTGCAATTCAACAGCACAAAGAAAAAGTACAACGAGAAAAGCGAACTAAAGCAGCAAAACAAAAAGCCATAATCGATGAAACGGAAGAATTACTTTTAAGTATTGCCAACCTACCAAATAATCCACATTTAGTTCTGATACTTAATAAACGCAGTTTAAATGCAGCAAAATCTATGGCGAAAATATTACCAGATGATAAGCCGTTAATTAAACGCATAAGAGAAATGCAAGGGCGCGTCAGTACTAGCACATCTGACACTAACCATGAAACGGGTGAGCAAATTTTTATTTTGCCTGACAATGAGCAACAATTAGTCTCCGCTTTACAATGCATAAAAAAATTGCGAGTAATATTAAAATCAGAACAGTCCAAAGGTAATGTAGATGTACAAACCTTTGCTCAAGAAGAACATAAATTATCAGCTATGCAACTTAAAATTGGCGTAGAAACCTTGCAAAAACGTGGCGTAATAGCCTACCAAAAAGAAATGCTGGGGTCGGCAAGACAATATTTAGAAAAAGCCTTACAAACGATATCAGAAAGCCCTATTCAAACTGAATACTGTCTTAGCAAGCGTGAGGAAATACAAAACGTACTAGACGATATTACTTCTTCGTTGAACAATACAAACGCTAAAGATGCCGCTAAAAAAACCAAAACAGAAGAAGATGATTTAGACTTACTATTTCAACCAAAGAAAAAATGGTAATCCGTTATCTATGGCAAATAACTTTCAGCAATGCGAGTTGTTATGGCTAACTTCTGATGAAAACGCCAAAAAATCATATCCCTTATATTGCTCTACCCTCTTTTTTGCGTCGGGTGCTAAAGGCCTACGCACTTAAAGCCTTAATCCGTGAGCAAGGCTGCGAAATTAGCCGAATTGGTCGCTCACGGAACTGGCAGTTAAAAGCAACTTTTGAACAACTAGAACAAACCATTAGCCTAATAGAGCAAAGTGAAGAAACAAGTTGGCAATGGCTAGCAACACACCTATCCAAGCAGCGTAGGAATTTAGGCTTTGACATGTTATTAACTATTGCTCAAAAGAAACCTGAAATAACAGTCTCTGAGCTCATGCAACGCACAGACTGCACAATAGGGGAAGCAAGAAGGGTAATAGATACCCTCGAATTTGGTTAAAATAAAGCTTGGCGGCCATTGAGTTAGTTAACGACCTAATTAACCATAATTAAAGATATATCTACACACATCAACTCAATTTATGTGGAGAAGTGGTAATTGTAACTTGGGCTCAACGCAGCTTTGGATAACTTTAACTGGCACAGGTGGTCAATAACTGAAGACAATCAAATAATACATTGATAAATAAATTTTAATAAAAAAAGTGATGCATCAGCGCAATAAATCACTTTATTACAGAAGAGATTCAGATGAGCCCAGAAAATAAAACCGTACTGTTATTCGATCTTGATGGCACTTTAGTTGACAGTGCTCCCGATCTTGCTGCAGCGATCAACAAAATGCTGCTAGCATTAAACTTAACGACATTTCCCCAAGAAATTATCCGTGGTTGGGTAGGTAATGGTGCAAAAACCTTAGTTGAACGTGCTTTACAACACTCTTGCGACAACAATGCAGCTGTAGATAACAGCTTAAGTGAAGCAAAAGTAAACGAAGCTTTGGCGATTTTCTTAAATTACTACCAACAGTTTTTATGCGTTGAATCAAGCTTATATAAGGGAGTAAGAGAAACCTTATTAGCCTTAAAGGATCAGGGCTATCGGTTAGCGATTATCACTAATAAACCCACAGAGTTTATCGAACCTATTATTACTGGCTTTGAACTTAAGGGGTTATTTGAGTTACAACTGGGTGGTGACAGTTTAATCGAACGCAAACCGCATCCTTTACCACTTTTGCATGCCTGTAAAACATTAAAAGTTTCAGTAGCGCAAT
This sequence comes from Colwellia sp. MB02u-10, assembly GCF_014077185.1. Taxonomy (NCBI): domain Bacteria; kingdom Pseudomonadati; phylum Pseudomonadota; class Gammaproteobacteria; order Alteromonadales; family Colwelliaceae; genus Colwellia; species Colwellia sp. MB02u-10. The sequence goes on from NZ_JACGVK010000110.1 coordinate 68,523, forward strand.
GTATAATGATAGGCGACTCTAAAAACGATATCTTGGCGGCAAAGGCGGCAAACATACAAAGCATTGGCTTAACTTATGGATATAACTATGGCGAAGATATTAGAGTCTATCAACCTGACTGGTGCTTAGATACCTTCGCTGAGTTGTTAGACTTACTCAGATAACATAAAATTAGCTAACATAAAATTTTTCGCTAACGCTGCAGGATAATCCCGTTGGCGAGCAAACATAATCGCTTTATTAGTCACCTCTGCTTCTGAACATTGTAAAGTGACAGGAAAATAATAGTCATGCAAATGCTCACCCACTTGCGCTGAGCTAACTAAGCCAACATCAAGCAGGTTTTGTAAAATAACATCAGCGGCTGTCAATGCAGAAGATGCTTTTACTATTTCGGTGCGAGCATAATGCTTACCATGAAAAGAAACATCTGCCGCACGTAAGGTGGCATCATCGCCAGGAATTTGTTGTGCACCAAACATGGGCTTAGCCGCAACGTTTGCTTGCGAAAAATTAGTTATATATTGTGCAAGGTATTCAATAGAGCCTACTGTTCTATCCTTTATTAACTGTTCCGGCCATTGTTGCTCGATTTTTTTAATAAACCGCGATAACAATCTAGGCTGTGCACTCTGCTCAACGCTGGCCACTAAACCTTCGTCAAATAAAGTAATGTCTTGTGTCATACCATGTAATTGAAAATAACCATCAGGGTAAGGCGTTAACTGTGCCATACCATTGGGTGTGCCACGTTCACCATAAAAAACCACTTCTGGCCACAAGCCCTGACATTGTGACCAATGAGCAACATATGCAGCTTTAAATTCAACCATGCGTTCGCGCTTAGCATGCAGCATGTCATCAATCTCACCACTTTTGAAGCCACAGGCGTTAATAACATAATCAAAATCAGTCTGTCGGTGATTGTCATCTTGAGGATTTTTATAAGTTATACGCCACTTACTTGCGCTAGCTTGGTGTTCAATATTGATGACTTGGCTATTAAGTTTTAGCTGGCAACAAGGTAACCTTTCGATAGCGAGTGTGGCAATGGCAGCCATACGAAAAGCAGACCAACCATATTCTTGCACAAGCAGAACGGGAAATTTTAATTTGTCTAAATCCACTTGTTGAGCAAAAGCCACTAACCAGTCTTCATTAGCTTTAATCTGAGTGGGTAAAACTCGTTTCGCTAAACTCTCTAAAGCATTACGGTCAAATAACAGAAAATATTGCTCAGGATCACCCAACACTTTATTACTAACATTTTGCTGTACAAGTTCAGCGTAACGTTCACGCAGTTTAATTAAGCGAGGTAATAGGTCAATCACCTCACCTTGATCTGTTTTCGGTAAGGCAATAATAGTTGGGCGATAATTAACACTATGCGGAAAAACTTTTACCGTGTCTATTGACTGCTCCAATAGTGTTATACATTGTTGTTCAGAAATCTCTCGATATAAATTACCACCGGCATGCAAATGACAAAAAGGAGGGCCATTCACCAAACTCTTGCCTTTTTCTATCAACGTAGTGTTAATGCCTAGTTCAGCAAAACGTAAAGCAATAGTTGATCCCGCCACTCCGCCACCAATAATACCGACTTTTACACTTGAGTTTATAAATGGCTGTTCAGGAGTTAAGATTTTATTCATAAAGTTGACAATATAATACTTTCATTGGGAAGTTTCACGTAGAAGAACGTCATTTACATAGGGTATATGGACTATAAAACTATTTTGATGTACTTTTTTATATTGAAAAATAGTGCTTAAATAATCACGATACATAATAAAAATTAGTAGTTAAATAATCAAGTGATTCTGCATTAATATCTTGATATAAGTTATACCAATTCCGATAATTTTGTGATCTAATATCCTTAACAAAGGATTACTACATATGACTCAAAATTTATCACAAATTATTGCCACTACGACTAATGGTAGACTACGGATCCGATTACTTG
>NZ_JACGVK010000111.1:0-120450 GCF_014077185.1 Colwellia sp. MB02u-10
TGAAGAATTTTTACAATATGGCTGAAAGTCTTATTTTACCGCCTCGGCGAGAGAGAACGTTTCCTCGGCAAGTGAAGCCTAGGCCACAGCGATATGCTAGAAATAAAAATGCCGTTCACCTTAAGTGAACGGCATTACAGCATTAATGCTGCTTTTTTTTTCAATTTTTAAGCTAGGAGTTTTATTTAGCGGCGATTAAACCTTGGTTTATGTCGGCTAAATCTTGCTCGGTAATGGTGCCGCCAGCACGTTTTAAGGCTAATACATTTTGAATGTAATTATATCGCGTTGACGATAAATTACGCTTGGCGTCGTATAAGTTTCTCGTACTGTTTAAAACATCAACAATGGTACGCGTACCCACTTCAAAACCTGCTTCAGTCGCTTTTAATGCACTTTGTGCACTCACCACGGCTTGCTCTAATGACTTAATAGCTGACACTGCAGTAATAACGGTGTTATAGGCATTACGGGTATTACGCACTACGTTACGATGCGTTTGTTCCATATTCTGGCTTGCAGCAACATAATTACTTTGCGCTTGACGAACACTGCTTGATATTGCTCCGCCTGAATAAATCGGCACATATAAAGACACACCAATTGAGTGGCTGTCTAGTGCGGGGTTATTAAAGTTGAGACTATTGACTTCATTATCTTGCTCGCGGCTGCCATAGCTGCCATTTAAGCTTAACGTTGGGTAATGTCCTGATTTTGCGATGTTGATATTTTCTTTGGCAATATCAATATTTATTCTTTCTGCAATTAGTTCTAAATTTTTCGCTTCTGCGGTTTGCTGCCATTCGTTGGCGCTATCTGGGTATGGGCGAGAAGTACTAAAGCGTTCGGTATTTAAAATGTTCAAATCACGGGGATAAACATTGGTGATAACACGTAATGCTTCTTCAGCATTAAACACTTGGTTTTCTGATCTAATTTCACTGGTTACGGCATTGTCATACTGAGCCTGAGCTTCATGAACATCAGTAATCGCTGTTAAGCCAACAGAAAATCTTTGTTTTGTTTGCTCTAACTGACGTTCAATAGCGGCTTTTTCTGCTTTTGAGAATTCCAAATCATCTTTTGAACTCAGCACCTGAAAGTAGGCTTGTGTTACGCGCACAATTAAATCTTGTTTTGCTAACTGGTATGACACATCACTTTGGTGCGCAACTTTCTTGGCATTATCAAGTTTTAACCAAGTACTATGATTATATAACTCCATATCTAAGTTAATACCATAACTCGTGGTATCACTTTTATTAGTCAGGAGTAAACCTGAAGATTGTCCAGTATCAGAGGTAGGAATAAACTCACTCTCGCTTTCGGTATAGCTTGCTGAACCGTAAACCTGTGGCAATAAGACTGAGCGAGCTTGTTCAATACCTTCTTCTGTTGCTAGATATTGCGCATGGGCTCGAAGAACAACCGGATCACTAGCTTGGGCTTGTTGGTATACTGACAGCAAATCTTCGGCATTAGCTAAAGAGCTACTTGCAGCACAGGCAAGGCCAATAAATAATGCGGTTATTGTTTTTTTCATCTTGAAGAGGTTCCTATAATAATGAACTGGTTATTATTTTCCTAATCGTACTATCTTATCGCGAATAAAGAATTAGCTAAATAAAATAAGTGTTTAGGAAAGTATTCTAGTGTAACAAAATGTTAAGTGCTAGGGTAACGAAAAATTATCTAATAGATTACCTAATAGCATGAGAGAGAACTAACGATGAGTATAACCAAAGACGCTTTATTACGCTTTAATTTAACCGACGTAGAGGTGATTAAAAAATCAAGAAAATACCAAGGTTTTTTTGCGCTCGATGAGTATCAACTTCGTCACAAACTTTATGCTGGCGGCTATAGTAAAGTATTAACACGAGAGGTTTTTGAGCGCGGTGATGCGGTTGCTTTATTACCCTATGATCCGATAACCGATAGTATCGTATTAATTGAACAATTTCGCTTAGGCGCATTACGCAGTAAAACAGGACCCTGGCAATTAGAACTTATTGCGGGTATGTTTTCAGAAAATGAAGTGGCATTAGACGTTGCGATCCGAGAAGCAAAAGAAGAAGCTAACTTAGATGTGGAGCCTAAAAAGGTGATTAAAGTGATGGATTACCTTTCAAGCTCAGGCGGTATGAGCGAGTGCATTCACCTTTATTGTGCCTGTGTTGACAGTGAGCATATTTCAGGTGTTCATGGTTTAGAGACAGAAGGTGAAGATATTTTAGTACATGTTGTTACGCGCCAAGACGCTGAAAAGTTACTTGCAGAGGGAAAGATAGCTAATGCTGCGACTATTATTGCGTTACAATGGCTAGCTCTAAATCTTGATAAGCTCAAAGCTAGCTGGAAATAAATGTCAGTTGTTGTAAAAAAATATCGTCCTCATTTACCCACTTTAATGACCTTGTTTGAAGTTAATTACATGTTATTGCTGCGCGTACTTGCTGATAAAGAACAGGTAGGCGAACAACGCTGTTTTTTTATCTCTGATTTTTTGAGTTACCGAGTGAGAGTTGACGAAATTACTAAATACACAACGTTACTAACAATTAATCAAGAAGCCAATATTCACGGTTATAATTTAACCGCGTTATTTCGCCCGAAAATGGTGGTTCGCTTATATCATGACGCTCGCATGGCTGAGGTGATCAGTAATCAAGATGTACAGCAAATTAAGCCACGCTATGATTACCCTAATAAAAAAATGCATTTACCTGATGAAAAACAGCAAATTAACTATTTCTTAAAAGAATGGTTACAGCTGTGTTTGCAATTAGGCCAAGTGCAGATCAATCTCAATATGCTGAAAAAATCCTAAGTTAATGTTAAAAAAACTAAAGTGAAAGCGCTTAATGTCAGATAAAACAATGCCCAGCAGCTTAAGGTTAAAAAAACTGACCTTAGCGCAAATTAGTGATAGCCATTTATTTGCTGATCGCACTGGCCTGCATCACCAGGCTAATGTTTACCAGAACTTAACCAATGTGCTGTTGGCTATCAAAAATCAGCCATCAATTGATGCGATTATTTTTACCGGTGATTTAACACAAGATCACACACTAGGGTCTTATCAGCTTTTTGTCAGCGCATTTGAAGCATGTGAAATTATCACCCCAGTTTATTTTATTGCCGGTAATCATGATGAACCGACGTTGTTATCACGTTATTTGTCACATGCCCCTTTTTGTCAAGACAGTATAATTGAAAATGATGATTGGCAAGTGCTATTGTTGGAAAGTAAAAGTGCAACACCTGCTGGCGAGATCAGCAAAGCACAGTTTGATATGGCGGGTGGCATTATTGACCCGACCAAAGCTCAATTGTTATTAATGCACCATCATCCAGTTGATGTTGGTTATTTTATTGATCAACATGGCTTAATAAACCAAGCAGAATTTCAACAGTTTTTAACTGACTTTCCTTCGATAAAAGCCGTAGGTTGTGGCCATATTCACCAAGCGTTAAGCTTGTCTATTAAGTTGGAAAAAAGCACAGTGAGTTTATATACTTGTCCGGCAACATCGATTCAATTTGACATCAATTCAGTAACAGCTAAATCAAATGGCCAACCGCCAGGCTATCGACTATTTACCTTGGCGAGTAATGGCGAATTTACTAGTACAGTACATTTTGTTTAACTTAATGAGAGAAAACAAATCATTATGATTAATATGTTATACATTCATGGTTTTAACTCATCACCTCAGTCAATGAAAGCTCAGATCACGCAGAAATTTTTTGCTGAAAACTACCCAGAAATAAACTTTCATTGCCCACAAATAGCCTCTTCACCCGATAGCGCTATGGCACAACTTGAGGCGATTATTGGCCTTGAACCCCACGCGACTTGGCTATTAGTAGGATCGTCTTTAGGTGGTTATTTTGCCACTTATTTAGCTGAAAAATATCAAGTAAAAGCGGTATTGATTAACCCTGCGGTTAAGCCATTCGAATTAATGAAAGCTTATTTAGGTGAGCAGGTAAATCCTTATACGCATGAGTGCTATCAAGTTAAAGAGCAACATATCCTTGAATTGAAAGCACTTGAACAGGAAAATATTTCTAACAATAATTACTTGGTCATGGTACAAACCGGTGATGAAGTGTTAGATTACCAACAAGCTGTTGAAAAATACCGCCAGTGCCAACTGGCAATAGTGCAAGGCGGAGATCATAGTTTTATTGATTATGAAAATACCTTGCCTAACATAGCGTTATTTTTCAACTTACCCCTAATATCAGCCTAATTATCAGAACCTATAAATGAGCGAACAATATAATTCCGATTCCATTGAGGTCCTAAGTGGCCTTGACCCAGTGCGCCATCGTCCAGGTATGTATACCGACACTACTCGTCCTAATCATTTAGGCCAAGAAGTTATCGATAACTCTGTTGATGAAGCATTAGCTAAGCATGCACAAAATATTACTGTCATTCTTGATAAAGACCAATCATTAGAAGTGATTGATGACGGGCGAGGTATGCCGATTGATATTCACCCAGAAGAAGGTGTGTCAGGGGTAGAACTTATTTTTTGTAAGCTACATGCTGGTGGTAAATTTTCTAATAAAAACTATCAGTTTTCTGGTGGTTTACATGGTGTGGGTATTTCTGTTGTCAACGCTTTATCTACCCGTGTAGACGTGTCGGTTAGGCGTGATGGTAAAGTCTACGAAATGGCTTTTGAAAGTGGCTATAAAGTAGAAGAGTTAAGAGAAACTGGCACCGTGGGTCGTCGTAATACCGGCACCCGGGTGAAATTTTGGCCTGACGCCAGTTATTTTGATTCTGCCAAGTTTTCAGCACGTCGGTTAGTACATTTATTAAAAGCTAAAGCCGTACTTTGCCCCGGATTGACCATAAAATTTCATGATAAAAATGAAGATAATAAATATCAATGGTGCTATGAAGACGGTTTAGTTGACTATTTAAAAGAGTCAGTTAAAGGTTACCCAAGCTTGCCAGAAGAGCCTTTTGTTGGCAGTTTTACCTCGCAACATGAAACCGCGGAATGGGCGATAACCTGGTTACCTGAAGGTGGTGAGTCGATTGGCGAAAGCTATGTTAACTTAATTCCTACGGTGCAAGGTGGTACGCATGTTAATGGCATGCGCCAAGGCTTATTAGAGTCAATGCGTGAGTTTTGTGAGTTTAGAAGCTTACTGCCACGTGGTGTTAAGTTAACGCCAGATGATATTTGGGACAAGTGTTGTTATATCCTGTCGGTGAAAATGGAAGACCCACAATTTGCCGGACAAACTAAAGAACGACTCTCTTCACGCCAATGCGCTGCATTTGTTACCGGCGTAGTAAAAGATTCGTTTAGTTTATGGCTAAACGAGCATACTAGCATTGCGGAAACATTAGCTGAATTTTGTATTTTTAATGCGCAACGTCGTTTACGTGCCGGCAAAAAAATCATTCGGAAAAAAGTCACCCAAGGGCCGGCTTTACCAGGTAAGTTAACCGACTGTGGTAGCCAAGATATTTTGCGTACCGAGCTATTTCTGGTCGAGGGCGACTCAGCCGGAGGTAGTGCCAAACAAGCCAGAGATCGTGAAGTTCAAGCCATCATGCCGCTACGTGGTAAAATTTTAAATACCTGGGAAGTTGACTCGGGACAAATCTTAGCCTCGGAAGAGGTGCATAACATTTCTGTAGCTTTAGGTATTGACCCTGATAGTGATGATTTATCAGGATTGCGCTACGGTAAAATTTGTATTCTTGCCGATGCCGACTCTGATGGTTTACATATCGCTACTTTGCTTTGCGCGTTATTTACTCAACATTTTTTACCCTTGGTTCAAGCCGGTCATGTTTATGTGGCTATGCCGCCATTGTATCGCGTTGATGTTGGTAAAGAAGTGTTTTACGCTTTGGATGAAGCGGAAAAAGACGGTATTTTGGATCGAATTGAAGCAGAGAAAAAGCGTGGTAAAGTCAATGTACAACGATTCAAAGGGCTAGGTGAAATGAATCCGTTACAATTACGTGAAACCACCATGGACCCCAATACGCGCCGCTTAGTGCAGTTAACGGTTGATGATCATAGTGAAACTATGGAATTGATGGACATGTTGCTCTCTAAAAAACGGGCCGGTGATCGTAAGATTTGGTTGCAATCTAAAGGTGATCTAGTTGAATTAGATTGATTTTACAGCGCATTAATCAAAAAAGTTGAGTTGATTAATTTACGATATTCATAAATACCCTTTGCCGTAGGCTAAGGGTTATCCTGAAGGTTGGCAATATCGGCCCACACAGTGGATTTTTTTGTGTTAAGTCATCAGCCATCTGATAACTTTCATTAATGTGTTATAGCATTAGGTTGACGTTGCAACAACGAACTTGGAGTAATAACATGCTATGGTTACCTTGTCGTTGACCTAGATGGTAATGAAATAGCAGCAAGTTACTGGCAAGTGACTGAAAAATAGTTTGAAAATAACCTTAGTTCTATATGGCATATTATTTTTTTAGCATCATAAATAATAGTTTATCATTTACCTAAATTCGTTTTATACTATTAATTTCGTATTATTACATGGACTGTTGGAGCACAGATTTGTTGAGAAGTTTGGTAAAGTTGACTATTCAAAATAGTGGCCTAATTTTCTTTATTTTTTTATTGATATCTTGTAAATCAAATGCTTTGCAGTCTTTAACTGATAGCGATTTTAATACGTTTTTGTTACGTGCTGAACAGCTTAATAACAGTGATCCCAAAGCTGCATTGGTTTTATTAGATAGACATAAAACCGAATTAAACACCCAACCTATCACCAATCAAGTTAATTACTATCGCATTCAATCCGCGGCATATATAGATCAAGCGTTATACAGTTTAAGTGAGGCATCGTCAGAACAGGGCTTAAAACTTGCCAAGCAAATGAATAAGCCTAGCATATTTATTGCAGAGCTCGCTTACACTAAAGGTTTTGCGATCGAAAACTTGGGTGATTTTGACGGGGCTTTTTTAATTTATCAAAACGGTTTAGACGTTGCACGCTCGATGAATAATCAGAAATTAATTGCGCGCGGTCTGATTAATATTGGTGCGATTTTATATTTACAGAAAAATTACAAACAGTCATTAATTACGCTTAATCAAGCCTTAGAACTGGCAAGTGCCATTGGCGATGATGCACTTTTAGGTGAAATTAACACTGAACTGGGTATTTTATATGGCCGTTTAGGTGAAAAAAACCAAGCCAATGACTATTTTCAACAGTCGTATCAATATTATAAAACTGCAGGTAAACATAACTATGCGCTTAATAGTTTGCATAATGTGGCTAATAACCACACGAACCAAAAGCATTTTGAGCAAGCTATTAAAGTTTATCGCGTGTTAGAAAACGAAATTCAGCCCAATACCAGTCATCAGTTTATCGCTAGTGTTTATAGAAATTTAGCTCGGGCGTTACTCAACAAGGAAGATGCTGAGACCGAAAGTGCTTATCGATATATTCTCCTTGCGGGTGAATATATCGAAGATGTAGAACAACATTTAGTAAAAATTCAATATCTTATAGACAAAGCTTATATTTTAGAAAAAATGGCGCGTTATCAAGAAGCATTAGTCAATCTTGAGCAAGCTGAAATACTGCTTGAGCGTAAAGCTAGCGATATTTATGATACTAGTGAGCTAAAAATTCTCTTTTTAAGCGCCAAATTGCATTATGCTTTAGGCCATTACAATCAAGCATATCAAATTCAAACTCAATATTTCACCCGATCTATAGCGGGCGAGCAGGTACGAGAAACGACTGAAGTCGATGAGTTAATGTTGCAATATGAAAGTGAAACGGCTCAACGACATAATAATATTTTAGAAAAAAAACAGCGCATACAGCATTTACAACTTCAGCAAATGACACTTGACGTCAACAGCCGTAAGGTATTTGTTGGCATATTAGCAATGTGTACTTTGTTATTAGCTTGGTGCTTATATCGTGTTATCAAAGTGCAAAGGAACTTAACTAACGCTACTCGAACTGACAGTCTAACGGGTGTCGTTAATCGACGTAGATTACTTGAGTTAGGTGAAGAGTATTTTATTACCGCCCAAAACTATCAACAAGCCTTTAGTGTTTTTATGATTGACATTGATTTATTTAAAAAAATCAATGACCAATTTGGTCATGTTATTGGTGACAAAGCACTAAAAGAAATTGCTATTCAAGGTCAAAATCTAATGCGAGCGAGTGATATTTTTGGTCGTTTTGGTGGTGAAGAATTTATTGCTTTATTGCCAAATACTGGAAATAGTGAAGCATTGGAAGTAGCACAGCGACTTCAAGAAAACATCGAAAAATCAAAATGGCAAACTCAGCAAATCAAGCAGTTAACGGTAAATATAGGTGTAGCGACATTTGAGCAAGGTAATTCTGCCAACTTTTCGGCTTTGTTAAAAGTAGCTGACGAACAATTGTTAAAGGTCAAACAGTCTGACCATAATACAGTGAGTTACCATGAATAAATGTTCGCGGCTAACAGGTCTTGCTTTATATTTGTTAATGATCTTTATCAGTACGGCTGTGAATGCGGATGAAATTACTGGACAGCAAGAGGTATTTAATCAACTTAATAGCCTCTATTATAAACAGCAAAGACCCCTTGTTTTTTTTGCGATTAATAGCGAAATATTAGCGCTTAATAGCTTGAGTGTGCATGACAAAGTGGCAGCGCAAGTTAAATTATTAGCTTGGCAAAAATTGTCTCCAACATTAAATGCCGCTGAACAATATTTATTGTATGTTGTACGTGCCAATATTGCTGATGTTGCCGGGCAAGAATATAAAGTTATTAATTGGCTCAATAAAGCATTTAAACTTGAGCCTTTACTGGCTAAAAAGCAACTTGACTCACCTTTATTTGCCAGTGCTTACCTGACCCTTGCAAACCTCTATGCAAGCCAAGGTGAAGATAAGAAAGCCTTTGATAGTAAAAAACAGTATATGAAAAAGCATTTTTCCCATTTGAAACAGCAAAAAGAATATCGTGTTAAACGTTTAAATGAAAAATACCACATTGAAAAAAAGCATGAAGAAAACGAGCTACTGACACAAAATAGTCAAATACAGTATTTTGCGTTGGCTCGTGCTGAATCTGAACGTAGTAAACAGCATCGCAATATTGCCATTTTTATTGCCGTAGGAAGCATTTTCCTTTTACTACTTTTACGGCAATTTAAAATCCGTCAAGCCTTAAAATTACTGGCAAAAACTGATAGTTTAACGTTATTGCCTAATCGTCGTTCGTTCTTTAGTCACGGTGCTACTTTTATGACCCAAGCATTAACCGCTAATAAAGCACTCAGTATTTTAATGTTAGATATAGATAATTTAAAAAATATAAATGACAACTTTGGTTATGAAGCCGGCGACAGCGTTATTGCTCATGTTGGCGAATTAGCCGGTGAAACTATGCGTTCTCGAGATTTTCTGGCACGTATTGGTGGTGAAGAGTTTGCCGCTATTTTACCCGAGGCCACCATTGCACAAGCGCGCGCGATTGCAGAGCACATACGTGAGAAAATTCAAGCCAATATCAGTAAAAATCAAAACAATAATATTCAGGTTACTGTCAGTATAGGTATTGCCAGCATTGCTGATATTAGAGAAAGTTTTGATAGTTTGTTACATGCGGCTGATTTAGCTATGTATCAAGCAAAGGCTTATGGTCACAATCAAGTTTGTAGCTATTCTACAGAAAGAAAAGAAAGAACAGAAAATTAAGATTAATCACTATTGGGAGATATTTATCGCCTAACAGTGTTCTTTCCACTAGTATAATCAGCTAAGCTACCCCAGAACAACAATAATAAAAGTAACGCTTAATAATTCGGCATTAAGTGAGCTTTTTAGGAAAATATTTTCATGTCAGATGCTCTCGACTTTAGTTTAGACGGTATTGAACAACGCCCTCTAAGACAATTCACTGAAGAAGCTTATTTAAATTACTCGATGTATGTCATTATGGATCGTGCATTACCTCATATTGGTGATGGCTTAAAACCGGTGCAACGACGTATTGTTTATGCCATGTCAGAACTTGGCTTATCTGCATCAGCAAAATATAAAAAATCTGCCCGTACTGTCGGTGATGTACTAGGTAAATTTCATCCCCATGGCGATTCTGCTTGTTACGAAGCTATGGTGTTAATGGCGCAGCCATTTTCATACCGTTACCCATTAGTTGACGGACAAGGAAATTGGGGCGCTCCTGACGATCCAAAGTCATTTGCCGCCATGCGTTATACCGAAGCTCGTTTATCACGCTTTAGTGAAGTTTTATTGGCAGAATTAGGCCAAGGCACTGTTGATTGGTCGCCTAATTTTGATGGCACCATGCAAGAGCCTAAAACCTTACCTGCGCGTCTACCACATATTTTACTCAATGGTATTACCGGCATTGCTGTCGGTATGGCAACAGACATTCCGCCGCACAATGCTAGAGAAGTGGCGAATGCCTGTATCCATTTAATTGAGCAACCGAAAGCTGAATTAGCCGATCTACTCGATATTATTCATGGGCCAGATTATCCAACTGATGCTGAAATCATCACGCCTAAAGCCGATATTGAAAAAATTTATCAAACCGGTCGTGGCAGCATTAAAATGCGTGCGGTCTATGAGCAGTTACATGGTGATGTGGTTATTACCGCATTACCGCATCAGGCTTCAGGTGGAAAAATATTAGAACAAATTGCTAATCAAATGCAGGCAAAAAAACTGCCCATGGTGGTTGATTTACGTGATGAATCAGATCATGAAAACCCGATCCGTTTAGTGATTGTACCCCGTTCAAATCGTGTCGATATTGAACAGCTGATGCAGCACTTATTTGCTACCACAGATTTAGAAAAAAACTTTCGTGTCAATTTAAACATGATTGGTTTGAACAACAAACCCGCGGTTAAAGATATTAGAACCATATTAAGCGAGTGGTTAGAATATCGACGTGAAACTGTGCGCCGTCGTTTACAATATAGATTAGATAAAGTATTAGCGCGTTTGCATCTGTTAGATGGCTTATTAATCGCGTATCTTAATATTGATGAAGTGATTGAAATTATAAGAGGTTTTGACAAACCTAAAGCAGAGTTAATGTCACGCTTTGAACTGTCAGAGCGCCAAGCCGAATCAATATTAGAAATTAAACTTCGCCAACTGGCTAAGCTTGAAGAAATTAGAATTCGTGCTGAGCAAGATGAGTTGAACATAGAACGTGAATACCTTGAAAAAATACTCAGTTCTAAAGTTCGCATGAACACCTTAATGAAGAAAGAGATCTTAGAAGCCGCTGAAAAATACGGTGATGATCGTCGCTCTGTTATTGTTGAGCGACAAGAGGCAAAAGCCCTATCTGAAAAAGATCTTATGCCGAGTGAGCCCGTGACCGTTGTGGTTTCGCAAAAAGGCTGGGCACGTTGTGCAAAAGGTCACGACATAGATGCACAAGCATTAAGTTACAAGTCAGGTGATGAATACTTATGCTTAGCAAAAGGGCGTAGTAATCGTCCTGTGGTGTTTTTTGACTCCGCAGGTAGAGCTTACGCCACTGATGCTCATAGTCTACCTTCAGCGCGTAGCCAAGGAGAGCCGCTAACCGGGCGCTTTAATCTGACGAGTGGTGAAAACTTTGAAAAAGTACTGATGGCCGATGACGAATGTCGTTACTTACTCAGTAGCGATGCCGGTTACGGTTTTGTGGCTAGCTTTGCCGATATGGTCAGTCGTAATAAAAATGGTAAAGCATTATTAACTTTGTCTGCAGCGGCGAAAGTAATGACGCCAAAAGTTATTAGTAGTTTAGAGACAGAATTAGTGCTTTCAATTACCTCAGAAGGGCGCATGTTGGTTTTCCCAATCAAAGATTTACCTATTTTGAGTAAAGGTAAGGGTAATAAAATAATTAATATCCCTACTGCAAGGGCTAAAGCACGTGATGAATATGTAACCTTGCTCGAAGTGTTACCACCCAACAGTGCTATTACCTTGCATGCCGGCAAGCGAAAGTTAACGTTAAAAGCGAGTGACATTGAACATTATAAAGGTGAACGTGGCCGTCGAGGTAATAAGCTACCTAGAGGTTTACAACGCGTTGATCATATCGTTGTAGAGCAACAAAACTCAGATATAGAGCCTGAAATTCCTGAGAGTTAACACTGGTGATTTAGTATCTAAGAGTTAGCACAAAAAAAAGCCTTAAGATTAAATGTCTTAGGGCTTTTTTATGCTCAGGACGAGCGGTATGCTGCGATCACATGGATGTGAAAGAGCAGCGATGCTCAGGATGATCGGTCAGTTTTTTTACCTGACAAAACTCAGTACCAACATCCATGTCGGCAATGCTACGAACTCGTGGCCATTCCTAGCCATCCATCTTGGATTGTACTTGGTGCGCGGTTAATTGTTGAATTAGCGCCGAAAGTTGCGTGATTTTTTTATTTGATAATTGCCGATAATCGAAATAAGGACAAATAATAACGCCTAAATCGATATTAATGGCGAAATCATGACTCAGCCATATGCAGCTATTACAAAGCCCTAGTTGTTCAGCGTAACCTTTACCTAATATTATGTGTAGTTTTTGACTGGGCTTAGCGCTGAGTAAATTAGCCTCTGAACAGTCAGCCACTGATAAATTAGGTGCTGAAAAAAGTAAGCAATGATCACTTTCTGCCTGCAATAGAACGCTGTCTCTTAAGTGTTGCCAGCTAGTAAATTGTTCTGGTGATATTTCAAATAACAACTTAGCGTAGACATTAAAAATTTTTCGCCAATGGTTACCGGTTTCACGAGCAATATCGGCAATTTCATCTGTCACTAACGCTTTAACACTCGTCAGATTTTGATAGTGTGCTAATGGAGGGCAGTTTCTTATATAGAAAATAATCTTGGCGTCAAGAGTACCTAAACCGACGGCTTTATTTTGCATTTTCACCCATTTATTCGTTAGATCATCCATTTTTACGCAGAAAAAATGGCCAACTATAAGACATTTACTTAATAACGAGTTGTGCTAGTTATTAAATAAATAAATAAATAAATAACGCAGCAGTTATTTATTTAAACCAGTAGAAGTGATGATATATTTAGTGAAATTGGTGCTACTTTCCCTAATAAAAATCCAATAAAAAACCCGGTACAATCCGGGTTTTTAATCGTTTATATCAGCCATACTAAGCTTAATTAAAACTCTTTCAACATATTTTCCAAAGAATCATCAAACGTTTTTAATTCTTTTTCCAGTTGAAATTTTTCTTTCAGTTGTTCAATTTCACGCCACTTTCTTTTTTTATTATTACTTGTACTCGATTTAGGCCGTTTGCCTAAAGAGCCCAATACTTGTTGAAAATCTTCCATGGTATGCTCCTTATTTCTACAACTGCAGTATTTTTTACCACATCTGTTAACAATATAGAAACATTATTTTCATTTTATTTACAATAGTATGGGTTTAACAAGCTTTATAACTTAAAGATTTAAAGCATTGCCTGTAATTGTTGCTCAAGTTTAACTTGGTCAATGGTAAAGTTTCGAATACCCTCGGCTAACTTCTCTGTTGCCATAGCATCTTGGTTCATTTGCCATCTAAATTGTGCTTCATTAAGTGCAGGTTCATCGGCTAATGGTGCATGATCGCTAAACAGTTTTTGTGATACTGTCGCCGTTGAATTAGCTAATTCGTCCATCAGGTTTGGGCTAATCGTTAATCGATCACAACCAGCGAGTTCAAGTATCTCACCAATATTTCTAAAACTAGCTCCCATGACTACGGTTTTGTGACCTTTAGCTTTGTAATAATTATAAATATTGGTTACTGATACTACGCCTGGATCTTCGCTGGCTGAGTAATCACTACGGCCAGTGTCTTTTTTATACCAATCTAAAATGCGACCAACAAAAGGTGAAATTAAGTAAATATTGGCTTCAGCACAGGCCTGTGCTTGAGCAAAGTTAAACAACAAAGTTAAATTGCAGTTAATGCCTTCAGCTTCTAGTTGCTCTGCCGCTTTAATACCTTCCCATGTTGAGGCTACTTTGATCAATATACGATCATTACTAATGCCAGCCTCGTTATACATAGCGATGAGTTTATACGCTTTAGCAATCGATGCTGCGGTATCAAAAGATAAGCGCGCATCAACTTCTGTTGAAATTCTACCTGGGACTGTCTTTAAGATTTCTAAGCCAATAAGTACTGAAAACTTATCTGCAGCGTCGATAACTTGCTGTTCAGCGTTTGATGATTGAGTTTTCGCCCACGCTACTGCGCTGGCAATTAGTTGCTGATAATTAGCTAAAGAGGCTGCCTTTAATAGTAAAGACGGATTAGTGGTGGCGTCTTGTGGTTGAAACTTAGCAATAGCTTCAATATCGCCGGTATCAGCAACAACCGTGGTCATTGCTTTTAGTTGAGAAAGTTGAGAAAGTTGATCGGTCATAACATGTCCCTTGACGTTGATAATGTAATCAGGTGGTTTTATTGAGTAAATTTTGGTGAAATATTACAACATTTACAAGTAATTTGATTGAAAATAGTGAACTTTTTATCTTATTCGGCTCTATTTGTATCAAATTTTCATAATTTAGCAAGTGTGATGGTAAAATAATGTAGATAAAACACTTTATTGCCTGTGTGTGCGCTAATGGTTCAGTGCGCAATTGATAATGAAGATAATTATATTCGTTTTTTCCTGTGTTATAGTGACAAAAACTTTAAGATAGAGTAGATAAATAATGTTACTTGTTGTTTCTCCGGCGAAGAACTTAGATTATGAATCCCCCGTTGCTACCGAGCTATATTCACAGCCTGAACTATTAGCAGACAGTAAAGTGTTGATGAAAAAGTGTAAAACACTAACGCCTGCGGATATTAGTTCATTAATGGCTATTAGCGATAAATTAGCCGGCTTAAATGCGGCACGTTTTGGCGAATGGGCAACGCCTTTTACGCCGGAAAATGCTCGACAAGCTGTGCTAGCTTTTAATGGTGATGTATACACTGGCTTAGATGCTAAATCGTTTAGCGATGATGACTTTACCTTCGCTCAACAACATATGCGGATATTATCAGGGTTATATGGCCTATTAAGACCGCTTGATTTGATGCAAGCATATCGACTAGAAATGGGTAAAAAATTAGATAATGATCGCGGTAGTAATTTATATCAATTTTGGGGTGATATTATCACCGAGCATTTAAATGTCGCTATTGCCGCCCAAGGCGATAATGTATTGATTAATTTAGCGTCAAATGAATACTTTAAAGCGGTTAATAAAAAAGTATTAAAAGCCGAGGTAATAACCCCAGCATTTAAAGATTGGAAAAATGGTCAATTTAAAATGATCAGTTTTTTTGCCAAAAAAGCACGAGGTTTAATGGCGCGTTATATTATTGAGCACCAAATCACAGATCTTGAAAAGTTGAAAGACTTTGATGTGGCAGGTTATCAATACTCCAGTGAATTAAGTAAAGCTAATGACTGGGTATTTACCCGTAAAACGCTCGATTAAGCTGATTTAATTTGCTTGATTATAATTGCTATGATGCCCAAATAGATTGCTGTTGTTGCGATGTTTTGCACATAAGCATGGCATAAATCGCGTGACAGATATCCTGTGTTAATTGACTACTCTACTCAGTTTCAAGAGCTTGGTGATGTTGTCGTAGTAAGTCGATAAAGGTACTCATTTTACAGACCATGTAATGGTAAGTTTATCTGTTAAGTCGTTTATGGCGCGTGACATATCACGTTGTTTCACTTTAGTGAATTGAGTGTAGTGGGCAGTGGTGTGGAGACTGGCGTGTCCCAGTAATTGCTGTAAAGAGCGCAAATGAAGCCCTTACTCGAGCAGATGGGTAGCAAAAAAATAACGAAGGGAATGTGGCTAATGGGTTTGTTAATCTGGCAATTTTGGAGCACTGCCTTTATCCATCGGTGTATTGGTTTTTGTATGAGCCCGAGGAAATATTAAACGCATGTGGCGGTGTGTTTTCCAATAATTTCTCAGCGCTAATAAGGGATACTTAATGACAGCATCATCGAAGTGGCAATGCTGTCATTGAGTATAGAAGCTAGCTTAAAATTTACTCTGCCGCAGAGCGGCTTCGTTCAACAAGTTGTTAAACGGAAAAATACAGCTGGCTTTTTTCACTCCGCTCAACATTCTAGCCAATAATTATTTAGTCTGTTATTTGGGCGTTGGATTCGATTTCAGACAATACCTTAAAGAGATAAATTGAATAACGTATGGTAAATATTACTTCAGCACATCAATGTTTTAAACAAGGAGATATTGCCCAAGCAGAGCAAATGTATCGTCAAATATTATCCGAAAATAAAAATAATGTTGAGGCGCTTTGGGGAATGGGCAGGGTAGCATTAACGTTTAATAGTTATCAGCGCGCATATGAGCTATTTAAACGCTGTATTTCGCTCAATAGCACATTAAAACAACCAAAATATCTTTTATCGATGTCTGAGGCTTGCCTTTACTTAATGAGGTTTGAAGAAGCAGAGCAGGCTTTGTTGGCTGCGAATAAAGTTAATGGAGGCTCTGTAGCTACTTTCACGGCATTGGCTATATTTTATTGTGAAATGGGTGATTTTATACAAGCAGGAACTTTTATTAAAAATATTTTGAAAATAGTTCCTGCAAATGTACAAGCTTTTTGTTTATTAGTACGCTGTAAAAAGTTAACACTTGCTAACAATAGCGAAAGAGAATTTGTTGATGATATGTTTAATAAGCTTACACTTTCTACAAGTGTATTAACGAAGCGAGAGAAAATATTATTACATTTTTCTTTTGCTGAACTTTTTCATGAAAACAATGAATTTGAAAAAGCATTTTCACATTTTACCCTGGCAAATGCACTGCAACGTTCGCTTATTAATTTTAGTGTAGTTGATATGAAAGACTATTTTGACGGTTTACTTTCTTCATTCACCCATAGTACTTTTCAACAGCTAGAACCTGATCTAGAACTAGCAGAAACCCACAAGCAGAAATTAATCCCAATTTTTATTGTTGGGCAGCCACGTTCAGGCTCTACTTTATTAGAACAAATGTTAATAGGGCACAGCGCTATTGACAGTGGCGGTGAATTACCCTTTATGGCTGGAGATATAGCTAAAGGCATTTATCAATTAACGGGTAAGCACTTTCCTGAAGGCGCATCACTGTTAGATAATAAACAATGCCGTATACTAGGTGAACATTATTTAAAAAACTTACAAACACTTGCCCCTTCATCAAAATATATCATTGATAAAATGCCCGCGAATTATCAGTCAATAGGTTTGATAAAATTGATATTGCCACAGGCAAAAATAATTCATATTAAGCGAGATCCTATTGATGTTAGTTGGTCAATTTTTAACAACCATTTTGAATCATTAGAGCCTTACTTTTGTTCGTTAATTGAAATAGGGCAATATCATCATTTATACCAAAAAATCATGGATAATTGGCAAGCGGTGCTCCCTAACTTTGTTCATCACATTAGTTATGAAAAATTAGTGGAAACCCCAGAAGTTGAAATAACGAAAGTGCTCGCGTTTTGTAAGTTAGAGTTCCAAAGTAATTGTTTATCAATGGCAGGGTCTAAACGTTACATTAGGACACTGAGTGATATACAGTTAAGAGAAGGTATACAGAAAAATAATGAGAAAAAATGGTTATCTTATAATAAGTATTTACAGCCGTTATTTGATGCTTTGAATGTGACTAGTTAACAATCATATTCTTAGGTGGTTCTCAGGTGATTATTGTTAAATATTTGGATATTTAAGCTTAAGTTGTTTCGCATTTTGGATGTGTATTGCTGATACCCATTGAATTCACGGGCTAAAGCTGACGGAATCAGAATAAAAGTAGGGGAGTAGGTGTAACAAAAACCTAAACAGTAAGGTTTAGGTTTTTTTGTTTACATTGACAGCTTTTAATTTTTAGCTAACATCTGGTCACTTTTAACTGACCGCTAAGAACTGGCGGTGTTTAGGTTAACTCGTAGTTTTACCGCGTTTCGCGACTTTTTTCGCTTTAGCTTTCTTTTGAGCAACAGTTCTTTTTACTTTGGTTTTTTTAACAGCAACACGTGCTTCTTTGTATTGCGGTCTTAACGTTTCAATGACACGGCGTGGTAAACGTTCTTTAATATAACGTTCAATTTTACCAATAACCAACATGTCATGCGCTTCAACCAGTGAGATAGCTGTGCCTTTATTGCCCGCTCGACCTGTTCGCCCGATGCGATGTAAATAAATATCGGCGGTGCGTGGCATATCAAAGTTGATAACATGGGTGATATCGTCAATATCAAGGCCACGTTCAGCAATATCGGTAGCGACTAATACATTAACCGTACCATTGCGTAAGCGCTCAACTGAAGTGTTGCGTTTGTCTTGTTGCATTTTACCTTCAAGCCAGACACAAGGCATGTTATCAGCATAAAGTTTACCTGATAGGTATTGCACGGTCTCACGTTTATTGGCAAAAACCAGGGCACGTCCTACTTCTTCTTGTTGCAATAAGTTCAGTAATAAGGCGAATTTATGATCTTTGTTATCGGCTAAGTGCATCCACTGGTGAATTTTCGCTTTTTCTTTTCGAGAAGGATTCGCTTCCAAAAATACCGGGTCGTTTAAGAGTTCGCGAGAAAAACGTACTACGGCAGCACCTTCCAGTGTGGCGGAAAATAGCATGGTTTGTTTACGCCAACGTGCTTCTCCAACAATGCGATTAATAGTTTCAGCAAAACCCATAGTGAGCATACGGTCAGCTTCATCTAAAATAAGGATTTCAATTTCACGGCTATCAAACTGCTCGCTTTCAATGTATTCCATTAACCGGCCAGGTGTAGCAACCAAAATATCGGTGTTACCTGTGAGTACTTCTTTATGGCTGCCATAATTAACACCACCAGTAATAACCGCAGATTTAATGTTGGTTAGCGCGGTTAACTTCTGACATTGCTCATGAGTTTGTATGGCAAGCTCGCGTGTAGGCGATAAAATGAGTACACGTGGAAACCCTTGCTGCGGGCGAGGATAATCAAGCAAGTGTTGAGCAGCAGGTAAAATAAATGCTGCTGTTTTTCCCGTTCCTGTTGGGGCTGAAGCTAATACGTCTTTGCCTGTCATAGCCACAGGAAGTACTAACTCTTGGATAGACGTTGGCTTTTTATAGCCTGCATTTTCAATGCCGCCCAATAATGCGGAATCTAGGTCAAACTGCTCAAACATGTAATAATTTTCTTTGGGGATTAATGAAGGGATTATAATGGCAAAATACTATTTATCCTAAAGATCTTGCCAAATTTGTCTATTTATTATGATATTTAACTTAATCTACTAGAATATCTGCGATTTCAGCGCTAATTTGTTGGCACCACTGTTTGATCCGTACTTCGCTAGCGTCGTATTGGTTGTCTTCATCAAGCGCTAAACCAACAAAATTTTGCCCATCCTCTGTTAGTGCTTTTGACTCCGCAAAGTCATAACCTTCATTTGGCCAATAACCGATAACATAGCCGCCTTGTGCTAGCACTTGGTCATGTAACATGCCAAGTGCATCTTGAAACCAGTCAGTGTAACCAATTTGATCCCCCATACCATAAATGGCAACAATTTTTCCTTCAAGATCAATGTTGGCTATTTCTGGCCAATGTGACTCCCAGTCTTCCTGAATTTCACCATAGTCCCAAGTAGAAATACCTAAAATTAAGATGTCGTGGTCTACCATTTCCGTCAGTGGCGTATCTTTGATATTAAATAAGGTGACGTTATCTTGGCCAAGTTCAGCTTGAATTTTTTCTGCTGCTATTTCGGTATAACAAGTGGTTGAGCCGTAAAATAATGCGATATTCATTGATAAATTACCGAGGTTTAACGAACCACGTTAGGTGGTCGGTGAGCGAGTGGCGGGATTTTAGCAAATTTCTCGCCAATAAGATGCTTTGCTGTGCTACTGAAAGTCATATTTTATCAGATCAGTTAGCTATTGGCCGGCTTAGTGTTATTGCAATTATGCCTTTTTCACTGTAATTTTAGGGTGCTTAAAGCGGTCTTTGTATTTATCTAGAATTACAAAAGTAATTTTCCGCTTATTTTCCGCTCATAGAGTTAAGGTATGGTATTGATTTATGTCTAAGAAATTTTTATTGGCTGCTGCATTTGGCTTGTTAAGTTTGACCCACAATGTTGTAGCGTATGCTGAGCCAGCAAATAACAGTGTTATGTTACCTGTTACTCAGTCGCCTGAGTTGAAAATGGTAAAGGCAAAGTTGTCACAAACATTAGGGTTTAATGTTGCTAGTATCAAACCATCCCCCATGGCAGGTATCGTTGAAGTGCTTACCGATCAGGGCTTATTTTATGCTAGCGCCGATGGCAATTTTTTATTGCATGGTAAAATGTATGGACTAGGCGAAAATGTGAGTAATTTAACCGAAGAAAGTTTAGCGCAAGTGCGTGTTGACGGTATGGTTAAGTTCTCTGATGCTATGATTGTTTATCCGGCTAAAAACGAAAAGCATGTAGTAACCGTTTTTACTGACATTACCTGTGGTTACTGTCGTAAAATGCACAAACAAATGAGTGCTTACAACGATAAAGGCATCACAGTGCGTTATTTAGCGTATCCACGTGCCGGCGTAAAAGACCAAACCGGCAGTTATTCACAAGGTTTTAAAGATTTACGTTCGATATGGTGTCATGAAGATCCTCAGTCGGCGTTAACAAAAGCAAAAAGTGGCTCTTCAGTAGCGGCACGTATTTGTGATATGCCTATCGAAGATGAATTTGACTTTGGTCGTCAAGTGGGTGTTGCTGGAACACCGGCCATTATATTAGCCAATGGCATGATGGTGCCAGGTTATCAAGACCCAAGTAAATTATTTACGTTATTAGAAAGCTCTCAGCAAGGTGGCTAATATTCAACAAATTCATAATTTTTTTTGATGGGTATAAGTTAATTTTTTGATAAAATGGCAAGTCATTCACTTGCCATTTTTGTCTCTAGCGTTTCAAGTATAAGGTGCATTCATGCATAAAGAGATCATTCGTCGAGAGCAAGTTAGCGATGAGCATTTACCCGATACACTACATCCACTTGTTCGACAGATATATGCACGACGCGGTGTTACCAACAAAGCACAACTTGAATTAACCGCGTCTCATTTATGTCCTGTTGATTCGTTAAAAGGCTTACCTGAAGCATGTGAATTGTTATATCAGGCACTGCAAGGGCAAAAAAACATCACGGTAATTGGTGACTTTGATGCTGACGGAGCCACAAGTACGGCTTTAATGATGGAAGCATTGCAAATGCTAGGTTCAACAAATCATCATTTTTTAGTCCCCAACCGATTTAAGTACGGCTATGGCTTAACCCCTGAAATTGTTGATATTGCCAACTTACAAGGCGCACAAGTATTGGTGACGGTTGATAATGGCATTAGCTGCATTGCGGGTGTTAAAAGAGCGAAGGAGTTAGGGCTGCAAGTGGTGGTTACTGACCATCATTTACCTGGCGCGCATACACCTCCTGCCGATGCCATTGTTAATCCAAATCAAGTGGGTTGTAATTTTGCCAGCAAGTCGTTGGCCGGTGTTGGTGTCGCATTTTACTTTATGTTGGCGTTAAGAAAATATTTACGTGAACAGCAATGGTTTGAACAGCAGAAAATTAAAGAGCCTAATATCGCACAATTACTTGATTTAGTTGCCTTAGGTACGGTTGCTGATGTGGTGTCACTTGACGCCAATAATCGAATTTTAGTCGAACAAGGACTCAAGCGCATTCGCGCAGGAGCGACACGCCCGGGTATTCAAGCCTTAATAGAAATTGCCGGTAAAAATCAGCAAAAATTAGTGGCCAGTGATTTTGGCTTTGCCTTAGGCCCACGTATCAATGCAGCAGGTCGGTTAGACGACATGGCGTTTGGCATTAACTGTTTACTAGCAAAAGATTTATCAAGCGCTAGAGTGATGGCGGCCGATTTGGATGACTTAAATAAAGCGCGCCGGGAAATAGAGCAGGGCATGCAAATTGAGGCCGAGCAAGTACTGGCCAGTTTACAGTTTAGTGAAAGCAACTTACCCCATGGCATTAGTTTGTTTCATGGCGACTGGCATCAAGGCGTCATCGGTATTGTCGCCGGGCGCTTAAAAGAAAAGTATCATCGCCCGAGTATTGTGTTTGCCAAAGGTAATGATGACGACGCCAGTGGTATGAATAACAGTGACGCTGACAGTATTGATATTAGTAGCAATGAAATAAAAGGCTCAGCGCGCTCTATTCCAGGTTTACATATTCGTGATTTACTCGAGTATATTGACAGCCAACACCCTGGTATTATTATAAAATTTGGTGGTCATGCCATGGCGGCAGGTTTATCAATACCGGCAAATAAATTCGAACAGTTTTCAGCGCTATTTGAGCAATATGCCGAGCAATGGTTAAGTAAAGAAGCTTTAACGGGTGTGCTGGCCTCAGATGGCGAGTTATTAACTAAGGATATGACACTGGCTTTTGCACAGGTCTTACGTGAGGCTGGGCCGTGGGGACAAAATTTTCCAGAACCGGTATTTGATGACGTTTTCACGCTTGTACAGCAACGTATTGTCGGCGAAAAACACCTAAAGCTTGTGGTAGAAAAAGACCAGCAAATATTTGATGCCATCGCCTTTAATGTTGATATTAAGCGTTGGCCAGACAACCAAGCCAAGCAGGTGAAGCTAGCCTATCGTCTGGACATTAATGAGTTTCGTGGTAAACAGTCAGTACAATTAATGGTTGAACAATTAGACTAAAGGTTATCAATGCCATTATCAGCTTAAGAGGTGATAAAAATATCATAAAAATGGCATTGCATTACTCAAGCAAGCGTTTATTTAATCGCGTAATTAGGCTACAATGCGCGACTATTTTTTTTGTTTTTCCCTTTATTCATCAATTACGGCGTGACAGATAAAAAATATGCTAGAAGTTAATCCAGTACTCAATAAAATTAAAGAAATTCGTGAACGCACCAATCTGCTTCGGGGGTATCTTTGACTACGACCAAAAGTCAGAACGCTTGGTTGAAGTTACGCGAGAATTAGAATCTGCCGATGTGTGGAATAACCCTGAACGTGCACAAGCACTAGGTCGTGAACGTGCGGCATTAGAAGCTGTGGTTGAAACTATTCAACAAATGGACTCAGGTTGTGAAGACATTGAAGGCTTGGTTGAACTTGCCGTTGAAGCCGACGACGAAGAAACCTTTAATGACGCTGAAGCTGAAACAAAAACCTTAGAAGTTAGCCTTGAAAAACTAGAATTTCGTCGGATGTTTTCTGGTGATCACGACGCCAACAACTGCTATTTAGATATTCAATCAGGATCTGGCGGTACAGAAGCACAAGATTGGGCAGAAATGCTGATGCGCATGTATTTACGCTGGGGTGAAGCCAATGGTTACAAAACAGAAGCCATTGAAGTCACCGGCGGTGATGTCGCCGGTATTAAAGGTTGCACCATTAAATACACGGGTGAGTATGCTTTTGGTTGGTTACGGACAGAAACCGGTGTGCATCGTTTAGTACGCAAGTCACCCTTTGATTCAAGTGGTCGTCGTCATACCTCGTTTGCTTCTGCGTTTATTTACCCAGAAATAGACGACAATATTGAAATTGATATTAACCCAGCAGATTTACGCATAGACACCTTTCGTGCCTCTGGTGCGGGTGGTCAACATGTTAACAAAACTGATTCTGCCATACGTATTACCCATGAGCCAACCGGCGCAGTAGTGGCTTGTCAGGCTGATCGTTCACAGCACAAAAACCGTGCTACCGCGATGAAATTGCTAAAAGCTAAATTGTATGAAATGGAAATGCAAAAGCAAAATGAAGGTAAACAAGAATTAGAAGATGGCAAGTCAGATATTGGCTGGGGTAGTCAAATACGCTCTTATGTTTTAGATGACAGCCGTATTAAAGACTTACGCACTGGCATAGAAAATCGCAATACTCAGGCAGTATTAGACGGTGATTTAAACAAATTTTTAAAAGCTAGTTTGAAATCTGGCTTATAAGTACTTAATTAATTTAAACTATTTTTAATAGAATATACCTGTAATAGCAAGATTTGAGCGCTAAATAACTTAGCTTAAATTCCATGTTACGTTAACACACGAGAAATAAAATGACTGATCAAGCACACCAAGACGAAAATAAATTGATTGCCGAGCGTCGTGGCAAATTAGCAAAAATTCGAGAAAACTGTCCGGCTAATGGCCACCCTAACAAGTTTGACCGAAAACATTATGCTGCTGATTTGCAAGCTGAACACGGTGAAAAAGATAAAGAAACGCTTGAAGCTGAAACCGGTCTTTACAGCATTGCTGGTCGTGTTATGGCAAAACGTGGTCCATTTTTAGTCTTACAAGATATGACCGGCCGTATTCAGGCTTATGCCCATAAAACGGTGCAAAAAGATATTAAAGAGCGTTGGGGCACTTTAGACATTGGCGATATTATTGGTGTTACCGGTACTATGCATATGTCAGGTAAAGGCGACTTATACGTCAATATGGATAAATACGAGCTGTTAACAAAGTCACTGCGTCCATTACCAGAAAAGTTTCACGGCTTATCAGATGTTGAAACAAAATATCGCCAACGTTACGTTGATTTGATCATCAATGAAGAAACGCGTAACACCTTTAAAATTCGTTCAAAAATTGTTGATGGTATTCGCAAGTTTTTAACTGACCGTGATTTTATGGAAGTTGAAACACCTATGCTACAAACCATCCCTGGTGGTGCAACGGCGAAGCCTTTTGAAACATTCCACAATGCCCTAGACATTCAAATGTATATGCGTATTGCCCCAGAGCTTTACTTGAAGCGCTTGGTTGTTGGTGGTTTTGAGAAAGTTTTTGAAATTAACCGTAACTTTCGTAATGAAGGCTTATCATCACGTCATAATCCAGAATTTACCATGATTGAATTCTACCAAGCTTATGCTGATTATCATGACCTAATGAACCTTACTGAAGAAATGTTACGTACTCTAGCTGAAGACGTTATGGGGTCAGCTATTATTCGTAATACCGTTAAAAACTCTGACGGTGAAGTTGTAGAAGAGAAGTTCTATGATTTTGGTAAGTCGTTTACTCGTCTGTCTATGGTTGATGCGATTTTACAATATGGTACCAACCTTGATGAAGCGGTTTTACGTGACCCAGAAGCTAATTTTGATGCCTTAAAAGCCATGGCAAAACAAGTAGGTGTTAAGGAAACTGAAGCATCTAAAGTCTGGGGTGCTGGTAAGTATGTTTGTGAGATTTTTGAAGAAGTTGCCGAGCATATGCTTGACCAACCGACCTTTATCACAGAATATCCGTGGGAAGTATCGCCATTAGCTCGTAGAAATGATGACAACGCATTTATCACTGACCGTTTTGAGTTTTTTGTTGGTGGTCGTGAACTAGCCAACGGTTTCTCAGAGCTTAATGATGCTGAAGACCAAGCGGCGCGTTTTAGAAATCAAGTTGCAGGTAAAGATGCCGGTGATGACGAAGCCATGCACTTTGACGCTGACTATATTCAAGCACTTGAATACGGTTTACCGCCAACAGCGGGTGAAGGTATTGGTATTGATCGATTAGTCATGCTGTTTACCGATTCACCGACTATTAAAGACGTTATTTTGTTTCCGCATATGCGTCCAATTGCTGAGTAATACCCACTTGGCGATACTCGCTGAATAAGCTGAGTTAAATACATAATGAAAAAAGCACCTTAGGGTGCTTTTTTATGTTCAGGCGTTCTGTCTTTCAAGGCATTAGAGCATCCTTGTCGTCGACGTGAAGAACGACCATGTTCAGGCCTCGCTCAGACATCCTATCTTTTCAGCTATGAGTACCTTTCGGTATTTACTCCTTCACTACTCTAATGACTTATCTCCCTGCAAAAAAAACGTGGCGGCACAGTAGGTTCAGTTCAGCTAATGGTTATTCCCACTAAGTATTTATAAGCTAGGGTCTTTACAATATAAGTCATTTTATTTTTAATAATATAAACAAGTAGTTAATTTTTTTATTAGGCTTTTTTTGGCCGCAATATAATTTTAATCGCTTTGTTTATCAACTTAGATTGCAATAATTTCGTGGCCAAAATCAAGCTTAAATAGCACAAGGGTTATTTAAATGAATGGTTTATATTTGTCTGCATTAGTGGTGTATTGTCAATGTTCTGTTAAATTTAAAGGGTTACCGATCAAAGTAAGCCAAATATTAGGAGAATTAAAATGGCATTTGAAGTTACCTTTGAATTAAAAGAGTCAGATTTAGCGTATTTTCGTGATGTGATGCGAGCAGCTAAATCAGAAGCAAAACATTTAACTGAAGCAGAAATATTAGCTAATGCAAAAATCCTGAGTAAAGACATTCAAGTTGATGTGCCGCTATTTGTTAGTGAAAGAATTAAAAAATTAGCAACGTTGGTCGCTATGATTGAAGATTCGGAGTGGAAAATACCTGACCAAGAGCGGGCTGATGTATTAAGTGCTTTGGCTTATTTTAGTGATCCTGAGGATTTAGTGCCTGATCATATTCCGGTGTTAGGTTTTTTAGATGATGCCATCATGATTGAACTAGTTGTTGAAGAACTTAAAGATGACATCGAGGCTTTCTTAGAGTTTTGTCACTACCGAAAGCGTGAAGAAGGTCGTCATAGCGGCGAAACTATTACTCGAGAGGAGTGGTTAGACACTAAGCGAAAAGAGTTGCACAGTAGAATGAGAAATCGTCGTTCAGGTCGCAGTAGTTCTCGTTCAGGTTTTCGTTCAGTTTTTTAACTGAAAACCGATCAGTTTATTTTATTGAACTCAAGGTTTGAAAAAGCCGCATTAAATGACTTTTTCAACTTTCAAATTTTTAAACTTTTTAAGATAGCTAGATGAATTAATGCGTTATAAATAACATTAAAATGAAAAAAGCGATAATAGTAGCGTTAAAAGCAAAGATATAACCAAAGCCTTTTAAGCCCTGTTTAATGGTGTAATTATTATTGCTTAAATACCAATACCAAATGGCGCTCATGAGTATAGGGACGAGAAAAAATAGTTGGATCATATTTACGCTATCTCCTGCGTTACTGTTTTTGATGGCTCGCGCCATGGCGCCACTTTTAATAGCATTAACATACCGGGTATCGCTAATGCCGTACATATAAAGTAAAAATTAGTCCAACCTATTTGCTCAACAATAACGCCTGTGGTGGCATTGGCAAATGTTCTTGGCAGTGCGGTTAATGCGGTAAATAATGCAAATTGTGTTGCTGCAAATGCTGGGTTAGTCGCTCGGGCAATAAAAGCGGTAAAGGCCGCTGTGCCAAGACCCACACCCAAATACTCAAAGCCCATAGCGAAAGCTAAAGCGTAGGTGTTGTGGCCAATTTCTGCGAGGGCTGCAAAACCTAGTATACTTATTATTTGCACAAAACCAAACAACCAAAGCGCACGATTAATACTTAATTTAATCATTACGATACCACCAACAGCCAAACCTATAGTCATAGCAATTAATGACGCTGTTTTAGCCACCACACCTATCTCAGTTTTAGTAAAACCTAAGTCGATAAAAAATGGCGTTTGTAAAGCCGTTGCCATACTGTCGCCGAGTTTATATAAAAACAAAAAAGCGAGAATTTGTAACGCAGATTTTGTACCTTCTCTACTAATAAAGTCCTTAAACGGTAAAATAACGGCTTGCTGTAATGTTTTTGGTGCTTGGGCGGTGTTATTAAGCTCTTTGATTGAAAGGCTCAAGATAACGCCTATTAGCATAAACGCGGCGACAATAATAAATACTGCTTGCCAACTGATATGGTCAGAAAGAATAAAGGCCAACGAACCCGGCACTAAGCCAGAAAGCCGGTAAGCTTGTACGTGAATAGAGTTACCTAGGCCAAGTTCATGCTCAGGCAGTAATTCTCGACGATAGGCATCGAGTACAATATCTTGACTAGCACTAAAAAATGCCACAGCGGCTGCTAGGTAGGCAACATTCCAGATATTCATTACGGGGTCAACAAAACCAAAACCTGCAATAGAGAAGAGCAATAATACCTGGGTGAGTAACATCCAACTGCGGCGGCGTCCCAATACCGGTAATGAATAGCGGTCCATTAATGGCGACCAAATGAATTTCCATACGTAGGGAATACCAATTAAGGAAAACAAACCAATTTCGGTAAGACTAACACCCTCTGAGCGTAACCAACCCGGCACCAGTTGATAAAGAATAAACAAAGGCAGTCCGGAGCTAAAGCCAGTGAATATACAAATTAGCATGCGGCGATTGAGTATTGCTTGTTTAAAGGTCGGGGATTGCATTGCTCAAAGCCTAATGAATGCGAGAATATAATGTTGTAAGGCTATCAAAATGTATTAGTAAACAGAAGTTTAATATTTTGAAACAGGCAATTAGTTATTACTGCTTACCTATGGATTTTTTTTAATCTTGTAATATTAAGGTATTGGGCGCCAACCTATGCAATCAATAGGATAACTGCCCGTTCCAGAGAAAAACTCTAAACAGGTGGATATCTCACTTTTAAAGTATAAATCACGTTCAAGGTCATTAGCGCTGTGCAAACTAAGTTCATGCATTATATGCCAAAATACACGTTCTCTAGCATTATTGGGCGTTTCGTCACTCACCTGAAGTAAAGTCCAGTCTGCCATGGTGTTTTCGACAAATTTATCAAGCTCAGTGTAGTGCAGAGAATGATTAATAACAGCGGTAATATAGGCCCTAATTTGTGTGATTTTTTCATTGATAAACTGCTCAATTATCATTATGTTCCTTTTTCTAAATGTAGCTAATAAAGTAGCTTAGCTCTGGTATGAAATTCTGGTATATACTCGGGTATATAAGAGTGTTGCTCGCTTTATAATATTTTTTGATGCTGCTTTAGTTATCGTCGATAAAACTAAAATTGTCAACGTTGACCTGTTGTTCAATTGTGACTTATGGGCCGTGTAAAAAAGTGATTTAGTAACCAAAAAACCACTTGAAAAGTGTTTTCTATCAAAGAAATGTTATTTATCATCTATTTTCTTATCATTAAGGGTGCGCTTATAAAAACCAATAAGGCCAGTATATGATTAATCAATTTTAGATAAGTGCTTTAGATGGCAGGCAATAAAATGGCCTTAATTAACATAATAGGTTCAATAGGCACATCTTCCCAGCCCATTTCGCCATTATAATCTGTTTTCACTAAGGCCATGGCATCTACGACTGCTTGACCTTCAACGATGGCCCCAAAAACTGCATAACCCCAATGTCTGCCGGGGTCTAAACTGCTATTATCTGCAACGTTGAAAAAAAATTGTCTATTAGCGGTATGAGGACGGTTTTCTTTTGCCATGGCAATCGTGCCTATGACATTTTTTAAACCATTGCCTGACTCATTTATGATGGTATTATCGACTTTTTTAAGTTCAAAGTTTTGGCTATAGCCTCCACCTTGGACAATAAATTCAGGCACAATACGATGAAAAATAGTGTTGTTGTATTCGCCTCTAACCACATAAGTTAAAAAATTATCGACAGTAATGGGAGCACGTATCCTATCAAGCTCTACAATAATGATGCCCATTGAGGTTTCTAATTTAACCCGTGGGAACAAATTATCAGGATCAATGGCTAAATTTTTGCCACTACAGGTAAATGAAAGTAATAATAATATCACTGAAAAAATTTTCATTATGGCTCTCTCGACACTCGGTTATTAAGTTATTGTGCTATTGAATAAACTGCTGTAACTCTTCGCTTTGTACTATTTGGCTTAATAATTTTGTCAGTTGTTGGTTAAAATCGCGCTCTAATACCGCAAGGTCTGCTTTTAGAGGGCCCTTGCTGGTACCGGTAATCTTAAATGTTTTTGTTAAGGTGTTTTTGCCATTATTGACAACCACACGAAAACTCATTTGATTACTAGCGCTATATTTTAACAGTTGTTGTTGAACACTGACCAAGGCATTATCGATAATAACGTCCACTTGATTAACGGCTAGCGGCTGTATTTTTAGACCATTAGCGATTAATGCCGGGGTAAGTGCTGTCGATACAATATCAACTATGCGCTGTTGAGGTGAATATAACTGTGTGGCTTCGCCAGCACGTAAAATTTGCACAACATGGTTTGAGCGGCGCAAATCACTAAAGCGTAATTGCACTTGCTTTTGTTGGAAGGCATTACTGCTACCTACATTGATTTCAGGGCTGACAATAACCTGCTTTATTGGCGCACTACAGGCAAATAACAAGCTAGTAGCGCTTAAAAGTAGCACCTTTATTACACTTGATTTCATCTTATATCCTTTAGACTTAAAGTGACAAAATTAACGTTTTATTGCTGAAATAGTGACAAACTTCTCGTTACTGGCAATCAACTTTTCATTACCAAAAATACGTTGTAATTTTATATGATAACCCAGTTGACGGTTGCCAATAATGCGTAACTCACCCCCTTTTTTCAATACCCGGTGGCTGTCTTTAAACATCTGCCACGCGATATGATCTGTGGTGGCGGTTTGTTGATGAAATGGCGGGTTACATAATACAAGATCAACACTACCGCCCTCAACACTGGTTAAACAATCGTTGACTAGAAAATGGCACTGCTCAATAGCTGAGGGTAAATTTTCAGTCATATTTAATTTTGCTGATGCGATCGCCATGTAAGACTCATCGATAAAGTGCACTTGCGCTGCGGGCTGCTTTGATAATACCTGTAAGCCAATAACACCATTGCCACAGCCGAGGTCGATAACCTCAGTATTTGCCGCAACATTGGGTAAGTTTTCCATAAAATAACGCGCACCAATATCGAGTTTTTCTCGGGCATAAACGTTGGCGTGATTATGTAGGGTGAAATCGGTGTTTTCTAATGGCCATGAGGTTGGAAACACCGCCGATAATGCTTTGTCATTATCGAGTTGACTAAAAACCAGTCGCGCTTTTTTTACCGCTAATGATGTTGTTGTTGTGCCTAAGTAATTTTCAAACAATTTAAGTGTCGAACTGTGAATTTCCTTAGCGCGATCGCAGGCGATAAAAATAACATCTTTACTCAGCTGCTGTTTTATTTTGCTCAGTTGTTGGCAAAGTAGGCCTTTGCTTTTTGGAATTTTATAAAGCACGATGTTAATATCGCTAGGTAAATCATCTAGGCTGCTCAGCAGGGTGATATTTTCTTCTGATAAACCATTTTGCTCTAAATTAAGTTCAATACCTTGATGACTTAAAAATGAGTCACTAACACAATACAACTGCTGCTCAGTTAAGTTGCAGCTTATAGCGCCAAAACTATCATTGAAAATAAGAATGTTTTGTTTTGAGCTAGTTAATAGTTGTTGCTCTACGTAACTAATTATATATTCATCAGCGGCGTCCCATGCTTGCAAGCTTCGATTGACTTGGCCGGTTGGAAAACGATCGAGAAAAAGGTTTTTGTCATTGAGAATAAAAGGGCTGATCATAGTGATAAATACTTGGTTGGCGTTACTGATATTGTGACAAAATTTATCACTACGAGCTAGTTAATTGCGGATTTTATCGAGATAATAGCGTTAAATAAGACAAACTCATCATTAAAACATCATAAGGAAGCTATTGGTTTGAAAATACTATCTCCTGATGCTGATATAGATTATATCGAAAACTTTTATGCTGCAGATAAAGCACAACTGTTTTTTCACCAACTTGAGCAAAAGTTAGCTTGGCGCCATGATGATATTAAAATGTTTGGCAAAGTGATGAAAATACCAAGATTACAAGCTTGGTATGGTGATAATAACCTCAGTTACCGTTATTCAAATATGACCTTGACAGCCCAACCTTGGACCGAAAGTTTACGGGCACTGAAAGCAAAAGTTAGCGACTATTGTGACCATGAGTTTAATGCGGTATTAGCAAATTTATACCGTAATCAAGATGACAGTGTCGGCTGGCATAGTGATGATGAGCCTGAATTAGGTCTAATGCCAACTATCGCTTCGTTATCTTTTGGCGCAGAACGTGAATTTCAACTTAAACATATTATCACTAAAGAAAAAATAAACATTAAGCTTAGGCCGGGTAGCTTACTGATTATGCGAGGAAATACACAAAAATACTGGCAACACTGCCTACCTAAAAGAAGTAAGGCAATAGCGCCACGTATCAACCTGACCTTTCGCAAAATATGCCGTTAAGGTTTATTTTAGCAATTTTAAAAAAGATTTAAATAGTAAGAATAATATTTAAAATAACGCTGTCAGTCGTCTAGATAGATGGCATAATTGTCAGTAACGACTAAAATTAAAACTGATCCATCAGCCGATCAACTTTAGGGAAAATACTATGACAATCGAAGCTATTATTGAAGAAAAACTACTTGCTGCTTTTTCACCCCTTCATCTCGATGTAATTAATGAAAGTCATATGCATAATGTTGCACCGGGTAGCGAGTCGCACTTTAAAGTGATTATTGTTTCAGATGAATTTGAAGGCGAACGTTTGATTAAGCGCCATCGCGCCATTAACACATTATTAGCGACAGAGCTTGCAGATAAAATACATGCACTTGCCCTACATACTTATACTGAACAAGAGTGGAAAAACTATTACGCTGAGAACACACCTTTATCACCTAAATGCTTAGGCGGTAGCAAAAAAACAGGATAAATTATCCGCGTATCTCAGGTAAATAGCTCGCTATTATATTTTGCACCGTTAATGTCATATTAACGGTGTTTTTATGTACAGGATGTGCGGTATGCAGCGGTCACATGGATGTGAAAGAGCAGCGATGTACAGGACTTAGGGTATGCAGCGATCACATAGCAGTTCCTAGCCATCTAGGTAATCGCTCTATTGAGTGGTTTATAGCTATGTAAGACTATGGCTCCACGGCATTAGTAGAACCATGAATGTCGATATTAAAGATCTTTGCTGTGTAAGCTATACAATGAGTTAGCTTCCGAATTTTATCAGGCCGCAGACTAGTATTAATCATCAATATGTCATGAGCCAGGCACTGGCTTAGCGTTTTTAGTTAGCCAACAAGCTTTTGCTGCTTTGCCTGTTGATTTGCATAGTATTATTGAAGTGGTTGTTAATGCGGTAAATGAATCAACCTTAGCAGAAGCCCGTGACAATATGGCATTAATAGCCCTGATTAAAGCGCATAATGTGCAATTACGTCAAATGCCTGCTGAAGTTATGTTAGCATTAAAACAGCATAAGAACGCCTTGATTAAAGAACAGGTTAAAGCAGATAAATATTTTGCCCGCGTATGGCAGTCATACAGTGAATTTTTAGCATCTATGCGAGCGTATAATAAATTAACCTTGCAAGCTTATGACCAAAATCGCTGATTTTTTAACAATGTTGTCGGCTTTTGTCGAATATTATCGTTGGTTGTAGTCAAGTATTGTCTAGCATGACTGAGTTTCACCACTGGTCGCATCTCTTAAGAGGTCAAGCCAGAGTAAACTAGTCGGCAAATTGTTTGTAGACAGTAAATTAAGCTTAATTAATTTTAATTAAGCATTTTTCAAACTCAAATTGTTACTTTGAATAACCCCGTATCACGATACTACTTGGTGTTGTATGTTATTGGGATTTTGAAGTGACACTAAGAAGGTATAGTTATGGTTATTAAGCCAAAAATTCGTGGTTTTATTTGTACTAATGCTCATCCTGCCGGTTGTGCAGCGCATGTTAATGAGCAAATTGCTTATGTAAAAAGTCAGCCTCAAGCCGATGATAAGCCTAAGAACGTATTAGTTATTGGTGCATCAACAGGTTACGGCTTGTCATCTCGAATCACAGCGGCTTTTGGTAATGACGCTAAAACATTAGGTATTTTCTTTGAAAAGCCACCAACAGAAAGAAAAACCGCATCAGCGGGTTGGTATAATACGGCTGCTTTTCAAGCGGCGGCTGACCAAGCAGGCCTGTGGTCAAAAAATATTAATGGCGATGCTTTTTCTCATGAAATTAAGGCAAAAGCTATTGCCGCTATAAAAGCAGAATTAGGTGAAATTGACCTAATTGTATATAGCTTAGCGTCGCCACGTCGTACGGATCCGGATACGGGTGAAGTCTATTCATCAGCACTTAAACCTATTGGTCAAAGTGTTACGACGAAAAACTTAAATACCTCTAAACGTACGATTGATACAATGTCAGTGGATGCGGCTACAGAAGCAGAAATTCAAGGCACTATCGATGTTATGGGTGGTGCTGATTGGGAGCTTTGGATTAAAGCACTCGGCGATGCGGGTGTACTGGCTAATGGTTTTAAAACCGTTGCTTATACCTATATTGGTAAAGAATTAACTTGGCCAATATACGGACATGCCACTATTGGTCGTGCAAAAGAAGATTTAGATCGTGCGTCAACAGCAATAAAAGCGACAACAGCTAATATTAAGGGCGAGGCTTATGTTACGTCACTTAATGCCGTGGTAACACAAGCCAGTTCGGCAATTCCTATTATGCCATTATATATTTCAGCGATGTTTAAAGTGATGAAAGCTGATGGCACTTATGAAGGGTGTATTGAGCAAATTCAAGGCTTGTTTAGAGAAAATATATACGGAAAAAACCCTATTATTGATGAAGCTGGGCGTTTGCGTCAAAATAACAAAGAACTTGAAGACAGCGTACAAAAACGTGTCACTGATATTTGGAATACGGTTGATAGCGACACCATTGATGAATTAACCGATTACCTTGGTTATCATCAAGAGTTTTTGAAGTTATTTGGTTTTGATTTAGCTGGCGTTGATTATGACGCAGATATTAATCCAGAATTGGCGATCAATAATTTGTTGTAACTTGTTTCAAATTACATAAAATTTAATGCTGAAAGTTATACAGGCTAGTGCGTGATGAATTAGTAACCTAATATTTGTGATTAAAAAAACCGACAATTTGTCGGTTTTTTTATGTCGATTAGGCGTTATTTATGCTTTATAATTTCGGTTGTTTACAACTTTATTACAGAGAATAATGAGTCAATTATTAACTGGATGTGATGCTTTATCGTAGCAAATTTCTACTAAAAAACGATATTTCGTTCTAATATCACCCGAATTAGAGATTATTCGACTAAATTGTTATTTTTTGTGCTGCTTAAGATAGAATCAAAATGTGGTTTTGTGCTAGAATCGCGCCAGAAATTTTAACTAGAGCCAGTGAACCTTGATTTATCAAAAGTAAATTAAGACTTTGCTGAAATACACTGAAATCAGTCGTTTTGTTATTTGTCTGCGCTCATTGTTGTGGTGTTTTGCAACAGAAAGTGCAGTTAAATAGCTCAAAAATTGATTTTGATTACTCCCATCAAAAGTAGTGCAAGTGTTTATGATTACAATAAAAAAAGGTCTGGATGTTCCTGTAGTAGGTGCCCCCCAGCAGGTAATCCATGATGGTCCGTCCATCAAAACTGTTGCAACATTAGGTGAAGAGTTTGTGGGTATGCGCCCAACCATGTTTGTTAAGGTTGGAGAAAGCGTTAAAAAAGGTCAGGCACTTTTTGAAGATAAAAAGAATCCTGGCGTTATATTCACAGCTCAAGCTTCAGGTGTTGTTAAAGAAATTAATCGTGGCGAAAAGCGCGTATTGCAATCAGTAGTCATCGAAATTGGTGGCAGTGAGCAAGAAACGTTTACTTGTTATGCAGCTAACGAACTCAACTCCATTGCGCGTGAAGATGTTGTTGCAAACCTAATTAACTCAGGTTTGTGGACGGCATTACGTACACGTCCATTTAGTAAAGTTCCTGCGGTAGATGCCAAGCCTGTTGCCATATTTGTTAGCGCTATGGATACTAATCCATTGGCAGCAAATCCAGCACTAATTATTGCCGAGCAAAGTGCCGCATTTGCGAACGGTTTAACTGTGCTTGCGCGCTTAACTGACGGTGAAGTTTTTGTCAGCAAAGCGCCAGATAGTGATATTGCGGTTAATTCATCTGCTATTGTCAATGAATTTTCTGGAAAACATCCTGCTGGTTTAGTTGGCACACATATGCATTTTTTGAAGCCTGTTAGTGCTGATAAAGTTGCATGGCATGCTGGCTATCAAGATGTAATTGCGATTGGTAACTTGTTTACTTCTGGTGAATTAGACAGTAGTCGTATTATTTCTTTAGCTGGCCCTGCTGCAAAGAACCCTCGCTTGATTCGTACCGTATTAGGTGCAAATGTTGCAGAAATTATTGCTGATGAAAAACTTGATGGTGAGTTACGTGTCGTTTCAGGTTCATTGCTATTAGGCGCAATTGCTTCAGGTGTTAAAGATTACTTAGGTCGCTATCACACGCAAATCTGTCTGATCCTTGAAGGTAGAGAAAAAGAGTTTATTGGTTATATGTACCCGGGCCCTAATAAATTCTCGGTAACGCGTGCGTACATGTCACACTTCTTCCCTAAGAAGTTGTTCAACATGACGACTACAACCAATGGCAGTTCTCGAGCTATGGTGCCTATTGGTAATTTCGAACGTGTTATGCCGTTAGATATTTTACCGACATTGTTATTGCGTGATTTATGTGCCGGTGATACCGACAGAGCGCAACAGCTTGGTGCTTTAGAGCTTGATGAAGAAGATTTAGCCTTGTGTACGTTTGTTTGTCCAGGCAAAACAGATTACGGCGTGATCCTTCGTGATTGCCTAACCATAATTGAGAAGGAAGGTTAGTCATGGGCTTGAAAAAGTTTATTGAAGATATTGAACCGCAATTTGAAAAAGGCGGTAAATTTGAAACTTGGTATGCGCTTTACGAAGCGGTTGCAACAGGGCTATTTACGCCTGGTAAAGTGAATAAAGGTCAAACTCACATTCGTGACAGTATGGATCTTAAACGTATTATGATCACAGTATGGCTAGCGGTTTTCCCTGCCATGTTCTGGGGTATGTACAACATTGGTTTTCAAGCGGCTGACGCATTAGCGGCCGGTTACGCTTTACCTGATAATTGGCAAGTCGGTTTGTTTGAAATGTTGGGCGGTAGCCTATCTGCAGAATCTGGTTGGTTCAGCATGATGTGTTACGGTGCAGTGTTCTTCTTACCTATCTATGCCACAGTATTTGTTGTCGGTGGCTTTTGGGAAGTGTTGTTTGCCTCAGTGCGCAAGCATGAAGTTAACGAAGGTTTCTTTGTTAGTTCAGTACTTTTCTCGTTGATCTTACCGGCAACTATTCCGTTATGGCAAGCTGCTATCGGTATTACCTTTGGTATTGTTATTGCCAAAGAAATATTTGGTGGTACAGGTAAAAACTTCTTAAATCCAGCATTAGCCGGTCGTGCGTTTTTATACTTTGCTTATCCAACGGATATCTCTGGTGGCTCTGTGTGGGTTGCTGTTGACGGTTACTCGGGTGCAACAACGCTAAGTGCAGCAAGCCAAGGGCTAAACGATTATACCATTGGTACTGATTGGTGGAATGCTTTCTTAGGCTATATCCCAGGCTCTGTTGGCGAGGTTTCCACGGTAATGGTTCTGCTTGGTGGTGCTTATATACTTTATAAAGGTATTGCCTCATGGCGCATCGTGTTGGGTGTGTTCACCGGTATGGTGTTAACGTCAATGCTATTTAATGCCATTGGTAGTGATACCAATGCTATGTTTGCTATGCCTTGGTATTGGCACCTTGTCAGTGGTGGTTTTGCTTTTGGTATGATGTTTATGGCAACAGACCCAGTAACCGCAGCATTTACCAATAAAGGTAAATATTGGTACGGGGCAATGATTGGTCTGATGGTGGTACTGATACGTGTGGTTAACCCAGCATTCCCAGAAGGTATTATGTTAGCTATTTTATTCTCTAACTTGTTTGCTCCACTACTTGATTACTTTGTGGCTCAAGGCAATATCAAACGGAGGCTTGCTCGTAATGTCTGATACTAAAAAGAAAGAAACTTTCGGCGGAACTGTTGGTTTCGTATTTATAATTTGTTTAGTTTGTGCTGCCTTAGTATCAATTTCGGCGGTTGGTTTAAAACCCTTACAAACTGCCAATAAATTGCTTGATAAGCAAACTAAAATCCTTGAAGCATCTGGTTTATTAGCGATAGCGCTTAAAGCGGAAAATATTAAAGCTTTGGGTGGTGAATCTGAAAGTATTGTTGATACGTATGAAAAGTATGTTGATGCCAAGATGATTAGCTTAGCAACAGGTAAAGTCATTGAAGGTAATGTTAAAACCTTTGATGAGCGTGCTGATGCGCGTGATGTCAATAAAAGCTCAAAACCTGAAAATGATATCGCTGGTATTAATCGTCAAGCGGATAACGCCGTGGTTTATTTGATTAAAGATGAACAAGGTAAGGTATCAACGATAGTATTGCCTATTGTTGGCTCTGGCTTATGGGATCTAATGTACGGCTTTGTTGGTTTAGAGTCTGATTTAAATACTGTGAAAAGCGTTATCTATTCTGATCTAAAAGAAACGCCGGGCTTAGGTGCTGAAGTACTTAACCCTAAGTGGAAAGCTTTGTGGCCAGGTAAGGAAATGTTTGACGAACAAGGTAATATAGCGATTCAAATTGTTAAAGGTGGTGCTAAAGCTGGCAATATTCACGGCGTAGATGCCTTGTCTGGTGCAACCTTGACCAGTAATGGTGTTGAGAATACATTGCATTTTTGGTTAGGCAAAGAGGGCTATGGCCCATTTATTACTAACTACCGCGCTGGAGGATTGAACTAATGGCTACTGATACTAAAAAAGTATTATTTGGACCTGTTGTTGATAATAACCCTATCGCCTTACAAGTGCTGGGTGTTTGTTCTGCACTGGCAGTTACAAGCTCATTAGCGAATGCGTTGGTTATGACGCTTGCCGTAATGCTAGTAACAGGCTTCTCAAATTTATTTATTTCACTTATTCGTAATCAAATACCATCAAGTGTTCGTATCATAGTACAGATGGTGATTATTGCTTCGCTGGTTATTTTGGTTGACCAAGTGTTAAAAGCGTTTTCTTATCAGCTATCAAAAGAGCTGTCGGTATTTATTGGACTGATCATTACTAACTGTATTGTGATGGGCCGTGCTGAAGCTTTTGCGATGAAAGAAAAGCCAGGGGTTAGCTTTTTAGATGGTATAGGTAATGGTTTAGGTTACGGTGCTGTGTTGATGGTTGTTGCTTTTTTCCGTGAACTATTTGGTTTTGGTACCTTATTTGGTTTTGAAGTGTTTACTTTGGTGCAAAATGACGGTTGGTACCAAGGTAATGGCTTATTAGTTTTACCATTTAGCTCATTCTTCATTATCGGTTTAATTATCTGGGCAATTCGCCAGTTCAGGCCAGAACAAGTAGAGAAGGATTAAGTCGTTATGGAACATTATTTAAGTATATTTGTTAAGGCTATATTTATTGAAAATATGGCATTAACCTTCTTCCTAGGTATGTGTACATTCTTAGCTGTTTCTAAGAAAGTTAGCACGGCGATAGGTCTGGGTGTTGCAGTTGTTGTAGTATTAGGCATTGCAGTACCAGTTAACCAAATCATTTATCAAGCGATTTTAGCGCCAGGTGCGTTAGATAGCGTCATGGGTGTCACCGAGGCGAAAGACTCGATAGATTTAAGCTTTTTGTCGTTTATTACCTTTATTGGTGTGATTGCGGCTTTAGTGCAAATTCTTGAAATGGTATTAGATAAATATTTTCCTGCGCTATACCAAGCGCTGGGTGTTTTCTTACCCTTGATTACTGTTAACTGTGCCATCTTTGGTGGTGTGTCGTTTATGGTAGCAAAAAACTTAACCTTAGGTGAAAGTGTTGTTTACGGCATTGGCTCAGGTGTAGGTTGGATGTTAGCAATAGTATTAATGGCGGGTATTCGTGAAAAGATGAAATACTCGGACGTACCTGATGGCTTAAAAGGTCTAGGTATTACGTTTATTTCTGCAGGATTGATGGCCTTTGGCTTTCTTTCTTTCGGTGGTATTTCACTTTAGGTTTATGTTGGTTTTAGCGAGCACTTACTTGCGAGTAAATGACTTAGTTAAAACCCTTAGAGAAAATTAAAGGAAAGTCGATGGAAATTATTATTCTCGGCGTATCGATGTTTACTGCGATAGTGCTAGCCTTAGTAGTGGTGATTTTACTTGCCAAATCTAAGTTAGTTTCTTCAGGTGACGTTACGATTAGCATTAATGGCGACCCAGAAAAGTCGGTAGTAACACCGGCTGGTGGTAAGCTTTTAGGCGCACTTGCTGACCAAGGTATTTTTATACCTTCAGCTTGTGGTGGCGGTGGTACTTGTGGCCAGTGTCGTGTAGACATACATTCAGGTGGTGGTGATTTGCTGCCCACTGAAGCAGGCCATATTAATAAGCGTGAAGCAAAAGAAGGTTGTCGTTTAGCCTGTCAAGTGGCTGTTAAGCAAGATATGGATATTGTGCTTGAAGATGAAATCTTTGGTGTTCAGCAATGGGAATGTGAAGTTATCTCTAACGATAACCAAGCAACTTTTATTAAAGAACTTAAGTTACAAATTCCAAATGGTGAGTCTGTACCTTTCCGCGCTGGTGGTTATATTCAAATTGAAGCACCTGTTCACCACGTAAAATACAGCGATTTTGATATCGATGAACAATACAAAGGTGACTGGAATCATTTTGGCTTTTTTGATGTAGAATCAAAAGTTGATGAGCCGACGTTACGTGCTTATTCAATGGCGAACTATCCAGAAGAAGAAGGCATTATCATGCTGAACGTGCGTATTGCTACGCCACCTCCAGGGCGTTTACATTTGCCAGCAGGTAAAATGTCGTCTTATATCTTCAGCTTAAAAGCGGGCGATAAAGTGACTATTTCAGGTCCATTTGGTGAGTTCTTTGCCAAAGAAGGCGAAAGTGAAATGGTCTTTATTGGCGGTGGTGCAGGTATGGCGCCTATGCGTTCTCATATCTTCGATCAACTTAAACGTTTGCACACTAAACGTAAAATATCGTTTTGGTATGGTGCTCGTTCTAAGCGTGAAATGTTTTATGAAGATGATTATAACGGCCTTGCAGCTGAAAATGACAACTTCAATTGGCATGTGGCGTTATCCGATCCACAACCAGAAGATAACTGGGATGGCATGACAGGTTTTATTCATAACGTATTACATGAAAACTACTTGAAAGACCATGAAGCGCCAGAAGATTGTGAGTACTACATGTGTGGTCCTCCAATGATGAACGCTGCAGTTATTCATATGTTGAAAGATCTGGGTGTTGAAGATGAAAACATCATGTTAGATGATTTCGGTGGCTAATTAAGTTCGCGAATTCATTAAGCGAAAAGGCGGCCTAGGTCGCCTTTTTAATACCTATTATCTTTTAATTTTATCACTGAATTTATTTAGCTAAAACAAGCGGTATTTTTTTATCAATGCCGCAGCTTGCTTTAGCTAAATAAACTTTTATTAAGGATATTGTGATGCAATATAGTTTTAACTTAACTAAGCACAAATTAGCGGCTAAATTATGGCTAATAACAAGCATGTTAGTTGTGTTTAGTGGTTGTTCACCCAGTAATGATCTTGCTCGTCAAGAATATTTGTTGCAAGGCAATACGATGGGCACCACCTATAATATTAAACTTGTGGGTCAAAACATAGACGCAGTTAAAATCCAGCAAGGTATTGATAAAAAGTTAAAACAACTCAATCAGGAAATGTCGACCTATATTACAGATTCTGAATTATCAACATTCAATCAATCAGGATCACTTTCGCCGGTTAATGTCTCAGCAGGTTTAGCTAGGGTAATTAAAGAAGCTATTCGCTTAGGAGAGCTAAGTAATGGTGCGCTTGATGTAACGGTAGGGCCATTAGTTAACTTATGGGGTTTTGGGCCAGAATATCGTCCTGAAACCATACCAAATAATGAATTATTAGCGGCCACCAAAGCGCGAGTGGGCTTAGATAAGTTAGCATTTAAAAATGGTATGTTAAGTAAAAGTATTCCCGATCTTTATGTTGATTTGTCAACCATTGCCAAAGGTTATGGCGTTGATTTAGTCGCTGAGTTCGTCGAGGCGAATGGTATCAATAACTACCTCGTTGAAATTGGTGGAGAGATGCGTCTTAAAGGTTTTAAACATACCGGTGAACTTTGGCATGTTGCGATTGAAAAGCCTTTAAGTACTGAGCGTGCTGTTCATCAAATCATAGTGCCAAAAGATAACGCGGTTGCTACTTCAGGCGACTACCGCATTTATTTTGAAGCTGACGGCCAACGATTTTCGCATATCATAGACCCAAAGACCGGCAAGCCGATTAATCATAAACTGGTTTCTGTGACGGTAATTCATCCATCATCAATGACTGCTGACGGTTTATCTACGGCAATGATGGTGATGGGTGAAGAAAAAGCGCTGGCGTTTGCAGAGGCTAATGATCTTGCGGTTTACATTATTGAGAAAACTGATCATGGCTTTGTCGAGCAAAGCACGGTAAAATTCA
Source organism: Colwellia sp. MB02u-10 (assembly GCF_014077185.1). Lineage (NCBI taxonomy): Bacteria > Pseudomonadati > Pseudomonadota > Gammaproteobacteria > Alteromonadales > Colwelliaceae > Colwellia > Colwellia sp. MB02u-10. Next base: position 42,547 of record NZ_JACGVK010000111.1, read on the forward strand.
TGCAGTACCTCAAGTAGGTTTGCAGGGGTTTATTTACGTTACTGACGTTATTCTCGTTATTTAAAAGTTATTTTTATAATCAACTTATTAAAGTTTTATCAAATAGGTAGGCACTCATTATGGTTATTTTTTTAATCACCTTATGTTTTTTTCTCGTTATTGTTATGGCAATGGCAGTAGGTTATATATTTCAGAACAAAACGCTTGCTGGTAGTTGTGGTGGGCTAGCGAACGTTGGTATTGATAAGTCATGCAACTGTGATGATCCTTGTGAAAAGCGCCAAGAACGTGATCGAGTAGCGGCATTAACCATTGGCGACATCAGTGTGAAAAATATTTAGGCTGTTGGCGTAAATAAAGTTTTTAGCGCACTGTGTTATCAAAAATTGCAGTTTACATAAGATAATTTTTAGAAAAAGGTGAGCTAAGCTCAGCTTTTTCTGTTTAGGTTGAGCCGTATGACTTGAGCCATTGTTCCTTTTAGCCATTGTGCTTTGAGCCATCGTGGTTCTTTTGCATTAGCAGACCCTTGTAGCTCGATGTCAAGGCAGGTGATGCTTAGTTAATGGTTAGAAATTTTAGAGGTAACGTTAACTATTTACCATTAACTTCTGCCATTAACCATGGTAATAACTTAACTAAAACGCTTAAATAAGTCGTTCAATTAGCCAATAGATAGCGATAACGGCAATAGCAATATTAAGCGACAGCACTAACCTTTTTTGATACCAAACTTTACTCCTCAAGGGATATAAACAAATAAAAGCCAGGGCAATAACCGTCAGTTGTCCTAGTTCAACGCCAATGTTAAATGAGATCAAACTCAAGGCATATTGACTCTGCGCCAATCCTAGATCGCCTAATACCGAAGCAAAACCTAAACCATGTAATAAACCGAAGGCAAATATTATCGGCATGCGTGTATAACTAGTGGTATTTGTTTGTGCTCGGTAAATATTTTCAACGCCTACATAGACAATAGATAAGGCAATGAGCGGCTCTACAATTGCGCTAGACAAGGCTACAACACCGTAAATACCTAAGGCAAGGGTAATGGTATGCGCTAGGGTAAACGCAGAGACTTGCCATAGTAAAGTGGAGCGACGTTTAGCAAAAAGTAAAAGGGCTAAAACAAAAAGAATATGATCTAAGCCCAGTGGCAGTATATGAACAAAACCCTGATAAATATAATCAGCAGCAAGTTTTATTCTTGTAGGTACTATAGCGTTACTTGCTGCTAAGTTGGCGTTGGCTAAACTAATTTTATAACGGTTACTTAGGCTTGCTGAACGGATGATTTCTTGCTGTGGTCGAATCACTTTCAGTACAATATCACCCAATAATGGCGAAAATCGCACGGCAACTTCATCCACCCCTTGTGGAATATCGCCAATTACGTTTAATTGTGCTTTATATTCTGCTAAGCCGGCTTGTTGAGACAATATTCGCTTTAAATGCTGTAATTGTAAGCCTTTAAAGGGCGAGATATTGTGCTTTAGATTTTGTTCTATGTTCCCGTCAATATTTCTATGCTCATTTATATCAGTAAAGTGCAGACTAGTTTGCTGGCTCAAAATAACTTGCAGATGTTCGAGTAGCTTTTTTTGTTCAATAAACGAGTGCTGATTGAGTACGCCAATCACCTGAGCGTCATCACCTGAGATGTCGAGATGTTTTTTGAGTAAATGCAGCAAGTCTACCGTAACAACAAGTTGATAATATTTACTGTTATCTAACGATAACGTCGCCTTATTAATATCATTGCTATGGGCAGAGCTAGCGCATGAAAAAAATGCTGTGGTCAATAAAATAATAAAAATATATAGCGGAGAAAGTGCTCGCGTATGCAAAATAAAAACCTTTATGGTGAGAAAAAAATAGCGCTAAGCTATCGCATCTTTTATAAAATTAACAGTGATTTTAAAATGAAGGGGATACTTCTACATTTATATATCACAACTTATCTCTCCTTTACCTCTTCTTTACTGCTAGCTAGCGCTTATTAATGGACAAATATAAAAGCTAAACCTAAAGCTTATTATTTATCATGTCGATGGAAAGTAACAAAATTTTGCGATATATTATAATTTAGAGCAAAAACTTTAAAAATAATATAAGCCACATGTTATTTCGCAGATTATAATACTGTGGGCAATACTTCTGCTTTGCTAAAATTTAAATGATTTAGCAAAGCAGAGGGCCTTATTCGTTACTTATCAGCGCGAATTTATCCGCTTAATCAGATCAAATTGATACATTAAAAAGCGAGTAAACAGCCGAGTTAAGTTTGAAAATAGTACAAGCCAATAAAAGAGCCATTTTAGTCATGGGTCAAGGCTAATAACCAGAACAATATTGAGTTCATTAGGTACTTATGTTTAAAAAAATATTATTAATTCTGTTACTTTCATGTATTCCTGTTACTGCTTGGGCCTCAGGTCACGGCAGTATTGATTTAACCAACTCGATATTTGGTTTCACTGCCCTTATCTTATTCTCAATCGCCTACCTACTGGTTATTGGTGAAGACGTTATCCACTTAAGAAAATCAAAACCTGTGCTTGTTGCCGCGGGTGTTATTTGGTTAATTATTGGCTGGGTATACACCCAGCATGGAGTGCCCTTAGAGGCAGAGGAAGCCTTTAATCATAACTTACTTGAATATGCGCAGTTATTATTATTTCTTCTTGTGGCCATGACCTACATTAACGCTATGGAAGAAAGAGGTATTTTCGATGGCTTGCGTTTATGGATGGTTTCTAAGGGCTTGAGCCTTAGGTCGTTGTTCTGGGTAACGGGTATTTTAGCCTTCGCGATTTCTTCATTTGCTAACAACTTAACTACTGCTATGTTGATGTGTGCCATTATATTAAAAGTGGCGTCGAAGGATAAAAAGTTTATCAATATAGCCTGCATTAACATTGTTGTTGCGGCTAATGCGGGGGGGGTATTTAGCCCGTTTGGCGACATTACTACTTTAATGATTTGGCAGTCAGGGCTGGTTAAGTTTGAACAATTTATTGTTTTGTTTATTCCCTCAGTGGTCAATTTTGCAGTACCCGCCATCATCATGAGCTTTTTCATTTCCAATGAAAAGTCGACGGCAGTCGTCAGTGAAACTTTCCAAATAAAACGAGGAGCAAAAAGAATTGTCGCACTTTTTGTGCTGACCATTGCAACCGCTGTGTTATGCCATAGTGTGGTTAATATGCCACCCGTGTTAGGTATGATGATGGGATTAGGTTACTTAAAATTCTTTGGTTTTTATTTACGTATGAGCCTACCACGATCTTTAGATAAAAAACGTAATAAAGCCGAAGCTGAAAACGATGCAGAAGCATTGAAAAAGCTTGGCAATATTATACCTTTTGATATCTTTGACAAAATAGCACGAGCAGAGTGGGACACCTTACTGTTCTTTTATGGCGTTGTTATGTGCGTGGGTGGTTTAGGCTTTATGGGCTATTTAAGCTTAGTTTCAGAGGCCTTGTACAGTAACTGGAGCCCAACTTATGCCAATATTGCTGTAGGTGTATTATCAGCCATTGTTGATAACATTCCGGTAGTTTTCGCGGTCTTAAGTATGAACCCAGTGATGGATCTTCAGCAATGGTTATTAGTTACCATGACCGCGGGGGTTGGCGGCAGTTTATTGTCCATTGGCTCAGCGGCAGGTGTCGCGTTAATGGGGCAAACCAAAGGTATGTATTCTTTTATGGGGCACTTAAAGTGGAGTTGGGCTATTGCTTTAGGTTACGCGGCAAGTATTGGCGTACACTTTTTGATTAATGGTTAACATGTTTTCAATTTAGCTTAACTGAAAACATATGGTGTCGAACTCGCTATTGTTATTACGCCTAAAGCGTATTTAACCTTAGCTGGTTTGCCGCTTAATATAGTCACTAATAGCTTTAATGAGTAACCAGAAAAGGTGGTTGGCTCTATTTAATCACTCTTTAACTCAGTCTTCATTTTTAACAATCATTTCAGGCAAATTGTTGCTTTGCACTACCGCCTACGCCCGCTACCATTCAACATCTTATAATGATTTATATTGATAACTTAAGCCATTTCTTTATTTTACTATATTGACGCTAGCTTAATAAATGGTAAGGTAACTGTGTTTATATACAGTTATGGTCTATATTGTTATATCTTACATCAATTTATTTATATGGCATGGTAAATGTTTAAAGATAAGCCTCCGCAAAAAAAGATAATTCATATTGACATGGACTGCTTTTACGCCGCTGTTGAAATGCGTGATAATCCCCAGTGGCGTCATGTGCCTATTGCTGTTGGTGGCAATGGGCCGCGAGGTGTGTTGTGTACTTGTAACTATAAGGCGAGAGAGTTTGGTGTGCGCTCCGCTATGCCAAACGCTAGGGCGAAAGCCCTTTGTCCTGAACTGATTATTGTTAATGGCCGTATGTCAGTTTATCAACAAGTATCGCAACAAATTAGCGCCATATTACACCGTTATACTGATTTAATTGAACCTTTGTCGTTAGATGAAGCGTATCTTGATGTCACTGACTCACCGTTTTTTTATGGTAGCGCTACCTTAATTGCCGAACAAATACGCCGTGATATTTATAACGAGCTTAATCTCACCGCGTCGGCTGGTATTGCGCCCAATAAGTTTCTAGCTAAAATTGCGAGCGATGAAAATAAGCCCAATGGCCAATGTGTGGTTACGCCAGAAAATGTCAGCGCTTTTGTGGCTAATTTAGCGCTGAAAAAAATCCCAGGCATTGGGCCAAAAACCAGTGAAAAGCTAAAAGCTTTTGGTTTTGAAAGCTGCGCCGATGTAAGAGTTAGTTCGGTAGCAAAACTACACACTATAGTCGGTAAATTCGCTAACGTTATATACCAACGTAGCTTTGGTATAGATGACAGAGCACTTGAAACCTCACGGGTTAGAAAATCACTGGCAATTGAAACTACTCTGGCAGACGATATTGACTCCATTGAACAGTGCCAGGCAATACTAATAAGTTTATTTAGTAAACTACAACTGCGCTTAGCCAAGTATGCCGATCGTGAAATTAGCAAACAAACAGTAAAAATTAAGTTTGCCGACTTTAAGCAAACAACGGTTGATATTCAATCAAAATCTTGTCTTGAAGCTGTTTTTATTGAGTTATTACAAAAAGCTATGACCCGAGCTAATAATCGAAAAGTGCGTTTAATAGGCTTGTCATTGGGTTTTACTGAGCAGCTCAGTCATGATAAGCAAAGTCAGTTAGCCTTATTTTAGTCTTATGTTTTATTTTTGTTAATTTAGTGTTTATTTTTTATTTCCTTTGAAAGGTGTAATGCTAGGGCAAAGTGATCTAAGTACGGTTTAATAGAGTAAAATAATCCATATCAACTAATACAAACACCAATTTAATGACAGAAGTTTAAAGCTATTAATAGGATTTAATCTATGCTTTGAATTCTCAAGTCTTAATCATATTAAAAATGGCGGAAAATCATGTTAAAAAAAATTTTAGTGCTACCTACTACACTTTTTAGCGTTTTAGTGAGTGCAGTCGTGAGTACATTATTGAGTGTTTCATTGCATGCGCAAGAAATGGCCGATGCTGATATAACTGTGCAACCCGCTGCCGGCGGTGTTTATATGTTGCAAGGCCCAGGTGGTAATATTGGCGTGTTAGCCACAGAACAAGGTTTGCTATTAGTTGATGATAAATTTGCCCCATTAGCTGAGAAAATTGAAGCGGCAATGAAAGGCATTGAGGATAAAGCACTTAAATATATCATTAATACGCATTATCACGGTGATCATACTGGCAGTAATCAGTTTTTTTCACATAAAGCGCCAATTTTTGCCCATGAGAATGTTCGCAACCGGTTGAGCAGCAAAGCGGACCATGAAGTAGAAAGTTTGCCGGTAGTAACCTACAAAGATGGTATTACTATTTATTTAGCTGACGAAGAAGTTCAGCTAACACATTTACCGAGCGGCCATACTGACGGCGATACCTATGTTTACTTTAAAAAAGCGAACGTATTACATACCGGTGACTTATTTTTTGAAGTGGGTTTTCCTTATATCGACTTAGAAAGTGGTGGTAGTGTTAAAGGCTATTTAGCCAACGTTAAGTACATGCTTAAAAACACACCTGACGATGTAGTGATCATTCCAGGTCATGGCAAGTTAACCGACAAAAGCCATATGCTAGCTTTTGCGACAATGGTGGAGTTTAGTATCAATAAAGTGTCTGCGGCACTTGCTGCAGGAAAATCTGAACAGCAAATACTTAACGAAGGTATGGGTGAAAAATATCAGCATTTGTCTTGGGCATTTATTACTGAAGAGAAGTGGCTGAAAACTTTGGTTGCTGACTTAAAGTAATAGTTTGCTGACTTAAAGTCACAGGTGCTGAGTCAAAGTAATAGGTGAGTTATAATTCTTGGCTGTGTGAATACAAAGTCCAACAAAACTGTATTTAGCTGACCGACTAGAGATAATTTACCTATAAGGGCTTTTTAATAGCCCTTTTTTTATACGTAGAGTTTACAGGTTGTAAGGTATGTTTGGGTGGCATGGCCATTACTCAATGATCATTATCTTTGCATCACTAACGGCTTATCGAACTGAATTTTTGCGTTTAAGTTACTCAAACATGAAAGTGAAAAATAAGATGATTTATTAACATAATTTTAGCTTACTTAAGCTTACTTTAAGATTTCAGTAATAGAATGACATTATGAACTTTTCAGGAGATAGTTATAATGTTAAACACAATTTCAAGCCATCAAGTACACGAGATAACTTCAACTGAAATATATCAAGATTATTCAGTTAATTTGACATCGCCTGAGCCATTGTCAAATAAGACTACGCCAACTCCATACTCACCAAGTACCCATTCACCAAGTACCCATTCACCAAGTGCCCACTTAACAAGTAATAATTCACTTGTTAAGCAAAAGTTTAATTTTGATATTCAAGTTGCGGCATTGGGCAGTAAGCAAAGAAGCGAGATTGAGCAATTTATCAAACAAGGTTTTCTCAAGAGCTATCAGGCGAAAGTTTCAGTGACTATGCCTCATTTGTTGGCTCTGTGTAATGGTACTTATAAAGCGGCTTTAGGCATTCGTAGTGGTCAAGACGATTTATTTGTTGAGCAATACCTTTCCGGTGCTATTGAGCAACAAGCTGTGTTTGTAAAAAATAATATTGACAGAAAAGATATTGTCGAAATAGGCCATCTTTTTAGTAACAATCAACGGTTCACTCTGCCGTTATTTATGATCACAGCCGTTTCTTTGTTTTATCTAAACTATAAATACATGGTGTTTTCAGGTACAGAAAAGGTGGTTAATTTAATGGCTAAATCAGGTGTGCATTGCACTCACCTTAGTGATGCTTACCAGAATAAAATTCAAACATCGACTGATGATTGGGGCAGTTATTATGCCACTAATCCAAAGGTTATTGCTGTGTCGTTGTCCGATGTTATCGCTTTGATAGGCCGACTGCCAATGTATCAAGCAATGTTTAAATCACTTGATAAACAAATTGCCCAAACATGTCAGCAACTAAGTTAAAAAGCTTTTAATTTATATGATTAATAAAAAGGTATTACCATGAAAAAATTCACATTATTAACACTCCTTTGTTGCCTTGTAAGCAACGTTTACGCGAATAATATCAGTAAGCTTAATTTTGATGACGCACTACTCGCCATACAGCAACAGTGGGTAGAAGCTAATTATGTTAAAACTCAAAAGGCACAAAAAAACGAGTTTACCGAGTTACAGCAAGCATCAAAAAAACTAACCGTTGAATTCCCTGACCATGCCGAAGCTTGGATTTGGCACGGTATTGTACAATCTAGTTTTGCGGGGGCAAAAGGTGGCTTAGGAGCACTTTCTTTAGTCGATGATGCTAAAAGTGCTTTTGAAAAAGCTTTATCTCTGGATGAAACCGCTTTACAAGGCTCTGCACACACCAGTTTAGGTATTCTTTACCTTAAAGTACCTGGTTGGCCACTGAGTTTTGGTGATGACGACAAATCTGAACAACATCTTAAAGCCGCTGTAAAAATGAATCCTACGGGGATTGATATTAACTACTTCTTAGCTGAATTTTATCTCGAACAAGACCAGTATAAAAAAGCAAAAGAGCACCTATTATTAGCACAAGTGGCTCCACAGCGAATTAACCGAGCCAGTGCTGATAAATTTAGACAGCAAGAGGTTTTAGTTTTACTTGCCAAAGTGAATAAAAGTATAGCGAAACATTAAGTTTAATCCTTAAGCATGGGATCATGGCGACTACAAAAAAGAAATGAATTTTGCACTATTAGCGTGGGCTTATGAAAGAAAGAGTATAAAAATTACGTAATAATACTGTAGTATAGTATTAGAAAAAATAATAAACTTACTTTTTAAATAAATGAATAAGTTGGCCTAATGAATCAAAATATTGAGAAAGAAAATATAATTACTTCAGTATCTGGTTCAGATAAGAATATAGGCGTCATAGATAGCTTTATGTCAGAACTAAAAAACAAAGAAGAAGTTAATCTGAGCATAAGCAAACAATTTGTTTTTTACAAAGCATTAAATGACTCATTTGTTTTACCTATTGAAGGTATAAATCGATACGGAACAAAAACTATAAATTACTTTTTTACTTCATTTTGTGGAGCTTTGTTATTGATGCTGTGGTTTCACTGGACCAGTCAATCAATTGAAAGTTGTTCTTATATATTTTTCTGCGAAACAGAAGTTAGTAGCGATTATTTATCCAATTGGGGTTTGTTTATATTGGGGTTATTCTTTTTGATAGGTGGTTTTTTTTACAAGACTAAAGAGCTCTATATTGATTCTGAGGGACAAAATAATGTTTTACTCGAAGTTGATATTAAAGACAAGGCTGTTACAGAGTTTATTGAAACACTACATCAATTGAAGAAAGTCTAACCTAAAAAAATCCCTAAGTACTCACTATATTTGAAGCGAAAAAGTTGACACACTCTAAAATAGCCTAGGTAATAACACTGTAGGAATCGGGGTTTAGAGTTGTATTTGTGCCGATTTCTCTCTGAGCAATTCCTTGAACGCGATTACTGCTGGACTAACTTGTTCCCTACTTGGACAAATTAAATGAAGTTGCACTACTGGAGACTGAAAATCAGGTAAAAGTGCTACTAATTTTCCATTGTGTAAATCTTCTGCGACATCTATTTCGGCTCTATTTGCAATACCTTTTCCACTAACAGCCCAGCGTCTAACAATATCAGTATCATTACTGACTCTATTACCAGCTCAACTATCCAACAAGTTGTTGAATAATTGAGCATAAAAACGAGAAAAAACTAAAAAAGTGATAGGCAGGCTCACGCAAGTAGTAACCTTTCAGTTGTTGCACTTTTTACAACATATAGTCTCAACAGCGCATCCGTCTGAGTGAAAATCTGAATGAACTAATATAGACATAGCCATGTGCAAATATTGCACATGACTATGTCTTTTAAAAACCTTGCAGAAGTCGTAGCCTCACTAATCCAAATTGATTATTATCTTGACGGACAACTCTGCCACCACATCAATCATTCTTCATCAAACAGTTAATGCTAACCTTGGTGTAAAGCACAAGCTAGAGTTGACCACATCAAGACTTCAGTTTATCGCTAAAAGATGACATAGATGAGTTAATTTGAATTATTCCTTTTTCTTGCAAGCGCTACTCTCAATCTAATGTCTGCTACAGGCAGGGATAGATGACATTAGCATATATACTCTAAGGCGCTTTCGTCCACAATATACTATTAGGTTAACATCCACTGTATCGGTTAAAATGCTCGTTATAGATGGTGACTGAGTCATTTATGGCGAAACAAAAAGGTAAAACGAGTTGGAAAACACACAGCATAATTGGACGACTTGCCAGGAATGTCAGGGACGCAGCAAAAAAAGGAGAAAGCTGCGCAAAAAAGTGAAACTCAGCTTTCAAAGAGCGTTAGCGCACTTTGAAGAAATGAATGGTCAAGGCACGCCCCCCGTTCGACCTAAAGGTCACCTCTATGATTGTTTGAACTGTAGCGGCTCTGGCTTAGTTCAATCAGCTAGTCATCCTACAGCCGATACAGAAAACTACCCACACCTTGCTATTATTGGTGGTGGTATAGGTGGAGTAGCTTTGGCTGTAGCATGTAAACACCGCGGTATTCCTTTTACACTTTATGAGCGTGATAGCGGCTTTGGTGCTCGCTCTCAAGGTTATGGCCTCACGTTGCAACAGGCAAGTAAAGCAATCAAAGCATTAGGTATTTTATCACTAAGGCATGGCGTAATTTCTACAAGACATGTGGTACACACCACTGATGGTAAAGAGATTGGAGAATGGGGCATAAGAAAGTGGTTGCCGTCTGAGATAAAGACCTCTGTGAAACGCAGAAATATACATATCGCCCGCCAATCTTTACGCTTTGCTTTGCTTGAGCAACTGGGTGATCATGATGCGGTTAAGTGGGATCACCAATTAGTTGATTTTAAGGAAACTGAAGGTGCGGCCGTTAATCTGAGCTTTAAAGTTAACACTAAAGTTAACACTAAAGGAAAGACCAAGAACGAGAGCAGCGCAGAAATAAAGCATGTTAAGGCAGATCTGCTTGTGGGTGCCGATGGTATCCGCAGTTCGGTACGAAAATTATTGATTGGAGATGATATAAAACCACTACAATACCTAGGTTGTATTGTGATTTTAGGTATCTGTCCTTTGGCTGATCTCAACGGGCTTGAAAGCCCTTTGCTCGACTCGGCTACGGTATTTCAAACCGCCAATGGCCATGAACGAATCTACATCATGCCTTATGATTCAGAGTCGGTAATGTGGCAACTTAGCTTCCCTATATCAGAGGAGAAGGCTAAAGCGTTGAGCGCTAAAGGCCCTCAAGCACTTAAAGAAGAAGCCTCAAAAAGATGTCAGTGGCATGATCCCATTCCTCAAATTTTATCGGCTACTAAGTCAGCGTTAGTTTCTGGTTACCCTGCTTATGACCGTGAATTACTCAATGCAGAATTGTTGGAAAAAGCAGGTAAAGTAACCTTAATCGGCGATGCAGCTCACCCGATGAGTCCATTTAAAGGACAAGGGGCGAATCAAGCTCTGTTAGACGCGCTATCATTAGCTCGGGGCATATCCATAGGATGTAGACCTATGTCTCAATGGCGAGAAACGGGTGTAAGAGCAAGTGTATTAACTGAGTTTGAAGCAGAAATGTTGGCCCGCAGTGCTTCTAAAGTGAAAGGCTCAGCAGAGGCGGCACAGTTCCTACATTCCGACGTTGTACTTCATGAAGGTGATGAACCAAGAGGACGATGTTTACTCAGAGAAGAGGCATAATATCAAACAAGCGGCGTATTGTTACTTGTTTTTATGACTATGAGCGTGTTACTTTTTAAAGCTATCTGTTTTTAACCTCAAGCTGCGTTTTATCGCATAATGATCTGACCAAGTAAACTGCTCAATACGCTCACGCGTGCAAATACTTGCAGATTTTGATATCCACAGGTGATCAATCGCTAAAACAAACAAGATAGGTAAATATGACTTGTTTGGCCATGAATTGACAAATTTGCTATCTCGCTAAGTGCCCTGAAGCGTGATAGACCAAAGCGCTGCTTTAATGACTACTTAGGTTAACTGTAAATGTTCATTTATCGAATTATAACGGCAGCTTGAAGCGGACGTTATAATTAACGAGTTGCTAAATTCCACTATATAAAGCGCACAAAGTGATTTTAACTCAAATACTGCTAATGGCCGCAGTGTGCTCATTATTCTTACCATTAAACAGACTAAACCTAAGGTTAAATTTTAGCGATCAGTTGACCTAAAGAGTGAACGATAGCTAGCTTTTGCTATATAACGCATAGGATTGTCAGTTGCCAATTTTAGTTAATTTTAGTTATTTGGTGTTGCCATCTTTATGTAGAGGGTTCCCACTTTATTCGACTTTTACATTAAGGGTAAAGTTATAGAAAAAATCACACTGAACTACTATTGGCATATTTTTTTATAATAGGTAATTGTTTTATAATTGATTGACTAACAAGTGAGGGAAATAATTGGTTGATTCGAACAAAAATCTTTTCTGGCCAACCTATGTAGCGTTCTTCACTTGATTGCATGATTAAGGTGAGTAATGCTTTAGCCACAGTTTCGGCTGAATCGACAGTGCTATTCAGTTCAGCATTTAATTTCTCTACCTCACTACTATTTAAACTCGTTTGAGTGGCGCGTGGCGCAAGATACTTAACCCGAATATTACTATCGGCTAGTTCTCTTGATAATGTTTGGCTAAAGCCTCTTAAAGCAAATTTACTGGCACAATAAGCCGTATAGCCAGGAAAACCTATGCTGCCATAAGTAGAGCCAATATTGATTATTTGTGCCTTGTCACACTGTTTAAGTAAGGGCAATAACCCTTGGGTTAGTTGCATAGGGGCGATAGTGTTAGTCGTCATAATATGACTTATTTCACTTTCGCTAGCTTGTTCAAATAACTTAAATTGACTTACCCCAGCATTGTTGATCAATAAATTAACTTCAAACGGCAATAAGGCTAATTGTGCAATTAGGTGAGCACGTTGTGCTGGCTGTAAAATATCTACCACAAAGCTAACCACTGAGTTTTTGGCCTCTGGATTTGAAGCCAATAATTCGGCTTTTAATTGCGTTAGTTTCGCTTGATTTCGACCGACTAAAACCAAGTTAGCACCAGAGCTAAACAATAGTTGGCTAAACGCTTGTCCAATGCCCCCGGTTGCGCCAGTGAGTAAAATATTATTATTGGTCATGGTGTTACTGAATTTATTGGTCATTTGCAGAGCCTCTGGTCATGCAGTTTATAGCATGAGCTAAAAATATTGTTTAACGTGTTTTGTAAAAAATTAAGGCTTAGTAACCCATTCCAATAAAAAGTGCTCTGTCGCTTAAGTTGCCAGTAATAGCTCTGCGACCATGCAATACGCGTTTATTGTTAATAATGACTATATCGCCATCTTGCCACTGAATTTCTTGAGTATATTTTTCAGCAAGCTCAGCGGTTTGTTTCATTAATGCTTCACTCACTGGCTGACCATTAGCAAAGCTATAATTGGGTTTTTCATAATTAAAAGAAGGACCTAACAGTGCGTTGGCAAAGGCGAATTGCTCAGTTTGGCTTTCTTCTGTGAATGTTCCTTTCTCCGCTTCTTGATTAGCAAGGCCCTTAATGGGTAAACAAGGCTGAATATCTAATGCGTAATCTAAACTATCATCAGGGTTTATTTTCCCTCTTTGATGTTGATTAATCGCTATAAAATCAGCTAAATGTTTTTCAGTTACCTCAGCTAAACCGTTAACTTCTGGGTGTTGATTAACCACATACTGGCGCCAAAGGTGGGAAGGTAAACGTCGTGAAACAGTCACCGTTTGCTGCCATGCTTGTTGTAACTGTGCTGACATATTTTGAAAAAGTTCAGCGCCGTCGCACAAGGTCGTTTGAGAACCCTGTTTAGCGCTTTTTTCACTATAAAAAGCCACCAAGTTTGGTGGGAAAGGTGTATTACCATTTTCTATATGTAAACCTACTGCGTCTGTACCCGCATTAACTTTTTGGCTAGATTTATCAGCAAATTCACGTGCGGGATCAAAGGTTAGCTCATGACAAAACTGTGTTAATAATTCACTAAATTTTGGCAAGCTAGCATCAAACCCGCGCAGCAATACCCAGCCGTTATCATTTAATTTTTGTTTGGCTTGGTTAACCACTTCAATATTATTTAGCGCTGTGTGGGTGGTAGCCGAAATAATGTTTGTCATACTGATGTCCTAATAATAAGTGCTAATAGTGATTGCTAACAGTGATTGCTAATAGCGAGTACTAATAATAAATACGGTTAAATTATGAATAAAGTGCAGCAAGTTTGTCTTCATAGACCAATTCAATATTTTTTCTTTTTATACGTCCGTTACTGGTAAGCGTATTTGACTGAGTACTAAAAGGGGCATCAGCTAGCAACCAATGATGAATTTGCGCATAATCGGGTAAGCTTTTATTACACTCATCAATAGCGTTTTGTATCGCAAGCGGGTTTTTATGACTGGCAACCACTACCGCTGACAAAGTAGGACGAGCTTCGCCAAAAACCGCTACTTGCGCAATAGTCGACGACGACGTTAAGCTGGCCTCCACCCACTCAGGAGAAATGTTACGGCCAAAACTACTGACAATAATGTTCTTTTTTCTACCTGACACATAGATGAAGCCATCAGCATCTATATAGCCTAAATCACCGGTATGAATTTGTTCAGGTACTGGCTTTAATTCACCTAAATACCCCAGCATTGCCTGACCATCAATCATGATCTCGCCATCTGCAGCAATACTTACCTGCACATGAGGTAGTGCTTTACCAACACTGCCTACTTTATTTTGTTGGGGTAAATTAAGACTGACCACCGAACAACATTCTGATAAACCATAGCCTTCATAAACAGGTAGCCCAATATCTATCGCTTGTTGCAAAATAAGTGGCGATGTTTTGCCTCCACCTAGCGCGATAAACTGTAAGCTGGCGCATTGAGCTAAAACGTCTGTATTTGCTGCATGCACTAAGTATTTTAATATTTGTGGTAATAAAATAACGCTGCCAACCTGATGCAAAGCAATTTTATTGACGAGTTTTTCAATATCGAATTCAACATTAGACACAAAACCTAGCGTGGCTAATGGCGCGGTTATTACCGCTCCACCTCGAAGTAAGCAAATATATACCCCGGCAATATTTTCTAATAATGTCGCTAACGGCATAACGCATAAATGATCTGATCTGGGCATTTGAACCATTGAAGCTTCAATGCCTTCACACACAGCGGCAATGTTCGCACTGGATAAACAAACCCCTTTAGGCTCTCCGGTAGAGCCTGAGGTATAAGTAATTTTAGTCACGGCCTCGATATCGTTAATCGCATTAATTTCACGATCAAGGCGGTAATCGCCCGATAGAGGCAATAGCAGGGTGTCAGTAAGTGGTAAAAGCTTAGGTGCGGCGTTATTCGCAACAGCAAAATGTAAGTGCTCGTTAGTGTTAAGCGCCAGCGTTAAAGCTTGCTTGGTTATAATGGCGTCTAGTTGTGCGCTTTTCGCTAAATGTCCAACTTGTGCTGGCGTAAAAAATAGTGGAATGGGCACCAAGGTCACGCCTAAGCTAGCGGCAGCCAAATCACATATAATCCACTCTGAGCAGTTATCCATATACAGCCCAACGCACTGCACTTTTTCTTGGGTAAAAACCGCGGTTACACTCGCTATTTTTTGCCATAATTGCTGATTAGAAATGATGTCTTGATGATCACCCGCATCTGTCATTAAAGCAGTTTGATGAGGAAAAAAATCAGCGCGCGAGCGTAATACTTGAAACAGCTTTTCCATGATACTTCCTTTAAATGAATCCATTAGGATTTTATTAAAGCAAGTATCTATGAAAAATCTTAACGCAGTCTTAAGCGTGAGATAAATTTCTCAACACAAAGAGGAACATTATGCTTTTGGTTTTGTTTACTTGATGCGCTTTATGCACTGGTAGCTGTTGGTTTCGCAGGTAAGTCAAACCATTGCAAAAGGGCTGTTAATCATCTAGTTCTGTGATGGCATTTGCTGGCTAAGCACGTTATTCAGTTAACTCCTATGCAGCAGTACTATTGATTTTATCTCGTGTGAAGTGGTGAATATTTAACGTTTTAGTATTAGGTTGTCCAGTGCTAATATTTGCCTGGTATCAGGTCTATTTAAAAGCAAAAGTTAAATGGTTAATTAACTATCTTTTTGATTTCAATTGAGTTTTTTAGCTTTAATGTCCGTTACTTTAAAATCCATTCCCTCATAAAAATCGCCAGTTTCTCCTGAGCTTACAACAACCTCAAGAACATCCTTTTTAAGGGTTACTGTTTCACTGCCCAGGTAGTTTATTTTCAGGGAATATTCTCCCGGCTGCAAATCCTGAACAACATAAAAACCATCGTATTCAGGCTTTATACTGCGGTAGTAGACACCGTCTTTTTCAACTATTATTTCCGCATAGCTGAAAAACTTTTTCCTGATTTTACGCTCTACTGAAGGTAGGGTAATTGAGCCCATAATCAGGGACAAGGGCACAAGCCCCACAGCCACTTTTTTACCCGATGCGGGGATAAGCTTGATTTCCTTAACATCATCCGCGCTGAGTGTGGGATCAATCATAGTGCCTGAATAATCATAACGCAGTTTGTTGTTTCGATAGGGAGAAACATCGGAAAGGTAAAAAAGCCCCGCTTTATTGGTCCTTACCTTATTTTGACCTATACCGACTCCCACCCCTGCAAGGGGTTTTTCATCCCGCTCCATTTTCCCGTTGCCATTTTTATCAATAAATACAGCCCCCTCAACATAACCCTGATCAGGGGTTCGGGCATGGTTAAGCGTGAAGGGTTTTTTCAAATTAATAACTTGTTCATAGCTGGCGCCAACTCTGTGTTTCTGCTCTCTGTCGCCGCTGCTGTAGTTATAGTCCATCTTTAAAAACGTATTAAATTTGTATTCGAAACTTATTCCTAAGCTGAAATGATCATTTTCATTATAATCCACATCAATGTTAAAGGAGTATTTACTGTGCTGACCGAATCTTTTTCTAATTTTGCCGGTATACTGCCACTTTGAATCTCTGCTCGTATTATACCCAGCATCTAAGCTGTAGGTAAAATCTTCCCGGTTGGCATAAAAACCTATCTTCCCAGTGTAATTAGCACTTCGGTTATTATCTCGGATGTTATTATCCCTGATGTTATTATCTATAGTAACGGTTTTCCCAAGATCCAAATCCATTCGAATTTTTCTGCTAATGTCATAACTTAAGCCCGTATCGTATTTCTGCTTTATCCTGTTCAGGTACTTCTTAGTTGAAAACCGGACAAAATAATCACTTCGGCCATAATCCCCGCTTATCTCAGCTTCCTGGTAGCTTTCCTTACTTTCATCCTGAGCCAATCGATTACTGTACTGCTCATAACTGTAATAAAATTGTTGAGAAAATAGCTCGGTTTCCAATTCGGTGATATAACCCTCGCTGGGGTCTTCCAGAGAATCATAATAGGAAAAATTTATGACTAAGGGCACAGCTAAAGTTGAAAAACGGTATCCCGCGTAGTGCTTTGCATATCGATACAGCTTGTCTTCATTGCGGGTATCGTAATAGTTAAAGGAATAGGTGAGGTTGTTGGTCAAGCCGTAAGCGATGCCATATTTCTTATCATCCCAGGAAAGGTTTTCTCCGCCTGTGTTTTGACCATAGAAAAAATCATAATCCCACTTTCCCTGCGAGAGAAAATCATGTCCCGACATCACATTGATACTTTCTTCCTCAATGAGGACACCGTTTCTGTCATATATCTTTATCTTGAAGGCATCTTTTTGACTTCTCATATCCAGAGTAAACTGATACTCCTTTCCTTCCACCGTTTGATAGTCTACTACCTTGCCGTTTTGATAGATTTCAACCATTGAGTTCTTGGGCGCCGCCCCTCTTATAGTGAGTTCCCTGCCGGAACGCTTTACACTGTAGTCGTTGTTACTGACTGATATCCCGCGGATTTTACCGTTATAACCCAAGATATCGTTGCCCGTGACATAGTTATCACCAAGAGTGACGGTTTTATCCTTAAGCAGGTAAGGATATTTCAGGCTGATATCCTGCAGCTCTCCACTGGCGTAAAGATTGTGCCTGACATTAAAATCACCGTAGAGCAGTTGGGAGCTGTATTCCATCTCCAGATTTCCCTTTGTCTCCTCTTTCTTAAAATAATTGCTAAAATCATTGATATCATACCTGAGCTTAAGCATGCCAAGGTCAATCATCCTACGATCCGCTTTCATAAACAGGTCGTTCTTCGAAGCGGCTTGCTGGTTATTTTTATCCGCTTCTATGTTGCGCTTTCTTCTTTCCGCGTTTACCCTATTATCCAGCGGCAGATTGAAATCTGGTGATATTTTCAACGTGTATTTTTCCGCTATCCACTTAACGCCTTTTAGGGGGAGAAGCTCAGCAATAGTCTCCTTCTCAATATACAACCTGCCATCGACTTCTATACGGTTAAGCATTTTCAGCTCGGTTATTATCCGCCGCTGCTGCCTGTCGGGAAACAGGCTGCCCGCCATCAGTAGTGTGATCTTGTCTTTATCAATGGAAAGCTGAGTATATTCAGTGAGCTCGGTAAGCTCTAAAAAACCTTCAATATCCAGATAGATACCGCCGTCATAGTCGCTCATTACCTCAACAAATTCCTGCTGCAGGTAACTGCCCACCTGAAGAGTGATCATATTTTCAAAATAGTCATCCTGCCTGTCGGGAAACAGGCTGCCCGCCATCAGCCGTGTGTTTTTTCCCTGATCGATAGAAAGCTGAGTATATTCAGTGAGCTCGGTAAGCTCTAAAAAGCCTTCGATATCCAGGTAAATACCGCCGTCATAGTCGCTCATTACCTCAACAAATTCCTGCTGCAGGTAGCTGTGCACCTGAAGAGTGATCATATTTTCAAAATAGTCATCCTGAACGTTGGAAAAAGCGGAAGAACAAAAAAGAAGGCTAGATAACATAAGCCATGCCGCTCTTATCAAGATCATTCTTTCCACAATGTCAGTACGGAAAGCACTGCCGCGAAGAGAATTACATAATAAGTCGGTTTTTTTGCATGCGCTTTAATGAGATTTTGAACAGTTAATTTTTCAACGGGAAAATAATCACAGCAGCAGACGACTTTTAATAAGAAGTCAGAGAATGGTAATAGCAATGAATTATTTTTTCTGGCAGAAGCTTTCTTGGTGGACAAGTCTTGTTGCTTAGCTTTATTTAGGTTAGCGGCTAAATCATTCAGAATAGTGAACGGATCAGGTAAAAACGGAGACGTAGTGATATACAAAACTGAACCTGCCTTATAGTGATTAATCTACTCTGAGCTGCCTGTAATATCTAGCAATATAATCTACCGATGGAGATCTTAGCTTTATTAAGCGAAGCGTAACTTGAAGTTGAACTGTTTGAATAGTTGAATACAACCAGATAGAAAATGGTAAATGGGTAGGTTATTCAGCTAGTCTAGATATTCAATATCATATTTAATCTGTTTTCTGTGTTTGCCGCTGACATTTTTTTCTCCCAGCAGAGTAAAGCCTATTTCAAACTGTCCTTCGCCGTATTCATCGAGTCTGATAATCGGGTTTTTAGCCTTGAGATTGTCTATTCTAACCCCTGAAGTCAGATAGATAGCGCCGGTGGCCTTAATTTGTATCATTACCCTTTTATTTTCGATCCCCTTTACAGAGATAATCACCCCCTGTTCAGGAGTAACCTCCAGTCTGCTACCGTTATAGAGCAAGAGATCTTTTAATTGAGCATTTTTCACCCCGACAATCTCCAGAGGAAAAACCAATGCTGAATAGAGAAACAGTAAAAAAAATAGAAGTTTGTTCATTGCTGTGCAGCCGGATGATAAAAGGCAGCCATAGGCTGCCTTAATCTTAATTAAGAAGCGTTAGCAGTTGGTGCTACATAATCACCATTTGGTGTAGTGCCTGTATTTGCAATAGCATCATAGTAAACAGTGAACGTAACGGTCTCAGAAACATCTGTATCAGGTGTAAGCTTCGATGTATCAAGATCAACAGTGAAGTTAAGCTCTGCTGCTGTGCTTGTATCAGCATCGAACGGCACAGTAGTAGCACCCGTATCAGTTCCACCTATCACCAGCAATCCGGCAGTGCCACTTGGTGCAATTGAATAGGTGAATGTTTCTCCAAATTCACCCTGCACGTCAGCAGTAATATTTTGAACTGTAACATCAGAATCAGTGTAAACATCCCCAAAGTCGATATCTGTTAAATTTAGCCCAACAGTGATAGGGGTTATATACTTAGCAACCACATTGATTACAGAGTTTACGCCAGTTTCATCATCTAATGTGCCAGATGAATTAGCCATTGCTGTTGATGACATTGCTAGGATTGATGTAGCTAGTAATACTTTTTTTGATGTTGTTGATAATAATTTTTTCATTTTGAACTCTCTCTATTTCACTTGAAAATAAATAACTTTCCCGCGGTATTGCCGGAAAATTATTGTGCGATATCGTTGTAGGCAACCATCACAGTGACTGTAGCGGCAAGGTCCCCGCTCATATTTCCTGTGTCCAGGTCAACATAAAATTCATGTGCCTGATATGCTCCCGTGCCTGTGTCTATATAAGTTAAACTGTCTGCTGTGTATCCTCCGCTAGAGCTGCGTGAAATCTGCACTACGCCTGTGCTGTCATCATTGCTTATCTCCACCGTATAGTCATAGGTGTTTTCTGCATTGACAGTAAAATCCACCACTACACTGTCCACTTCGCTATCGTTATAAACATCGCCAAAATCGATGGCAGAAAGAGCAAGGGACAGCTCTATTGCTTTTACAGCATCGCCGTTGATGTAAAACACCCCCTCTCTTTCCTCAAATTGAGCTTGTGAAAACGCTGAAAAAAACAACATAATAAAGGCTATTTTATTCACGTGCAGCGCTCCTAGAGTTCAAAGTCGAAGCTCTTGGTAAAATCAATTTGTTCATTAACAAAAACAACCTGCGCAGTGTCGGCTTTAACATCCATTTCCGTTGACTTTTTCAGCTCGAACGAATGCGCCCGGTAGAACCCTTGTTTAAAGCTTTGCTCTTTTATTAAGTTTTTGTTGTTGTAAAACTTAACTTCTATATCAAGCGGATAGGAAAAATTCCCGGTATTTTTAGCCGTTCCCAGCAAGTCATAACCTTGGTCTGTTTTCTCAACCCGCAAGGCATCAAAATTCAGTCCGGTTTTAAGCGCGCCTTTTCGACCGTAATAGGGAACCCCGATATTCATTAGCATAGTTACTTGGTTTTCATTACCTCTCGGAGGCATCTCTTTAAAAACAAGCAGCGCGACATACTCGCCATCCTGTAAATCTGTTTTTATTCTTGGCGCGATTTTTACTTGTATTTTACCCTTAGGCGGAATCACTACTATTTTAGGATAAGCTACCAGATCATCTCCCAGATAGTATTCATCTTTAGCCCATTTGGGTTTTTCAAAATCTACTCTGACCCGCACCACTTGGTTTCCTGAATTAATCAAGGTGGTCTCTTTGGTCACAGGTTGGTCAAGGTTGACACCAAAACTTGTTCGGGTAACCGAGAAGCCAGCAAAGCTGTTAATGGAATAAGTGCAAAGTAATAGTGCAATAACACCTTGTAAATAATTTTTCATATGAATCAAATAATTCCTGCTACATTTTTATCTTTAACGAATTTTACAAAATTCAGGCAAAAAAAATGGCCCTCATAAAGAAGACCATAGATAAAAAAATAGCTCAGGAAACAAAAGTGTTTATTCACTCTCGGCAACTGGCTACCATTTTACAGGCCCTTTAGCTTTGCGTCCCTAGGTTTCCCTAGGTTTGCGATTTATTCACTTTATAAATATTACAACGAAATTATATAACCGCGGTAAAAAGCGATTATCTGATAATGACTTATGTCATTTGTCTTGTGCTGATCAATAATTAAGCTTTGCGATATTTACTAAGCCAACGATATCACAAATACGGGGGATACATATTATTATAAATTTTATAATAATATGTATCCCCCGTATTTGTCTGGTGGTAGGTAATCAGTTCTGAACAATAGGGGGTAAGTTAACGCTAGCTACTTATTAAGGATATTTAGACAGTTTAAAAACTTATATTGTACAGCTCAGCTTATAGTGTCGTTATCAAACCGTTAGTGCTGGTAAACTCATAAAATAGACAAGAGAAAGGATTAACAAAAAAAGCGTTATATCAGAAAAATAAGCGCTTATCTTAAAAATATTTCAAGCAATAGATAATGACAGGCAGGCGAAGTTAATGTCAGAGAAATATACTAGCGGCTGGGTAATTAAGTTAAAACAATGTAAGGTAAATGTTACTAGGTTTATAGGCGACTCAGAGTCAAAGATAATTATAAAATTTATAATTATCTTTGACTTACATTCAAGTCGGTAAATGTGACACAATAGTATTGTACATTTTTATGATGTGATCTTATCGCAATATTTATAAAATTAACTAATCGCAAACCCAGAGAAATCTAGGGACGCAAAGCTAAAGGGCCTGTAAGATGGTAGCCAGTTGCCAGAAGTGAATCAACACTTCTTGTCCTCCTGAGCCTGTTTACCAATGGTCTTCCTTACGAAGACCATTTTTTTGCCTGAATTTTATATTTATTTAAATAATAGCGGTATCTAAGCGTTAATTAAATAGGGCTAAAGTTGGCCTTTATAGCTTAAATAAAGTTAAAAAAGTTAACGCATTTCACTTTACTCATGAAAACTGTTGACGTCATTATTTTGACACCACTAAAGTTATAGATATAAAAGGTACTACTTTTCAATAGGTTTAAAATTTAATCCATTATATTTATCGGGTTATAGCATAGAAGCAAATATCATATCTCACCGAATTAGAACGAATCCTTTAAATCAATGATGATTTAATTTAGTAATTAGGAATTAGTATTTTTAAATTTTAAAATACGCTAGAGGAAATAATGGAATTAACAAATTTGTATAATGCAGATAATGCAGATAAGGCATGTAGTGATTATTGCTCAAAATGTAAATGTCCTAACTTATCAGACTTTTCTCCTGAATTCTCATTTGATTATAATAATCAAATAGTTAGCTTTAAAGGTGAAAGAGCTAAGCTTTCAAAGAGAGCATTTAGATTACTTTGTGCATTTATAAGGTTTAAAGATATTCCACTCAGTGTCAAATTTTTACATGACTATGGCTGGCCTGATCAATTAGTCGTTAAAAATAATTTAGCGGTGACCATATCTGAAATGAGAATCAACCTTAGACACACTAACTTAACAATAGAAAATATTAGAGGGTTTGGCTATTTATTAAGCTCAGTTGTTCATGAAGGCGAGCATATTAGGAATTCAACTTATGGATAAGCTTCAATTAATTACGTTTGATTGTTGTGTTTGGGGCAAGGTGATTATTCAGCCCCGTACAGAATTAATTATGACAACATTAGAACAATGCAATCATGCCGAGTTGCTCTGTAGTATCACCAGTCAGGCTAATAATATTCCAGCTGATGTGTTTTTCCGATATTTAACCGAGGGTGAGCATTTAAAATTATTTAAATTAATTTTAAATGCTTTAATTAATGATTCAAAATATAGGAGTTACACCATTAGTTTAAATACACCGATACAGGTGATAAAAAACTTTGATGAATGCTTTCCTATTTTGGATAATAATAAAGAACAACATCTTGCTATTGAGATATTAGAACACGACATACAACAATTTGGTTACTTAGAGTTAGCGATGCTTGATAAGATAAATAAGCGTCCAAATGTCAGCTTATGGCTTGATGATTTTGGAAGAAATCAATCAAATTTTGATATTCTACTGTCTAAAAAAATTGCTTTCAGTACCATTAAAGTATCAAAAGAACTTTTTTGGGGACTAATGGCATCAGATGTTTTATTTTTAAAAAGTTTACTCATTTTTCTAAGTAATAAGCACCAAGTGGTGGTAGAGGGAGTGGAATCAGTAGAACAAGCCAGTTTTCTCTCCCAATTTAGTCACATAAAAATGCAAGGCTATTTGTTCCCAACTATTAAATATTTTTCTTATGTATAATGCAGCAATAGAAAGGGTTATGAATGAGTTGGTCTTAATAACACCACGGGAAAAAAATAATAGTCTTGAACTCAACGTGTTATTAATCAAAAGTTTACTCAGAAGAGATAACTTACTCAAAAGAGACAATTTACTCAAAAGAGACAATACTAATCATTTAATGACCTTAGAACCTTGCATCACCATAATAAAAATACTGGTGGATGAAATTAACTTAAAAGACAAAAGTGATAGTGATATTAATGTTTGTGTTGAATTAACAAACGAAGAAAAAACTTTTTTAAGCTCAATTTTCTAAAAAATAAAAAACCGCATAAATGCGGTTTTTTATTTTTTCATTTATTGCTTATCAACTTATGTGGTCAATAAAAGCAAGTACTCTATTTTAGCTTACCACTAAGGATGAGAGCGTAACTTTAAGGTTGATGTCTCTGCATCATAAATCAGCATACGTTGGTAAGCTGGCAATAAGTAACTTTCAGCGCTAGCACTAGCATCCGCTATAACCTCTGACCAAAGCTCAACTTGAGCCGCGTTATATTTACTATAAGTGATACCTAAGGTTGGATCAAAGCGATAGAAGTAACTGTTTTTACCGCTATCTGTGATGCTGTTAAAGGTTTGCACATTAGCATTGCCTTGAAGTTGGCCGTTGTCAGTGTAGATAGTGCCGTCAAAACTTGCCCATTCGCTGCTGCTATTAGCGCTATAAATCGTCTCACCGTTATCACTCATGGCAAAGCTCGATAAGTTAGTAAAGGCTGCATTGATATAGGTGGGCTCATTTATCACTGATATCGTTTCACTGGCATAAGCGTTATAACTTAGGGCAAAGCGCTCAAGTGAGGTGCTTGCTTGCTTGTAGGCCATAAATATATCTGCACTATTGGCTTGGCCAATACTTGAAACGACATAGGCATTGTTTTGAAGCCAATATTGGCGCGTTAAATTTAGGTCGGCGTATTCCAGTGTTTGTGTGATAACAAGGGGTATTCCAGCGATTATCTTTATCATCAGAGGGCGGTATTCTATGGTGATCTTGTCACTATTTATTTGGCTAAACTGATAGTTGTTTAAGTCAAATTGATAATGATTAATCCGCGTTTGTTCAAGCTCGTTTTCATCTAAATAAGTTTCGCTATTTGATGATAACAACATTGAACCGTCAGGGTGGATCACTAAGTTGGTTAAATCGACATCGACTAATGGTGACCTTGTGGTGTTAATTAACGCGCCAGAAATAACGTGATAAGTACTAAGTTTATCGCCTTGAGCAATATAAACGTAAGGCCGCATTGGGTCTAACACCAGGCCTGAGGTATTGAAGCTGATATTACTGATATCAAGGTCATTGGCATCATTAACACCTTTATTGAAGGTGACGTTAATTCGGCCTAATAACGCGGTGTCAGCGGTAGTTGGTGATAAGGTTATTACCGCGCTATGAACACCGTCAGTGGCTATATTGGCGGGTGTGCCTGTGATGGTCAGTGTGTTGTTGGTGCTGTCAGTTGATAAAGATAACCAGCTAACGTCAGTACTGGCTTGCCAAGCGATATTAGTTTCGCTGTTGGTTAAAATATCAAGGGTATGTACGAGTGTTTGCTCGGTGGCTAAACTATTAAAAGCCAGTGACGGGTAGTTACTACTTAACCTTATGGCATCAATAGCCAGATCAACCGTAATCACTTTTGTGCTGTCACTAGCGGGGTCGTATATCGAGATACTGGCGGTCATTAAGCCCCAACCGGTAATTAAATTAGTATCAATATCAATTAATATTCTCTCGCCATTGTCATCACTTTGCGGTGTTAGTATCAGCCAAGGTGCACTGGCCGTTGCTTGCCAATTTGCAGCGATATTTGACAATGTCAGTGTTTTTTTTGCTATGGCGCTGTCGCCAAAAGTTGTATTAAAGGCGAGTGTTTCAACCGAGCTTGAAATTTGGCTTAAAGTGATAACATCTATGCTGCCTGCACTGGTTGATGTTAACACTGCACGGTTATCACCATTGGCAATTAACATTTTGGTGGGTTGATTTGCACCTAGCTCAATAGTGTTAGCGATGGTTTGTTGCTCGTTATAAACATCGATTTTAAAACCAACTTCCGAGTCAAATCTCACATAGTGAGGGCGATCATTAGCACTATGCGCAAGCGCTAAATTAGTAATGGCTGCATTGCTATTTAACACGCCATTGTCGATAAAGGTTGTACCATCAAAACTTATCCATTCACTTGTTGGGCTAATCGTGTAAATGTTTTGCTCATCAGCGGTAACATAGAAGTCGTTAATTTTCTGGTTTTCACCTAATAGTTCAGGTCGATAACTGTGGCTTATTTTTGTGGTGATGGGGTTGCGGCCAAAATCATTCACCTTGACATTTAAGCGCTTTATCGACATTAAATCATCGCTAGTGCTTACGTCTAAGGCGAATAGGCTTTGATTTTGTTCGGCAACATTAAAGGCTCGGACAAAAAAGGCGTTAGGACCGTCGAAGCCAACACGCATTAGGTTTTCGTCGGCAAATTCTAAAATGCTGGTTGCCACAAAATAGCGACCATTAAGGCGAATAAATTTTATCGGTTCGTTGGTTATATCAACATCAGTTAACTCAACAACGCTCATGTCACTGAGGTTGATTTGATATCTATGTATGCTGATTTCACTAGTGTTTTCATCAATGACGGTAGTTTCGAGCGCTTTTGCTAACATCATGCTCGCGTCAGGATGAATAATTAGCTGTTCTAGTAAAGTATCTGCTGGCGCTATAACGGTTGTTGATAATAATTCATTAGTATAAAGGTGATAGCTGCGTAGCTCATTGTTGGTGGCAACATAATACTGTGGCAGTAAAGGATTAGTTACTACACCATCAGCATTAGCGACAATATTGAGTGAGTTATTTTCACTGGGTAAGTCAGATTTATAAAAACTCACTTGAATAGTTTCTGCAGTAGCTGTGGTTTGTTCATTGCCACTTAGGGTGATCTCGGCGATCGTGGTTGCGTTATTCGCTAAGGCCGTGCTGTCGGCAACCAGTGTTAATTCATTAGTGTCGGCGTTAGGCGTTAGGGTTAACCACGCTGCTTCGGTCGTTGCTTGCCAGCCCCAAGGCAAAATACTATTTGAATTAATGTTAAGCCTAGTTTGGCTGTTACTAATATTAGCGGTTTTTGCTAGGGCAACGGTTGCTCTGTCAGCAAATAAATGAATCTTGTCTAAGCTCAATTCAACAGGATACTCTGTTGTGCCTAGCGGGCTGGTGATAGCTATGGTCGCGGGATAAAATCCTGCGGTACTAAATTGACTAACATCAGGGGTGGCGGTAATGGTTGTTACACCATTAATAAAACTTTTTTCAAGGCTGAGCCAAGGCACTGAACTTGCTAAGGTTAAATTATCTGCGCTTGAGCTCAGTGCAATTTTTTTCGAGGCAATGGCGCCAACACCGTAAGTATCATCGTAGGTAAGGGCCTGCCAAATCAGCAATGAAACATTAATATCGGCATGGGCTAAGTTTGTTGTTGCTGTATCGCCACTGGATAATCTTAGGGTTGTACCGTAAAGGTCTGTTGGAATTCTATCAGCGTTAACTACATCAATATGAATAGTGGCAGACGTTGCGGTTAGATTGGCAATGCGATAATTTAACCAGCTTACAGGCGCTGCGGTTGGCGCGAAGCCGAGTAATAAGCCATCACCATCAAAGGTAACATCAAGGGCAATGGTATGGTTTTGTGCTTGTGAAAATTCATGGGTAAATGCGACCGATGAAACTGATGAGCTAATGGTGAATGTTGGTGTTGTATCATTTGAACCACCACATGCTTGTAAAAATAGTAAGCTAAATAAAATAACCAATATTAAACGCATGTTTTTAATTTGTTCCTTCATACATGTCCTTATTTTTATTAATCGCTAGCACTTAGCTCTTATTTTTGACTGAATGTCGCTCAATGTTGGCTCATTCATTATGTAAATTGCTGCACGTTTATTATGCTTTATTTTGCGTGATTATTAACTAGATGTAAAACTTATTAATATAATGTAAATTTATTGGCGTTAGGTAAGGTTAGTCATCATTGATGATTTTTACTTTTTACTGATTGAACTCGGACATAAGTTCTGTTGTTTACCCGTTTATTTTCAGTGAAATATTTGCCAATAAAAAATTGGATTAAATCATGCCCTTTCAATACAGCCCCTGATCTGCTGTCTGACAGGAAAACGTAGGTAAAAATTCAGCTTTTTAGCTTATGATTTTTCTGAAACAAGGCTATTTTTAAACTAGTTCATTACAAAATATTATCTAAATAAAGGTTGTTTTGGTGAGTTATTTTAACCGCCCATTGGCTTGAGGATAACGTTAGCGCTATATGAACGTGACTTGGCAGAAAAGGTGCTAATGGTCAATTTGTAGATAAATCACCAAGTAATGATTAAATAGATTGGTATCTTCAAGCAGAGCTTGCGTATAATAAGCACATTGGTGCGTCCCTAATAACAGATCAAAAAGATAAAGCCAAAAGAGTGCGCTTTATGCAACAAGGTGGTTTCTCAGCAGATTAAACCATGACACTATTAAACGCTTAAACAGATATATTCTTCGAAAATTAGGAAATTTAAATGATTGAAACTAGTGCCCAATTGCGTCAGGCATTTTTAGACTTTTATGCATCTAAGCAGCATCAAATTATTGCGAGTAGCTCGCTTGTTCCTGGTAACGATGCGACTTTATTATTCACTAATGCTGGCATGGTGCCATTTAAAGATGTATTTCTTGGCGATGATATTCGCAGTTATACCCGAGCCACGTCAGCACAGCGCTGTGTTCGTGCCGGTGGTAAGCATAATGATCTAGAAAATGTCGGTTACACTGCACGTCATCATACTTTTTTTGAAATGATGGGTAACTTTAGCTTTGGTGATTATTTCAAAGAAGAAGCGATAAATTATTCTTGGGAATTTTTAACCTCAGTATTAGGATTACCAAAAGAAAAATTGCTAGTAACTGTTTATGAAAGTGATGTTGAAGCATACGACTATTGGTTAACGGTTATTGGTGTGCCAGCAGAGAAAATTATTCGTATTGGTGATAAATCAGTTGATACACCCTATGAGTCTGACAATTTTTGGTCAATGGGTGATACCGGCCCATGTGGGCCTTGTTCAGAAATTTTTTATGATCACGGAGAAGATATTTTTGGTGGTCCTCCAGGTTCTGCAGATGAAGATGGCGATCGCTTTATCGAAATTTGGAATTTAGTTTTCATGCAATATAACCGTCAAGCCGACGGTACCATGGATAACTTGCCTAAGCCGTCAATAGATACTGGTATGGGTTTGGAGCGTATTTCAGCGATCATGCAAGGTGTGCATAGCAATTATGAAATCGATATTTTCCAAGGCTTAATTCGTGATACCGCTACCTTACTTGAATGCAATGATTTAGCACATAAATCACTACGTGTTATTGCCGATCATATTCGTTCATGTAGCTTCTTAATCACTGATGGTGTTATGCCGTCAAATGAGGGCCGTGGCTATGTATTACGTCGTATAATTCGCCGCGCTATTCGCCATGGTCACAAGTTAGAAGCTAAGTCATTTTTCTTCCATAAAATAGTCGCCTCACTTGCTGAGCAAATGGGCGAGGCTTATCCTGAGCTTATACAGCAAAGGGCCATTATTGAGAAAGTTTTACTTAGAGAAGAAGAGCAGTTCGGTCGAACGTTAGACCGAGGTATGGCGCTGTTAGAAGATACCTTATCAGCACTTAAAGGCGATACTATCGCTGGCGATGACGTTTTTAAACTCTACGACACTTATGGTTTTCCTGCTGATTTAACCGCTGATATTGCCCGAGAACGAAACTTAAACATTGATCTTGACGGCTTTGATACCGCCATGACTCAACAACGTGTTCGCGCGCAAAAAGCTAGCCAATTTGGCATAGACTACAACAACACCCTTAAGTCAGAACATCGGACTGAATTTAAAGGTTATACCCGCCATGAAATGTCTTCTACTGTGGTTGAACTCTTTAACCATGAAGCCTCAGTTGCAAAATTAAGTGCCGGTGAAGTCGGTATTGTAGTGCTTGATAAAACCCCTTTTTATGCTGAGTCAGGTGGACAGGTCGGTGATAGCGGCATATTACAGTTTGATGGTGGCATATTTGAAGTTTCTGATACTTTTAAATTAGGTCATGCCTTTGCGCACAAAGGTATTGCCCGTAACACTATTGGTTTAAACAGTCGTGTTAACGCGCAAATTAATAGCGAACGTCGTGCCGCTGTTGTTAAAAACCACACTGCTACCCATATATTACACGCCAGTCTTCGTACTGTATTAGGCGATCACGTTACGCAAAAAGGCTCATTGTGTGATGCAGAAAAACTACGTTTTGATTTTTCTCACTTTGAAGGTGTCACACGCGATGAGTTAAATACTGTTGAACGTATGGTGAATGAGCAAATTCGTGGCAATTTAGCGCGCGAAACCAATTTAATGCAAATTGACCAAGCGAAAGAAAAAGGCGCGATGGCCTTATTTGGCGAAAAGTACGACGATGAAGTGCGAGTGGTCACCTTAGGTGGCTTTTCTACTGAACTTTGTGGTGGTGTGCATGTTGACCGAACCGGTGATATTGGCTTATTTAAAATTGTCTCTGAATCAGGCATTGCTGCCGGTGTGCGTCGAATAGAAGCCGTAACAGGTGAAGCCGCATTAAACTACTTTGCCGCACAAGAACAAACGCTAAGTACTATTGCCGCCTTGGTTAAAACTGACCCAGTGAATGTGGCCAGTAAAGTTGAGCAAGTGATATTACGCAACAAAGAGCTTGAAAAAGAATTAGCACAATTTAAACAAAAACTTGCCAGTCAAGCCGGTGCTGATTTAGTCAGCCAAGCTATTGACGTTAATGGCGTGAAAACCCTTGTTGCTAATTTAGCAGGTGTTGAGGCTAAATCATTGCGTGGCATGGTTGATGACCTGAAAAATAAAATGGGCTCAGGCATTATTTTACTAGCCGCAACCGGTGACGATAAAGTGAGCTTAATTGCTGGTGTCACCAAAGATCTTGTTGGCCAAGTAAAATCTGGCGAACTCGTTAATATTGCCGCGCAAGAAGTCGGTGGTAAAGGTGGTGGACGCCCTGATATGGCTCAAGCCGGAGGTAGCCAACCAGAAAATATTGAAGCAGCCTTAAAAGCAGCACAAAGCTGGTTAAAGGATAAGTTGAGCTAATATCTATGTAGGTAAGTAGATAAATTAATTAAGGGGCTTTTGGCCCCTTTTTTTTATCTATAAGATGTATCTTGTGTGGTAAGTATATTGCAGTTCTTAGCCATTTATAGCTCCACAGCATTGGTGCATTCATGTATATGGACGCACAAGAGCGTATAAAGAGCATGTACGTTATATTTAGAGGGCATAGCCGTTCCTAGTCATCGATGACTCTAGGGCACTAATATATCGTGGTACGTCTATGCACAAGTTCGTATATATAGGATGTTGGGTATATTGCAGTATATCGTCGCTCCTCATCATACGTGGCTCCACAGCATTGGTGCATTCATGTATATGGATACACAAGAGCGTATAAAGAGCATGTAAGTCATATTTAGAGGGTGTAGCCGTTTCTAGCCATTCAATACTATAGGACACTAATATATCCTAGTAGGTAGATGCACAGGAGCTTTTTGGGACAGGAACATCAATCAGAACCATTGCAATATTTTTTGCTACTGAACTAACTTAATGAACTTGGTATTAATATAAATTCATCAATTTGTTATTTTAATATAAATAATAATTTATAATCAGATCGAATTTTTCATTCGCCTCTAAGGTCCTTTGTTAACGGGGTGTGACTATCATGTTGTTATTCGTGTTTTTTTTGATGAAACTTACAAAAACTTACTTATAAAGTGTTTATTGTTTCGGGAAGGTTGTTAATATGAGCAGTAATTGCTGCAATTGCATTCTGCGATTGTTTTGCAAGTTTTTTGTTAAATATTGAAAATTCGACATGGTTAATAGAATCGTCAATGCTTGATAAGTATTCTAAATGCTTATTGTGGACATTAGTGCACTTTTGCAAATAGTAGACTAAATTTAATTTGTTACTAGCTTATATATATTTAGTGGATCTCGTTTTTAAACATAAAGGAAATTAAGATGTTAATATTAACTCGCCGAGTTGGTGAAACGTTGATGATCGGAGACGATGTCACAGTGACAGTGTTGGGTGTTAAAGGGAACCAAGTACGTATTGGTGTTAACGCTCCAAAGGAAGTGTCGGTTCATCGTGAAGAAATATATATGAGAATACAATCTGAAAAAGGTGAGGGTGAAGCCTCAGGTAATGAAATCTAATTACTTTCTCATAATTAAAGCCGACATCAGTCGGCTTTTTTGATCCAGCAATAAAATTAAGTAGACGCATTTTAGCGTGTTTTTCGTTAGTTAACGTTTGAAAAATGACCGTGTTGTTTGAATTGTCACCAAACAGTCAGTAAATAGGAATAAAAGCGGGAAAAAGTTTGACTTATTTTTATAATCCCTTATGATTCGCCCCATTGGAGAGGTGGCCGAGTGGCCGAAGGCGCTCCCCTGCTAAGGGAGTATCTGGTTTGTAGCCGGATCGAGGGTTCGAATCCCTCCCTCTCCGCCAATTTTTTAGATTGGAATCGTAGGAACAACGATAGTTAAATAGTTCATGCGGGTACATATAATATTTACTAGGTTGTCTACCTAAGGAGATATTATTTAGCTCGTTATCTCTTGAACTAGAGATATAAATAACAGGTTTGATTTGAGGACGCGTAGCTCAGCTGGATAGAGTACCTGGCTACGAACCAGGCGGTCGCAGGTTCGACTCCTGCCGCGTCCGCCACTTTTCTTTAAGTGGCTAAATAATAAAGACTAGCAAATATTAGCGCTAGTTAAAAAATAAATATAATATAAGTTAGTCATCTCCTAAGCATGAGATATAAAAAAACAGTTTATTGCGGACGCGTAGCTCAGCTGGATAGAGTACCTGGCTACGAACCAGGCGGTCGCAGGTTCGACTCCTGCCGCGTCCGCCACATTGAAAAAACCAGTCTTATGACTGGTTTTTTTTCGCCTAAAATTTCTTGCCAACCACTTATCTGCGATAACTTTCCCCAAAAAGTTTTTAAAGCTAGTTTTTATCCCTGTTGTATTTATAGTAACTTGATGAATTACCTGTTTATTTTTAATAGTTAAAATTAAAATTAAAATTAAAGCTACAGCGTCATAAAATTTATAAGGTGAATAATACCAATCTCACTAATTATCTGATCATTTTTACTGATTAAAATAACCCACTACTGTGTTATTTATTTAATAATTAGCACAACTAGTTATTAAATAAATACCTTATATTTGGCCATTTTTTCTGCGTATAAAGTTGACCACCTAATTAATGAAATTGGTATAACTAGTGATTAAATTTAATTCCTTTTTTATTCACTTTTCCGGATTAAAAAGTAGATCACTTAATTAATTTAATGGGTATTAGTGAGCTAAGTACAATAAATATTAAATTTAGCATAAGTAAAGTGTTTGAAACATTATGACTATCGGTTATTTTTTAAGTTAGTGTAATATGATGCACTCATTTGGTTGAGTATTTTTATAGTTATTAGCTTGCCTCTGAACTAGCCAAAGGTGAATTTAAGGGTGAATTTAAAAAATTTTGATCGAAATTCTTATTATCAACAACATTTATCTGAAACTAAAAATATACATTACTACTATTTTAATGCTGTCTAAATACGCCATTATTTAGTCTAATCAGTTTATGTATTTTTAGATTTTTATTGACAATAAAATAATGATTTCTTGTGATTTGTGTGTGTTTTTTGAGCAAAATAAGGTGATTGGTTAGTGTCGGTTTTAAGTGTTGTATATTGTATAATATCTTTGTTTTTCTGTTTCTAATAACCGCTATTCATGGATTTAATATTGTATACAATTTACTTGGTATACCATTTTTTATAAAATAATGACGAAATATCATTAAATTTAGTTGTTTTTTTGAACTATTTTAGCTTGACATCGTTTTTTTTTACCCATTTGTAATAAATTGTTTGCTTTTTACACATTGGAGTGATTATTCTAATTATATAAAATTGCTTGAGAGTAAAAAAATGGAAAATCTTCAACAGTTATTTATTGAAGCAGGTACTTTAATGCTAGCCGGTATGGTCTTTGTATTTACCTTTTTAGGTTTGCTGATTGTTTTTATCAAGGTTGTGCTGGTTAGGTTGGCAACAAAATTTCCTGATGCCATTGTTGAAAGTAAAGCCTCAAGTAAAAAAAACAATAAAAAACAAGATGGCAACGGTGTATCACCGGCAGTCGTCGCAGCAATCTCTTGTGCTGTTACCCAATATCGTCAACAACATTCTGCACAGAAATAGGAAATGACCATGACTAAGCCCTTAGGAATAACTGAAGTCGTATTACGCGACGGCCATCAATCATTGCTTGCCACACGTTTACGTTTGGAAGATATGTTACCCATTGCTGCTAAAATGGATGAAATTGGTTATTGGTCAATTGAATCTTGGGGTGGAGCAACATTTGATTCTTGTATTCGTTATTTAGGTGAAGATCCTTGGGAGCGTCTTCGAGCGCTAAAAAAGGCGATGCCAAAAACAAAGCAGCAAATGTTGTTTCGTGGTCAAAATATTTTAGGTTACCGTCATTATGCTGACGATGTGGTAGAAAAATTTGTCGAACGCGCTCACGTTAATGGTATTGATGTTTTCAGAATTTTTGATGCGATGAACGATGTGCGTAACTTACAAACATCGATTAAAGCTGCGGTAAAGGTTGGGGCGCATGCCCAAGGAACCTTAAGCTATACTGAGAGTCCTGTGCATACCCTTGAAGGCTGGCTAACGATGGCTAAGCAACTAGAAGACATGGGCGCACACTCTTTGTGTATCAAAGATATGGCTGGCCTGTTGAAGCCTTACGATGCCGCTGAGTTGATTAGCCGTTTAAAAGAAACTGTTGCTTTACCTATTGCACTACATTGTCATGCCACAACAGGTTTGAGTGTTGCTACCCACATGAAAGCCATTGATGCAGATATTGACGTGATCGACACGGCTATTTCTTCAATGAGTATGACTTACGGCCATTCACCAACAGAAACTATTGTTTCTATTGTTGATGGTACAGCACGTGATACTGGCTTAGACATGCTTAAATTAGCAGAAGTAGCCACTTATTTTCGTGAAGTTCGCGAAAAATATGCTCAGTTTGAAGGTAGCTTGCGGGGTATTGATGCGCGTATCTTAGTCGCACAAGTACCGGGTGGCATGCTAACCAATATGGAAAGTCAATTAAAAGAGCAAGGCGCGGCTGATAAACTTGATGAAGTGCTAACAGAAATTCCAAAAGTGCGTAAAGACCTTGGTTATATTCCTTTGGTGACACCAACCTCGCAAATTGTCGGCACCCAAGCGGTATTAAATGTCCTTACTGGTGAACGCTACAAGTCAATTACTAAAGAAACAGCCGGTGTATTAAAAGGTGAATACGGTAAGACTGCCGCACCAGTTGATGCTGAATTACAAGCAAAAGTGCTCGATGGCAAAGCAGCAATTACTTGTCGCCCAGCAGACTTACTTGACCCAGAAATGGATAAATTATCGGTTGAATTGCAACAAATTGCCGAAGAGAAAAATATTACGCTAGCTGAAGATACTATCGATGACGTGCTAACTTATGCATTGTTCCCACAAATTGGTTTGAAATTTTTAACCAATCGCAATAACCCAGACGCCTTTGAACCTGCACCAACGAAGGCCCCTGCTCAAAACGAGGTTGCCGCAACACCTGCTGTGAGTTCAGCAAACACTGGCCCTGAAAGTTACGCGGTAAGTGTTGACGGTAAAGTCTTTGACGTTGTTGTTGCCCCTGGTGGTTCAATAGATACTATTGCGCCATCGAGCAAAGCACCTGCGGCAAGTTCAAGCGATGGTGAACCTTTGAAAGCGCCTTTAGCGGGTAATATTTTTAAAGTGCTGGTAAATGAAGGTGACGAAGTCGAAGCAGGCGAAGTGGTTATCATTATGGAAGCGATGAAAATGGAAACTGAAATCCGGGCAATAAAATCCGGTGAAATATCAGCTATTCACACCAAAGAAGGTGACTCAGTTGCCGTTGGTGATATCTTGTTAAGCTTGGTATAGGATAACCCATGGATTCTTTAAAATTATTGTGGATGTCTACAGGCCTAGCAAACTTTGAATTAGGTCAAGTGATCATGATGCTAGTGGGTTGTGGCTTACTTTATCTTGCCATTGCGCGTAACTTTGAACCGTTATTATTAGTGCCGATGGGTTTTGGTGCTATTTTAACTAATATTCCTGCCGCCGGTTTTTCTGAAGTAGGTGGTTTGCTGCATTACATTTACTACGCTGGAATTGATACTGGCATATTCCCGTTACTGATCTTTATGGGCGTTGGTGCCATGACAGATTTTGGCGCGCTGATTGCTAATCCTAAAACATTGCTATTAGGTGCTGCTGCGCAATTTGGCATATTCGCCACTTTGTTTGGTGCCATAGCGTTGAACTTTGTTGGTCTAGAGTTCTCTATGAAAGATGCCTCAGCTATTGCTATCATTGGCGGAGCAGATGGTCCGACCGCGATATTTTTAGCGTCAAAACTTGCCCCCGATTTACTGGGCGCGATTGCTGTTGCCGCTTATTCATATATGGCGTTAGTACCAATTATTCAACCGCCAATCATGCGAGCCTTAACTACAGAAGATGAACGTAAAATTGAGATGGCGCAATTACGTCATGTCACAAAAGTTGAGAAAATTATTTTCCCACTGGGCGTTTTAATGATGACAATTTTCTTTCTACCGGCAGCAACGCCGTTAGTGGGGATGTTTTGTTTGGGTAACTTAATGCGCGAGTGTGGCGTGGTAGACCGCCTAAGTTCGACAGCACAAAATGAGTTAATTAATATTGTTACTATCTTCTTAGGACTAGGTGTCGGTTCTAAGTTAAGCGCAGATCAATTCTTAAACGCTAAAACTTTAGGCATACTCGCGTTAGGTGCAATAGCATTTTCTATTGGTACTGCTACGGGTGTGTTAATGGCGAAACTCATGAATAAATTTGCTAAAGAAAAAGTTAATCCACTCATTGGTGCCGCGGGTGTATCGGCAGTGCCAATGGCTGCTCGTGTCGCTAACAAGGTTGGTTTAGAGGCTAATCCGCATAACTTCTTACTTATGCATGCGATGGGGCCAAACGTTGCTGGTGTGTTAGGCTCAGCGGTTGCTGCCGGTATATTGTTAGCTTTAGTCGGATAATTTTACAACAGACACAATATTAAAAAAGGAGCCATGTGCTCCTTTTTTGCTTGGTGGTATGGGTGAATCCACTTAGTGGCAGTAAATTGTTACTGTGTTTAAGGCTACTATGTTTAAGGTTACTATGTTTAAGGTTGCAGTTTGAAATTTTTCCATTGATTGTTATGTTGTTTAAAACAAACCCTGTCATGCAAACGGCTGGCTCGGCCTTGCCAAAACTCTATATAGTTTGGTTTAATGCGCCAGCCACCCCAAAACTCAGGTAAAGGTACTGGGTTACCGGCAAATTTTTTCGTGTAATAAGTAACGCTATCAGCCAGTTCAGTATCAGTTTGAATTTCGCTACTTTGTTTTGATGCCCAAGCGCCAATTTGGCTGCCGCGATCACGGCTATGAAAATATTTTGCTGACTGCTCAGCACTGACTTTTTCAACACAGCCTTCAATGCGAATTTGACGTTGCAATACATTCCAGTGAAATAGCAAAGCAATTTTGTCATTTGTATTTAATTCTTGGCTCTTTCTACTACTGTAATTGGTATAGAAGATAAAGCCATCTTGGTTAAACTCTTTTAATAACACCATACGACAGCTTGGTTGCCCGTCTTGGCTTACACTACTGACAGACATTGCCTCGGGCAGTAAAACACCCGACTTATTGGCGTCATCAAACCAAAGTTTAAATAATGAAAAAGGATCGGCATTTTCATCAATGGCTGGTAATGGTAAGGCAACGCCTTGACCAAAGGTAAATAAGCAGCGCAATTTTTCAAATAAAGTCATAATGTAGGATCATTAAGTAGCGTAGATAGTAGACTAATAATATCAGCTTTATGTCATAAACAAATCGTTACTGATAAAATATTATCGATAATATTTACTGTTGGCTTCTAACTGAGCGGTAATACTTAACTTTGCGCCACGTCATTGATTAGATATCCCAATTGTCTATGTCATCGAGTAATGCTTTGAGGCGTTTTTGTGCTAATAAGTCGTCAATGCGTTTTCTAACTTCGCTGTTATGGCTGGCCTGCTTGCCTTTAGGTAAGTCTTTGTCATAACTGTCCTGTTCGAAGTTTAGGTTAGCATCATCTGTGAAATCGTTGCACATTTTTTATACCTATGGCTTTTACAGTATTTTCTGTAATTACAATAAATAGTGGCTTAAACCTGTTAATGCTAGCTAAGGGTTAAATTTAATCGTACTCATTGTCATGATTGTAAATCTAACAAAGATATATAATTTGAACATAGGCAACTAATGGTAGATTTTCAACTAATTATTTTTATTCTAAAAAAAAAAATTACTAAAATTACTAAAATTACTAAAAATGCTAAGTGACGATTTTCTACTGTGCAGTTATTTAGCTTTGATTAGTGCTTAGATTAGTGCTTAGAACAGTGCTCTGCTAAGCTGCACCTCGCAATGAATTGGGTATATATCTCTTGGTGTTAGCCAAGATACTTTTTAAGGTTAAATAGCATGTCGAAAGAAAGTTTTTCTCACTGGTGTTTGCAGTTAAAGAAACAAAATCAGGCTAAGCGCTGGCGTAGTTTAGTGGTGTTAGTGGGTAATGCTACTTGGACTACTGAACAGCTTGAGACAAGTTTAACTTTATTTTTATCCGCCAAAGAGTCAAACGAGAAGCTCGATAAACAAGGCCTTGTTTATGGTGAACTTGCCCATGCTAGTCGCGCTAATCAGTTAATTTCAGTCAATCGAAAAAATTATGCTCAGTATTTAGGTACTGAGCAAGACGTTATTGTATTTGCGGTAGAAAGTAAGGCTGATGATAATGATGCCTGTCATGTCGAAAGTGATTTTGATGTTGATGCCTTTGCCGCACTTTCGGGCACTTTAGTGGCTGGTGGCGTATTTTTACTTTTATTAAAACCGTCGCAAGTCGAACAAGTTAACCAGGTACAATCGCAAGATTATTTCCTTAAGCGCTTTATGCTGCAATTAGCCGCTGAACATGGTTATTTAATTAGGCAAGATAAAGCCGAATTTCCAGCGTTATTTTCTTTCAATAAAGCAGCGCAAGACAATCGTGCTAACGAGGGACAATTAAGTACAGCTCAGCAAATTAAAAACTTGCCATACGGCTGTATCACTCAAGAACAAGTGTTAGCGGTTAAGGTTATGCTCAAGGTATTGTCGGGTCATAGAGATAGGCCTTTGGTATTAACCGCCGATCGTGGTCGGGGTAAGTCTTCAGCTTTAGCACTTGCTGCGTGTCAAATGTTGGCTAATGCTAAACAGCCACTAAAAATCATCATCACGGCGGCAAGTAAATCAGCACTTAAGGTTTTTTTTCAGCAAGTTGAAACACACTTGCCAGATGCCAAAGTTGGTATGAATAGTGTAGAACATGCCAACGGCAGCATTGTTTTTTATGCTATCGATGTGCTGTTAAAAGAGCAACCCGAAGCCAGTATAGTCATGGTTGATGAAGCAGCTGCCTTGCCTGTTTATCTTTTGCAGCAATTACTGAGCCATTATCATCGCTTAATATTTGCCACGACTATTCATGGTTATGAAGGCGCAGGTCGCGGCTTTAGTCTTAAGTTTGCTCTGGTGCTGCAGCGATTGATGCCGAATTGGCGCAAAATGCACATTAATGAAGCTATTCGCTGGGCAAGTGATGATCCGCTCGAGCAATTCGTTTTTGCTAGTTGTTTGCTAAACGCCAAATTGCCTAATTACCCCAACACTTTCTTAGCCATGAATAATGCTATCCCTGAAATTAAAAGAGAGAGCAAAAGAGAGATCAAGAGTGAGGCTAAAGTCGGGGCTGAAAGTATCGCTAATAACGTGCAAGCGCAAAGTGATTTACTTTCGCAATATAAGCTAGTGACCGAGCTTGTTACCCCCACACAACTACTGCAAAACGAAACGCTTTTACAGCAAGTTTTTGCGGTGTTAGTAACAGCTCACTATCAAACATCACCCAGTGATCTAAAGTTACTGCTAAACAATAGCGCTATATCATTGTTTGTACTTAAACATGAAAACGATATTTTAGGTGTTGTTATGCTGATGCGAGAAGGGCATGCAGATGAAAAACTGGTTGAGCTAATTCGTGAAAATCAGCGTCGGTTACGCGATCAATTTTTACCACAATCATTACTGATGCATTGTGGTATTAAGGAAAGTTTTAATTATAGTTATCAACGTGTGATGCGTATTGCGATACATCCTCAATTTCAGGGGCAAGGCTTAGGTAGGCACTTTTTAAGTGCTATTGAACGCCATATTACACGCCAAGGCATAAACTTTATTGGCGCTAGTTTTGCGGGCAACGCCACTTTGCTCAAGTTTTGGCAGCAAGCTGGCTTCGCCGTTGCCCGAGTAGGGTTTAGTAAAGACAAAGCCAGCGGTGAGCATTCTTGTTTGGTGACTAAAGCCTTAACGTTTAATGCTAGCCACTTACAGCAAGTGATTGTTGAGCAGTTTTACCAACAATTTGATTATTGGCTAACCGATGAGTTTACCCATATGCCAGCAAAATTAGTTTGGCAGTTGCTCAAGGGTAATACAACGTTAAAAACCTCGGTACTAGCGCGTGATATTTTGCAAAGCGTTAACGACTTTACTTCTGGCCAACGTCAATTTAGCAGCTGTGTTTATGCGTTACACCAATGGCTATTAAAGCATTGTACGGAACAGTTTAATCCTGAAGTATTACCCTTAGTTGCGCGTATTTTACAAAAGCATAGTATTGACAAAGTTTGTCAACAGTATGCTTTTACTGGTAAAAAATCCTTAAACCAACACCTAATCAAGTATATTAAGGCTCATCAAGCGCTAGCCCATACATTGTAAACAGTCAGTGTTATACCCAGTTGATTAAAAATGAATAGGTAATTAATCAACTGGGTATTAAGCAAGGTCGTAACGCCATTGCCAATAATTTTTCATTTTATGATAGCTGCAATGACGATCGGCTATTTGATCAAAGTCGTCATGTTGCATAATTACATTGATCGCAACACATATTTTTGCCAGTGACTGTTTGTTCGCTGATGGCTTGCAGTGACAAACAAAGCTCTCTAGCCAAGCTTCTAAATAGTAAATATCAACAATAGGTGATTCTGTGGTCATTTTATTTCTCCGGCGCTTTTTAAGTTAGTCGTTGAATGAATACTTAAGTCCAGAAAAGACTGCCATAAGGTGCTACGGGCATTGTTGTCGAGGCCTCTACAGTTATGGCCTGTTAACGCGCCGGAGCTAATTAATTGTGCTAACAATAAAGCTGAAATTTCAACTTTGGCTTGGCCTCTACACCCTGCATTGATTTGTTTAGATCCCATTATTCATCCTTAATATTTTTGATAAAACAGGTTTGTTAAAA
The DNA here is from genome assembly GCF_014077185.1 of Colwellia sp. MB02u-10. Taxonomy (NCBI): domain Bacteria; kingdom Pseudomonadati; phylum Pseudomonadota; class Gammaproteobacteria; order Alteromonadales; family Colwelliaceae; genus Colwellia; species Colwellia sp. MB02u-10. Next base: position 84,028 of record NZ_JACGVK010000111.1, read on the forward strand.
CAATAATTGAAAACACAAGTAAATGCAAATGATAATTATTATCATTTGATGAGCTTCTCTGCTGGTATTAATAGGCAAGTGAGTCGATAGAATACAAGCTAGGTTTTATTGAGGCGTGCCCTGCAATAAGTTATTCGCGTTGAGCACTTAACCAAGCGTTATAACGATGTTGTTGCGGTAAACAATATAAACTTTGCGATTAAAAAAATCATTGTTTTGGCTTGCTAGGACTCAAGGTTTTTGGCAAAACTACAGCCATAGAAATCATGAAAGGTATTATCAAAGTGAGCAAAGGCCAGTGTTTTATTATGCTAAGCCCATTGATAAGTCAATATCGCAACAAATTGGCATTGTATTTCAGCATACCGCTTTACAAGACTTTCTTACGATTAAAGAAACCTTATATTTATTAAGCAGCTAACACGTGTAAAATGATCCCTGAAGCGGCAATATTAGTGGATATCAGTTACCATGTCGCCATTTTGATGCTAGTGAACGCAGTCTTTTTTAACCTTAGGGACTTATTTCTTTAGCTAGAATACTGAGCGCTAGTTAATTGAAGATTAACGGCGGATTTTAACTGAATGCTAAGGGGACTATAACCTTATGTTGTTAAAGATAGTGGGGATTTTTTTTGTGGCATTAGCCTTTATTGGCGTTTTTTTGCCTTTATTGCCCACCACTCCTTTTTTATTGGTTGCCGCTGCCTGTTTTGCTAAGTCGTCGCCGCGATTGTATAACATGCTATTGGACAATAAAGTGTTTGGGCCAATGATTCATCACTGGCAGCAATCTCGTTGCATTCCCAAACGCGCAAAAGTGCTAGCCTTAAGTTCAATGCTTGCTGCTGTATTGTGGTCGGGTTATATTTTGCCTACGATTTGGTTAAAGGTGTTAGTGGTTGCCTTGGTTGTCTGGCCATTTATTTTTCTTTGGCGTTTACCTACTTCTAATAGCAATCTGCGAATACCATTAACAAACCATAGGGCAGGTAAATCGCCTGAAAAATCTACCCCTGAAAAGTAACCAAAAGCTCAGGGGGGTAAGTAAATGTTGAATATTTATGTTAAAGCACTAAGCCAGTGCTTTAACCACCAGCTGCGCTAAATGGGGCGGTAAGGTTAAGCTTAAGGCAATTTCTTGGCCTTGTGTTGACATTTTTCGCCAGGTCAGCTGTAAAATACGAATGATTTTTTCTTCTTTATGTTTAGCGGCCAAGGCATCAAAATAGTATTGTAAAAACACTAAGCAGGCTACGTCTTCCAAAGTTTGGCTTTCACTGTTCGATTTTAAGTTTTCTTTACGAATAATCGCCGCGCTAGTTTCAGCAGCGTCTTCACTATAGCCATGCTCAAGCATTAGGGCTTTAGCGGTAGCCGCATGAAAAATGCCTAATTCTTTACGCCAGGTTAAATAACCTTTTTTGCCAATGGCGAAGTTGGCGCGCTTTAAGTGCCAGCGTTTTACGTGTTGTGCACGAACCGCAACCTGTAAATTTTCACTGGCATCTGGCCAATGATTTTCAAGGCAAGCTGTCATGTATTGACCGTACAAAAGCTCTTTAGGTTGGCTAATGCCGTCAACAATCGTGGTGTTGATATCGGCTTTATTTATCGTGTCGATAGCATCTAATACTTTTTGTAGTTGAGTCATAATGATTAATTTTTATTTTTTGCAAAGGAAAACACCAGTTTACCCCGTTTTTTAATATATACAATCATGCTTTAAGACAAATATTGAGCATTTAAATGAAATTTTGTGCAACTAGATGCCTTGATCATATTGTTGTGTACACGGCTTTTCAGTATAATGTTTTCCCGTCCTACTAAATTTATTTTTTTAACCAAACATCAAATAAATTTAGTGCAAAATTCCTGTTTTTCCTGACTCTGAGTATCGCATGACAACTAGATATATTTTTGTTACTGGCGGCGTTGTATCGTCTCTTGGTAAAGGTATTGCTGCAGCATCACTAGCAGCAATTCTCGAAGCACGTGGTTTAAAAGTTACCATGCTTAAGCTTGACCCTTATATTAATGTTGATCCGGGTACAATGAGCCCAATTCAGCATGGTGAGGTTTTTGTTACCGAAGACGGAGCAGAAACCGATTTAGATTTAGGTCACTACGAACGATTCATTCGAACCAAAATGACCAAGCGTAATAACTTCACTACTGGTCGTATCTATCAAGATATTCTAGCGCGTGAGCGTAAAGGTGAGTTTTTAGGTGCCACTATTCAAGTTATTCCTCATATTACTAACGACATTAAACGTCGAGTGATTGAAGGTGCTGAAGGTTACGATATTGCGATGGTTGAAATTGGTGGCACTGTGGGTGACATTGAATCACAACCCTTCTTAGAAGCTATCCGTCAGTTAGGGGTAGAATTAGGCCGAGAACGTGCGATGTTTATGCACTTAACCTTAGTGCCTTATATTGCTACAGCAGGTGAAATCAAAACTAAACCTACTCAGCATTCTGTGAAAGAATTACGTTCAATTGGTATTTTTCCAGACATTTTAGTTTGTCGAAGTGAACGTGCAATTCCCGCTAATGAACGCGCTAAAATTTCACTATTTACTAATGTCGAAGCAAAAGCGGTTATTTCATTGCGCGATGTTGACTCTATTTATAAAGTGCCAGCCTTACTTAAAGCGCAAGGCGCTGACGAGTTAGTGGTTAAGCGTTTTGGCCTTGATGTCCCTGAAGCTGATTTATCTGATTGGGAGCAAGTACTTTACAAAGAAGCTAACCCATCGGGTGAAGTGGTTGTTGGTATGGTCGGTAAATATACCGAATTACCTGATGCGTATAAATCAGTTAATGAAGCGTTAAAGCATGCAGGCATTAAAAACCAAGTAAAAGTTAAAATTCAATATATTGATTCACAAGATATTGAGTCTAAAGGGCTTGAAATTTTAAAGGGTTTAGACGCCATTTTAGTCCCTGGTGGCTTTGGCGAACGTGGTGTTGAAGGTAAAATTTTAACCGCACAATATGCGCGTGAAAATAAAATACCTTATTTGGGTATTTGTTTAGGTCTGCAAGTGGCATTGATTGAGTATGCCCGTAATGTTGCCGGTTTAACTGATGCACACAGTACCGAGTTTAATGCCAAAACACCTTACCCAGTCGTCGGCTTAATCAACGAATGGTTAGATGAAGAAGGTAAAGTTGAATACCGTAATGCTGAATCTGATTTAGGCGGAACCATGCGCTTAGGCTCACAATTGTGTCACATTATGAAAGGTACCAAGGCATATGACGTATATGGTAGTGAAACAATTTATGAGAGACACCGTCATCGTTTTGAGGTAAATAATAACTACCGTGAACAATTAAGCAAAGCAGGTTTAGTGTTCTCGGGATTATCTGCGGATAAAACATTAGTTGAGGTGATTGAAAATCCTAATCACCCTTGGTTTATTGCTGGGCAATTCCATCCTGAGTTTAATTCAACTCCTCGTGATGGTCACCCGCTTTTTGCTGGCTTTATTGCCGCCGCTTTTGAATGTCAAAAGCAGCAATCAAGTTAAACCAAACTCATGAAAACCGTAGCTTATTGCTACGGTTTTTTTTTAAGCAATTTTAACCTTTAATTTAACGTTTATAACCTGCCTAGCTTAGCTAGTAAGGAATAGGAAACATAATGTCTAATATTAGTAAAATTATCGCCCGCGAAATCATGGATTCTCGTGGTAACCCAACAGTTGAAGCTGACGTTTATTTAGAGTCTGGTGCTTGGGGTCGAGCTGCTGCTCCTTCTGGCGCCTCAACCGGCTCTCGTGAAGCACTTGAATTACGTGACGGCGACAAATCGCGTTACTTAGGTAAAGGTGTATTAAAAGCCGTTGCTGCTGTTAACAATCCGATTGCTAACGCATTGAAAGGCAAAAGTGCTTTAGAGCAAGCAAACATAGATCAAATCATGATTGATTTAGACGGCACAGAGAATAAAGAAACCTTCGGTGCTAATGCCATTCTTGCCGTTTCTTTAGCGAACGCAAAAGCGGCTGCAATGGAAAAGAAAGTACAATTATTTGAGCACATTGCCGATCTTAACGGTACGCCAGGTCAATACTCACTACCTTTACCTATGATGAACATTATCAATGGTGGTGAGCATGCGGACAATAACGTTGATATCCAAGAATTCATGGTACAACCGGTTGGCGCGAAAAGTTTTAAAGAAGCGCTACGTATGGGCGCTGAAATTTTCCATGCTTTGAAAAAAGTATTGTCTGCAAAAGGCTTAAATACCGCTGTGGGTGATGAAGGTGGTTTTGCACCTGATTTAGCCTCAAATGCTGATGCCTTAGCAGTCATTAAAGAAGCGGTTGCCGCGGCGGGTTACGAATTAGGTAAAGACGTAACTTTAGCGATGGACTGTGCTGCTTCTGAATTTTATGATGCAGAAAAAGGCATTTATGACCTAAAAGGTGAAGGCAAGCAATTTACGGCCAACGAATTTTCAGATTTTTTAGCAAGCCTTTGTGAACAATATCCGATCATTTCAATTGAAGACGGCTTGGACGAGTCAGACTGGGATGGCTTTAAATACCAAACCGATCTACTTGGCGATAAAGTGCAAATTGTTGGTGATGACTTATTTGTCACTAATACTAAAATATTAGCTCGTGGTATTGAGCAAGGTATTGGTAACTCTATCTTAATCAAATTCAACCAAATTGGTACATTAACAGAAACCTTAGCAGCGATTAGAATGGCGAAAGACGCTGGCTTTACCGCCGTGATCTCACATCGCTCAGGCGAGACTGAAGATTCAACTATTGCTGATTTAGCCGTAGGCACAGCCGCAGGACAAATAAAAACTGGTTCTTTATGTCGCTCAGACCGTGTTGCTAAGTACAATCAGTTATTACGCATTGAAGAATTTTTAGGTGATAAAGCTATATTTAACGGCTTATCTGAAGTTAAAGGCCAATAATCATAAAATTTTTGTGTGACGACGCTTATGTTTGTCCGTTAGGTTACCTTAACTGTGGTAGCAAAATCACGCGACTAATTTAAGCGTTATTGAATATTAAAAAAACCACTCAAATGAGTGGTTTTTTTGTGATAATCAGGCATTAAGCTGACTCATTAATTATGGCATGACCTACCTTGCCACCACCGACAGTATTCCAATACAACGCCATTACTGTCTTAAAGTAAATTTTATTAAATCAAATTGTTATGTTTAGCCTGTATCTTGCTGATATTCTATTTTAAGCCATAGAACTAAACTATGAAAAAATTCGCCCTTATTATTTTGATGAATAAAGGTATGGATAGTAATACCGCTATAGCGATGAAAAAATAGCTAATAAAATGGTCGCAATGTAATAGCTAGCAAATTAGCAGGGTTACAAAGTGCACACTTGAGCTTTTTTCGCACAACTTTTTAAATATTATGCTCAATGTTTGTTATCGCGATAAAAATTGAGCAAAACACCCATAAGATGCTGCAGCTAGCAGCTTTAAGTCGCTAGGTTATAGTAACTACTTAGTGCCAAAAATTTTATCACCCGCATCACCTAAACCCGGCAATATATAACCTGCGTCATCTAAGCAGTCATCAATAGCGGCGGTATAAAGTTCAACATCAGGGTGTGCTTTTTCTAACGCGGCTATACCTTCTGGCGCAGCCACTAAAACTAAGGCTTTGATATGATTTGAACCACGCTCTTTCAATAAGTCGATTGTGGCTATCATAGAACCGCCTGTCGCTAACATGGGGTCAATCACTAGGGCGAGACGCTCTTCAATTTGCCCCGCTAATTTTTCAAAATAAAACACTGGCTTTAGTGTTTCTTCGTTACGATACATACCAACAACAGAGATACGGGCGCTAGGAATAAGCTCTAAAACGCCGTCCATCATGCCTAAACCTGCACGCAAAATAGGGACAACGGTGACTTTTTTACCTTTAATTTGTTCTACTTGAATTTCACCATTCCAACTATTAATAGTTTTAGTTTCTACTTCAAGGTGCTTAGTGGCTTCATAGGTTAATAGACAGCCAACTTCCGAGGCAAGTTCGCGAAAACGCTTGGTACTTATATCGGCTTCACGCATTATGCCGAGTTTGTGTTTAATTAGGGGGTGCTTTACTTCAATTACGCTCATTACTTACTCCAAAACTGCCTAGAAAACTATTTTTATATTATAGCAAAACCAGTTGTAAGTGTTGGTTTGGGCTGAAATTTAAAGTAATGTTGGCGCCTATTTTTTTAACTGCTGTTGTACACCTTTAAAAAACACCTTTAAAAAACACCGTTAAAAATAATAGCCCTATATAAGTCGTTATTACCCGTCATGGTATAGGTAAAACGATGCGCAGATCAGCTTTAGCGATTTTATCTTTAACCACAATCAAGTATGCTTAAATTATCAGCGTTAATTAAAGTAGTCATTAAATTCATGGTCACTCAATCATTATTATGGCAATCACAGCAGCAGTCATCAGACTTTGCTGAACTGTGTAATGCCCTTTATGAACGAGAGTTAATCACTTTAGCCCGCAATGAATGTTTAGCGCTAGCAAGTTTACAAGGCAGAATTAAAAGCTTACCTCATTATGTTAAACGAACAGCATTCGCGTTATTAAAGGCACAAACACCACTGGAATTAGATATTCAAAATGCCAGTTGGTTAGCTAAGCAAGTGGCTAGGTCACCTGAAATAAGCCAATTATCGGCTTATGATGAAACTGTTATTGCTTGGTATAAAAGCCAACAACTAGTGCATGGTTTAGTGGTGCCTATCGCGTTAAATGGCCATGTTTTTCTCGATTGTATCGACCGAATTGATTTAGAAAAACAGCGATTTCGAACCAACGTTTATGGCTGGTTTTACTTAACGGATAACGAAACGGTCAGTGCTGCAACTAACAGGGTAAAAAATGAGGGTGACAGAGCAAGTGAGGCAGACATTGAAGCAGAGAGTAAAGCAGAGAGCGAAGTAACTCGTCAGAAAGTGAATTTACTTAAGCCAACGAAAAAAGTAATGAGCGCAGCGTGCGCTGGGCATCGTTGGAAAGATGGTCAAAAACTGCAGCCCATTATGCCTTCACTGCGAGAACTGTTATTGTCTTGCACCATTAATTGGCGTAATTTCAAACAACCTAGGGTAAATTAGCCTGACAATTGATTTTAAATCTTGTTGGGTGTTTACAGCAGACGGTACGTATTTATAATAGCGTATCAATATTATTTCTTCGATATCGACTTTATATACATTATGCGGCTGATCACGGCAGTTTTACTACTTTTTCTGGTACTTTTGCAATACCGACTTTGGTTTGGTAAAAACAGTGTGCCTGATTATCTAGCATTAGAAGAAGAAGTAACTCGCCAGCTCGCCAATAACAATAAGCTAAAGCAACGTAACAAATTACTTTATGCTGATACTGACGATTTAAAATCTGGCACGGAAGCGATTGAAGAACGTGCTCGCCATGAATTAGGACTAATCAAACAGGGTGAGACATTTTTCCGCGTCATTCCTAATGATGACGATGCCGACAAGAAGGAACGATTACGATAATGAGTAACTTATTAGGGCATTTTACTGTTGTAGTGCCCGCTGCAGGTGTTGGCAAACGCATGCGATCGTTTTGTCCAAAACAATATTTAACCATTGAAAACATAACTATTTTAGAACATACCGTTCAGCGTTTACTCAGCCACGAGGCAATTTCTCATGTCATTATTGCCCTAGGTGAAAACGATGAATATTTTCCTAGTACCAGCTTAGTTAATCATAAAAACATTACCTGTGTTACGGGCGGCAAAGAGCGTGTTGATTCGGTACTTGCCGGTTTAAAAAATTTACATGCTGGCCAAGAACAATGGGTGTTGGTGCATGATGCAGCAAGACCTTGTGTTCGACATCAAGATTTAACCCGCTTAATTAACTACTGTATTGAAAACGATCATGGCGGCCTATTAGCAAGCCCCGTTCGCGATACCATGAAGCAAGCGAATACCGAGCAATTAGTAGCAACCAGCTTGGATCGCAGCCAAATGTGGCATGCGCTGACGCCACAAATGTATAAAACGCTTGAACTAACCGCTGCTATTACTGCGGCTTTAGCAAAAGGGATCAGTATTACCGATGAATCATCAGCGATGGAAGCATCGGGTTTTGCAAGCGGTTTAGTCAATGGCAGCAGTGACAATATAAAAATTACCCAGCCAGAAGATTTGTTTTTAGCTGAGTTTATTCTTAACCAACAAAAAAATAATTTACAATCAGAGGTAGTATGCGAATAGGTCACGGTTTTGATGTTCATCAATTTGGTGGTGCAGGGCCATTAGTTTTAGCGGGTGTTGTTATACCTTATGAATTTGGTTTTATTGCTCACTCTGATGGTGATGTGGCTATTCATGCCTTATGTGATGCCATTTTAGGGGCATTATGTTTAGCCGATATTGGTAACCATTTTCCTGACACTGATGACCAATACGAGAATATATCTAGCCGTATTTTATTGCGCCATGTGGTTGGTTTAATGCAAGGAAAAGGCTACGGCTTAGGTAATGCGGACATTACTGTTTGTGCGCAAGCACCAAAAATAGCACCGCACCTTTTAGCCATGCGAGAATGTTTAGCACAAGATTTACAAGCAGATATCGAACAAGTCAATGTCAAAGCAACCACCACTGAAAAGTTAGGCTATGTGGGTCGTAAAGAAGGCATTAGCGTGCATGCTGTTGTATTATTGATAAAAACTGAACCTAACAGTAAGTTAAATACAGTTGCAGAGCCGATTAAACAAGACGAAAAAAAAGTACCAAAGCCCGATGTTCAAAGTGAATTGAAAGCACCAGAGCCAGCCGTTAAAAGCGATAAAACAGTAGCTGAGCCAAGCCAATCTCCCCTGCCTGAATTTTCCTATTTATATGGTAAACCAAAATCTACCGGCTTGTTGCGTCGTCATAGGTCAGACTTTAAAGTTTTTGAACAAATTCCCTTTGAACCTTGTGGTGAAGGTGAACATCTTTTTATTCATATTCGAAAAACTGGCGCCAATACCGCTTTTGTTGCCAAGCAATTAGCGCAATATTTTTCCGTGAAAGAATCGTTAGTTTCCTATGCCGGTTTAAAAGATCGCTTTGCGGTTACTGAGCAATGGTTTGGTGTGCATGTTCCCGGTAAGCAAAATTATGATTTAAGTGACGTAAACATCGAAGGTGTCGAAGTTTTATCCTATAAACGCCATAACAAAAAATTGCGTATTGGCGGTTTAGACGGTAATCGTTTTGAAATCACGCTACGTGACGTGACTGAAATTGACGAGCTAATAAGACGTTGGCACGTAGTGACTAATTTTGGCGTACCAAACTATTTTGGTGAACAACGCTTTGGTATCAATGGCGGCAATATTGAAAAAGCCTTAGGCTTATTCTCCGGTCAAAAAGTTAAAGACAAGAAAAAACGTGGTATGTATTTATCGGCTGCACGTTCATTGATTTTCAACCAAATGGTGGGTCAACGTATCGAACAACAAAAATTCGACCGCTTAATGAATGGTGACGTCTTGATGTTAGCGGGAACACAGTCGGTATTTCTTGCTGATGTCATCGATGAAAGTTTACAAGCACGATTAGTTGAACATGATCTAGATATTACTGCCTCTATGTGGGGAGCGGGCGAATTAATGACCACAGGCGATGCGCGTATTTTTGAGCAAAGCATCGGCGATGGCCAGCCAGCATTTTGCGAAGGTTTACCGCGTTTTGGTTTGAAGCAAGAACGTCGTCGTATTCGCTTAACGATTAAAGACACTAACATTAGCGTAGATAACGATGTTGTAACCTTGTCATTTTTCTTGCCATCAGGTGCTTATGCCACCACCATTATGCGTGAGCTAATCGACTATAAAGATATGACCGAGCGGGTTGATGTGAGTGCAGCCAGGCACACAGCCCCTGCAACTAAGACCCAGACTAGCGCCCTAGATAACAACAAGGAGTTAAAAAGCTAACATGAGAATATTACTGAGTAATGATGACGGTGTTCATGCTGATGGCATTAAAGTGCTTTTTGACGAATTAGCCAAAATGTTTGATGTAACCGTAGTTGCGCCCGATAGAAATTGCAGTGGCGCAAGCAATTCGTTAACACTATTGAATCCATTACGAGCGCAGACATTAGAAAATGGCTTTATTTCTGTCAATGGTACACCCACTGATGCGGTGCATTTAGGTGCAGCCCAATTAATGCAGCCGAAACCTGATTTAGTGGTAGCGGGTATTAATCACGGTGCTAATTTAGGTGACGATACTATTTATTCAGGTACGGTAGCAGCAGCAACCGAAGGGCGTCATTTAGGTATGCCTGCAATAGCGGTGTCGCTAGTATCTTCAGATCCCAAACATTTTCAAACCGCAGCCGTTGTAACCGCCAAGTTTATTGAGCGTTTGCAGTTGCACCCGCTGCCAAGTGATCAAATTATTAATATTAATGTGCCTGATGTGCCGCTAGATGAATTAAAAGGTATTCAGGTCACACGTTTAGGTAACCGCCATAAAGCGGAAACCATGAAAAAGGTGCAAGACCCTTGGCAACGTGATATTTATTGGTATGGCCCATTAGGAAAAGAACTTGATGCTGGCGTGGGGACTGATTTTCATGCCATAGCTAATGGTTATGCATCAATTACCCCATTAACCATAGATATGACTGCTTATAAAAGCCTGGCAAAAATGACCGAATGGATTAATGAACTTTCACTATGAGACAAAGTAATATCAATACCCGAGTAGGCAGTAATATCGGCGGAAAGTCGAGTCGAAGTGGAGAATTACTGGCGCAAAAATTATTGGCTGAAGGGATTAAAAATCAACAAGTATTACAGGCTATTGCCCGTTCGCCTCGGCATATTTTTGTGCCTGAAATTCTAGCGCATAAAGCCTATGACAATACGGCGCTACCGATTGGCCAAGGGCAAACCATATCACAACCCTATATAGTGGCAAAAATGTCAGAGCTGTTACTTGCTGATGGCGTACCAGACAGCATTCTAGAAATAGGTACGGGCTCTGGCTATCAAACCTCCATATTGGCGCAGTTATCAGCTAAGGTGTTTACTGTTGAACGTATTAAGTCGTTGCAATGGCAAGCAAAACGAAGATTACGCACGATGGATTTACATAATGTGGCAATGAAACATGGTGATGGTTGGCAAGGTTGGCACAGCAAAGCCCCTTTTCAAGCCATTATAGTGACGGCGGCACCCAAAGAGGTGCCAGCGGCATTACTAGCCCAGCTAGCTGATGGCGGTCGCTTGATCATTCCTGTTGGTGAACAAAACCAAGTTTTGAAGTTAATTACTCGTCATGGCGATGAATACAAAGAGCAGCAAATTGAAGCTGTTCGTTTTGTTCCTCTTGTACCGGGCGCTTTAGGATAATTTGTGAAAATATTTTCTGCATTATATGAATGGACACTTAAGTGGGCTGAGCATAAGTTTGCCCCTAGAATTTTAGCGCTACTGACCTTTGCTGAGTCGGTTTTTTTCCCGATTCCACCCGACGTTTTATTAGCCCCTATGGTACTGGCGCAGCGTGATAAAGCCTGGCGTTTTGCCACGATAACTACCATTGCTTCAGTGCTCGGTGGAATGGTAGGTTACGGCTTAGGTTATTTGATGTTTGAACCGTGGATCCAACCCTTAATTACTGAATTTGGTTATCAGGCGCGCTTTGATAAAGCCATGTTGTGGTTTAGTGAGTGGGGTGTGTGGGTGGTATTTATTGCTGGTTTTTCTCCTATCCCTTATAAGTTATTTACCGTGAGTGCTGGCTTTTTAAATATGGCATTTTTACCCTTCTTATTAGCGTCATCGATTGGTCGCGGCATGCGATTTTTCCTGGTAGCCGGTGTTATTCGTTGGGGCGGAGCGCCGATGGAACAAAAAATTAGACAATGGGTTGATGTCTTAGGTTGGTCGGTTGTTAGCGCGATTATTATTGCCTATATTGCGACACGATAAGGACGTTATTTTTGTTATGACGAGATGGATGCAAGGTAACTTATTTAACGCTAATAACCTACTAGCGTTCATAATGATATTAGCGTTAAACGGCTGTTCAAGTCGTAATAAACCTGCACCTGTTGTTGACGTACAAGGCTCTCTTCCTCTTAGTCAAAGACTCAAAAATAGCGTCAGTGGCACTGAGTATATCGTTAAGAAAGGCGAAACATTATATTCAATAGCATGGCGTGCAGATGTCGATATTCGTACCTTAGCGAAGATCAATAATATCAAAGCGCCATACAATATTTATCCGCAACAAAAATTAATGTTAACAAAAAGAAAATTAAATGCTAACTTGAAAAGTCAAAAAAATAAGACCTTCAATACGTCAAAACAAAAAGTTATAAAAAAACCTATTGCACAGAAGAAAAAGCAGGAGTATGGTAAAAATGTAGCTGATGAAAAAATCAGCAAAAAAGTGCTGCAACATGCGGCATTTTCACAAAAAATTAGAAAATGGCGGTGGCCTGCGAAAGGAAAAGTTATTCATAATTTTTCCACCACAAAGCAAGGAAATAAAGGAATCGACATTGCGGGGCGACGCGGTGATTCGGTGAAAGCAACTGCAGATGGAAAGGTAGTTTATGCCGGTGATGCGCTACAAGGATACGGCAAGTTAGTCATTGTTAAACATAACGAAGACTATCTCAGCGCTTATGCCCATAACGATCACATTCTAGTCAAAGAACAGCAAGTTGTAAAAGCCGGTCAAGTGATTGCCAAAATGGGTGATACTGACGCTGAAAGAGTCATGCTTCATTTTGAAGTTCGCTTTCGCGGGAAATCAGTTAATCCTATGAAGTATTTGCCGAAATAATAATAAAAATTTACCAATAATAACTCGAGGTTAATGTGAATAATTAGTCAGTAAATTTAGCTAATGCTAAATAGGGAGATATAACATGGGCATAAAAAAACAAATAGAATGTTCTGATCTTGCAGTGAAAGAAAAGCCAAAAAGTACTGAGGTAGAAGTACCTGAAGAGAGCCCGTCTAATTTAGATGCAACACAAATATATTTAAGTGAAATAGGATTTTCACCATTATTAACCGCCGAAGAAGAAGTCTACTTTTCTCGCCTTGCCCTAAAAGGTGATGAACGCTCTCGCAAACGCATGATAGAAAGTAATCTTCGTTTAGTGGTAAAAATTTCTCGCCGTTACAACAATCGTGGCTTACCTTTATTAGATTTAATCGAAGAAGGCAACTTAGGCCTGATACGTGCTGTTGAAAAATTTGATCCGGAACGTGGCTTTAGATTTTCAACCTATGCGACTTGGTGGATTCGACAAACCATTGAACGCGCCATTATGAATCAAACTCGTACTATTCGATTACCCATTCATGTGGTCAAAGAACTTAATATTTATTTACGCACAGCCCGTGAGTTAGTGCAAAAGCTTGATCATGAGCCAACAGCTGAAGACATTGCTTTTGAGCTTAACGTACCCGTGGAAAGTGTCAGTAAAATGCTGCGCTTGAACGAGCGTATCGCTTCAGTTGACTCGCCATTTGGCGGTGAAGGTGAAAAAGTTTTATTAGATGTTATTCCAGATGAAACAGCTGGCAGCCCGGAAACAAAATTACAAAACAATGATATTAAACATAGCATTGTAGATTGGCTGAATGAGCTTAACTCTAAACAACGAGAAGTACTAGCAAGAAGGTTTGGCTTGCTAGGCTATGAAGCCGCAACATTAGAAGATGTAGGTGTCGAAATAGGCTTAACACGCGAACGTGTGCGCCAAATTCAAGTTGAAGCATTAAAACGTCTGCGTGATATTTTAAGCCAACAAAACTTGTCGATTGAAGCGCTATTTCAAGAATAGTGCGATAGGCTCAAGTTCAGTGAATAAACAAAAAACCAGCGATTGCTGGTTTTTTTAGAGTTACATTTTATGAGTAATGTACCTGCCTATACATTTGTATCAGGAGGTCATTTTAGACATAATTACCATCTGAGGCAGATGTTTGTTGTAGGTCGGACCTTAGTCCGTCAACCGTTTAACGAGCAATTAACTCGATGGGCCAACAAATATCGGCAGTAGCTGTTTTTTGTAGGTCGGACTTCAGTCCGTCAACCGTGTAGCGAGCAATTAACTCGAAGGACCAACAAATATCAGCAGTAGCTGTTTTTTGCAGGTCGGACTTCAGTCCGTAAACCGTGTAGCGAGCAATTAACTCGAAGGACCAATAAATATCAGCAGCAGCTGTTTTTTGCAGGTCGGACTTCAGTCCGTCAACCGTGTAGCGAGCAATTAACTCGAAGGACCAACAAATATCAGCAGCAGATGTTTTTTGTAGGTCGGACTTTAGTCCGTCAACCGTTTAGCGAGCGATTAACTCGATGGGTCAACAATATCGGCAGCAAATATTTTTCGTATGTCGGACTTTAGTCCGTCAACCGTGTAGCGAGCAATTAACTCGATGGATCAACAAATATCAGCAGCAGATATTTTTTGTAGGTGGGTATTTTGCCGAAAACAGTTAAATTTTATTTAACTCGACGGATTAAAGTCCAATATTGAATCCTATATTGCCACGGATGACAATATAGGATTGGGTAGTCGTTATCTAGGTTGGCATTGATGCTGTCAACCCGCACAGATTAAAGCCGATCTACACTTTAATCTAAGCTAGCTGCATAGGCATGCTAATGTAAATAGTCCCCTTTTTTAAATTAATTCTTTTAATTTATATAATAAATCTAAGGCCATTTTAGGGCTCAAGTCGTTCACCTCTATTGCACTTAGCTGTTCAACAACAGGGTGTTGGCTATCCATGAGAGACAGCTGTTCAAAAGCTTGGGGAACAGCACTCATCACCGAAGGTGCTTGCATATTTTCAAGTTCAGTTAAGCGTTGTTTTGCCCGCACAATGACACTTTTTGGCACGCCAGCAAGTTGCGCCACCTGTAAACCAAAACTCTTACTTGCAGCACCTTCTTGCACTGTGTGCATAAAGACAATGCTGTCACCATGTTCCACAGCGTCTAAATGAACATTCGCTAAAGTATCAATTTGTTCAGCCAGTAAGGTTAACTCAAAATAATGGCTAGCAAAAAGCGTGAAAGCTTTGGTTTTTATCGCTAGCATTTCAGCACAGGCCCAAGCCAGTGATAAACCGTCATAGGTACTAGTGCCTCGACCAATCTCATCTAACAAGACTAAACTTTTATTGGTGGCATTATGCAAAATATTAGCGGTTTCTGTCATTTCTACCATAAAAGTTGAACGACCACTAGCTAGGTCATCAGAAGCACCAATACGGGTGAAAATTCTATCTACCATGCCTATTTTGGCGGCACTTGCTGGTACATAACAACCTATATGCGCCAGTAGTACAATTAACGCTGTTTGGCGCATATAGGTAGATTTACCGCCCATGTTAGGGCCAGTAATAATCAGCATTTCTCTGCTGCTATTTAGCACTACTGGATTAGCAATAAAGGGCTCAGCGGTCATTTGTTCTACAACAGCATGACGTCCAGCTTCGATATTAATACCACTGGCTTCTTGCAGTATAGGTTTAACATAATTTAAGCTTTCGGCCCGTTCGGCAAAAGTATTTAAGACATCAATTTCAGATAGCGATTGCGCAAGGAGCTGCAATTTTTCTAACTCAGGTAATATTTGCTCAAATAACGCTTCATACAAGCGCTTTTCAAGGGCAAGAAATTTACTTTGCGCGGAGAGCACTTTCTCTTCATGTTGCTTTAATTCGTTAGTAATAAAGCGTTCGTTATTTTTTAAGGTTTGTCGGCGAATATAATCATCAGGTACATCAATGGCTGCAGTGCGACTCATTTCTATATAGAAACCATGGACTCTATTATAGCCAACTTTGAGTGATTGAATGCCGGTACGTTCTTTTTCGCGTGCTTCAAGTTGCGCTAAAAACTCGGTTGCACCATCGCTTAAATCTCGCAGTACATCTAATTCGTCGTTATAACCTGGGGCGATAACGCCACCGTCACGAATTAATACCGGTGGGTTTTCCACAATAGCCCTTTCTAATAGTGCTTGTGTTGCCGGTATAGGCTGACACTGTTCAACTAATGCCGCTAAATGCGGTTGAGTACAGCTAATCATAAGTGTTTGCAAATCAGGTAAATGCATTAAGGCATTGCGTAAACGTGCAAAGTCGCGCGGACGAGCTGATCGCAAAGCAATACGGGAAACAATACGTTCAATGTCACCAAATTGCTTTAAGTCAGCGTTGAGTTCAAAGGGTAAGTCTTGCTGTAATATTTCTTCAATTGCATTTTGACGATTATTTAGTGTATTTAGCTCGCGCAGTGGAAAGTGTAACCAACGCTTTAGTAATCTAGAACCCATGGGGGTAGCGGCTTTATCAAGAATTGAGGCTAGAGTATTTTCATTACCCCCTTGCAGGTTTTGGGTTAATTCCAAATTACGGCGAGTGGCGGCGTCAAGGATAACGGCAGTCGATGAGCTTTCACCAATAATGGCTCTAATATGCGGTAGTGCAGTACGCTGACTATCTTTAACATATTGAAATAAACAACCTGCAGCAGCTATACCTAGCGGTTTATCTTCAACGCCGAAGCCTGACAATGACTGAGTACCAAATTGTTTATTAAGTAAGGTTTTACTAGTGTCTAAATCAAACTCCCAATCTGGGCGTCGACGCAAACCTTTGCGACCAGCAATAATACTAGTGGCGACTAATGATTCTGGATATAACAATTCTGCCGGTGATAAACGCTGTAGCTCGGCTTGAACTTGCTCTTCAGTTTTAGGCTCAACCAGCACAAAACGGCCACTGGTCATATCTAAATAAGCGAGGCCAAAACCTTGCAGTGTTTGATGAACAGCAACAATCAAATTGTCTTGTCGGTCACTAAGCAGCGCTTCATCACTCACTGTGCCAGGTGTAACCACACGTACAACCTTTCGCTCTACTGGACCTTTGCTAGTAGCGGGATCGCCAATTTGTTCACAAATAGCGACTGACTCACCTAATTTGACTAACTTAGCTAAATAACCTTCCACCGCATGATAAGGCACGCCAGCCATTGGAATAGCATTACCGCCAGTTTTTCCACGTGCAGTTAATGAGATATCAAGCAAATCAGATGCCTTTTTAGCATCATCAAAAAAAAGTTCATAAAAATCCCCCATACGATAAAAAATTAAAATATTAGGAAATTCCGCTTTAATAGTCAGGTACTGACGCATCATAGGGGTGTGAGAGGAAAGGTCTTTTGTTATTGTTGTCATTGAACTGCCGTAACTAAAATTGATGAAGGTATTAAGGACATAGATTATGTCATAAGGCAGGCGATCAAATCTTTCTATTTTTGAGAAAAATCATCAGTAAGTTAATCATATAAAGCCACTATGTAACTACTGATAACTATATTAGTAACTTTTTAATTTAAAATTTCATAAAGTTACTAACTCCAATAAACTTCTTATTTTTCAATTAGTAAAATCTATAAGTTGTTTTGTTTTTATATGTAAATAAAATAATATAATAAAAACCTTGATACTGTACGACTATACAGTATACTTTGCTTCATCAAAACGAATTAAGCACCTAACCCCTCGTGGAGTAATAAATGGACGATAACAAAGAAAAAGCATTATCAGCTGCCTTAAGCCAAATCGAACGTCAATTTGGTAAAGGTTCTATCATGAAGTTAGGTGACAATAACACCATGGACGTTGAAACAATCTCTACCGGTTCATTAGGGTTAGATATTGCTTTAGGTGCTGGTGGCTTACCTCTAGGTCGTGTTGTTGAGATTTATGGTCCAGAGTCAAGTGGTAAAACAACGCTGACACTTGAAGTTATTGCTGAAGCACAACGTAATGGTAAAATTTGTGCATTTGTTGATGCTGAGCATGCACTTGATCCTGTCTATGCGGCAAAATTGGGCGTAGATATTAACGAATTGTTGGTTTCTCAACCGGATACGGGTGAGCAAGCGCTTGAAATTTGTGACATGTTAACTCGCTCAGGTGCTATTGACGTTATTGTTGTCGACTCGGTGGCTGCGTTAACACCCAAAGCTGAGATTGAAGGCGATATGGGTGATTCACACATGGGCTTACAAGCTCGTATGTTATCGCAAGCCATGCGTAAATTAACCGGTAATTTGAAAAAATCAAATACCATGATTATTTTTATCAACCAAATTCGAATGAAAATTGGTGTAATGTTTGGCTCTCCAGAAACCACAACAGGTGGTAACGCCTTAAAATTTTATGCTTCTATACGTTTAGATATACGCCGTATTGGCGCCGTTAAAAATGGTGACGAAATTATTGGTAATGAAACACGTGTTAAAGTGGTTAAAAATAAAATAGCACCACCTTTTAAGCAAGCTGAGTTTCAAATTCTATATGGTGAAGGTATTAATAGTTTAGGTGAGTTAGTTGACCTTGGCGTTAAAAATGAAATGGTTGAAAAAGCCGGCGCTTGGTATAGCTATAAAGGCGACAAAATTGGTCAAGGTAAAGCAAACGCAGCTAAATACTTGAAAGATAATCCTAAAATAGCAAAAGAAATTGATACACGTTTACGTGAAGCGCTACTATCAAAAAATAAACCACCTGAAGCGGCTGAAACAGATAAACCAGCTAAAGCAGCTAAAACAGCTAAAGCCACTGAAGAAGTTGTTAAATAATTATTAGCGAGTTTTACTTTTAATTAAAAAGCCACTGTAAAGTGGCTTTTTTTTAATATAAAAAGTGGGGTATGATCAGAAAACTGCCAATCTTCGCTATCTTGTTAGTTACTCCAGCATTACTCTAATGACATGTTTTCATCTAAGTATATGACTGCACAGCATATTCACCGCCATGTCAGTCGATGTTAAAAGCTAGGATTTTTATCGATACACTTTAGTAAACAGATACAAATTCGACGTTTTTTAACTTTGCCTAACTTGTTATAATAAATTAAAGACCCGTGACCAGCTCTCAATAACTTTAAGGTTTACCATTGCTTAATAATCACTCTCATTATTCCCTGCTTGAACATTACTTAAATCATAGCGAAAAACTTGACTGGGTAATTGCCACTATAGTAAATAAAGCGGGCTCAAGTTATCGCTCCCCCGGTGCTATTATGCTGGTTAATAGCGTGGGACAATCGCTTGGTTTAGTCAGTGGCGGCTGTTTAGAGGCCAATATTGTTTTACATGCGAAAAAAGTATTTGATAGCAAGAAAGCCCATTACGTTGTATACGATATGCTAGAAGAAGATGGCTATGCAGCAGAGCTAGGCGTAGGCTGCAAAGGTAAAATAGGCGTATTATTACAATATGTCACAGCTGCACATCAAGTATTATTTGCCGAGCTTTTTAAGCGCATGCAAGAGGGGCAAGCAAGCTATTTACAACAAACATTTTTAACTGATGAATCAACACCGCAGGCGTTAAATAACATCAGTTTGTTTGATAATGCTGGCCAGTTATTAACAACAACAGCTCAGGGGCAAGAAAGCGTTAAGCATGATGTCCTAAGGCAGATGATAAAGCAGGATACAGCACACAGCAATATCACCATTGGCCAAGATCAGCTGTCGATAACCAAAATATCAGCACCGACTAATTTATGGATTTTTGGTGGTGGCTCAGATGCTATTCCTTTAGTGTCGATGGCGGCCCAGATGGGCTGGCGGGTAACGGTTGTTGATCATCGCTCTAGCTATGCCCGCAGCAGCAGCTTTAAGCAGGCCTCAGAAATTTTTAGAATTCATCCCAACGACTTTTCTCAAATAGCACAATTTCGCCAACTTGATGCCGCCGTGTTGATGACGCACAATTTGAATTTGGACGCTGCTTGGTTAAGTTTGCTGCATGAAAATAATGTTGCAAAATATATTGGTTTATTAGGCCCGACAGAACGAAGAGGTAATGTTGAAACACTAGCTAATATTGAAGACAGAGCATGGTTAATGCGTCATGTTAATGGCCCTATTGGCCTTGATATTGGTGGTGAGTTGCCTGAGTCAATTGCCTTATCTATTTTAGCGCAATGTCACAGTATCTTACATCATCGCAGCGGTTTAGCCTTGTCAGGTAAATTTATTAATACTTAATTATCCCTTGCAGGAGCGACACGCTACTTTTTAGCTTAGTCCTTTAGTCTAATTTGTCGCTATTATCATTGCAGTTTTCAAATATATGGCTATTTTATTAAGGATAACCAATTAGTAAAATCATAGTTGGGAAAAATTAAAAGATCATTAATCTAAATGTTAGGTTAGAAAATAAAATGGCATCAAATACTAAGATCATCATTGCTGATGATCATCCTCTTTTTAGGCAAGCATTGGCATTAATGCTAAGATCTAGCTTTGTCTGTTCGTCCTTGCTTGAAGCTGAAACAATACCCGAATTGGAGCAAAAGCTAGCCAAAACATCTGATATTGATCTTATTTTATTGGATCTTGATATTCCGGGGGCTCAAGGCTTTAATACCCTTAGCCGTATCCGGCAGCTCTATCCTGAAATTGGTGTGGTTATTATTTCAGGTTTTGAAGAACTTCATACCATACGTAAAGCCATGAGTTTAGGCGCTGCAGGGTTTATTCCAAAATCGACACCTGTACCTGAAATGATCAAAGCGATTAATGACGTTATTCAAGGAAAGTTATGGATACCACAAGGCGATTATAATCCTGATGAGCAAGAGCTAGCGCATGAAGACAAGTTAGCGTCCTTAACGCCACAGCAGCATAAAATATTACTTATGTTTGCTGAAGGGTTACTCAACAAGCAAATTGCCTATGAGCTTTGTTTATCTGAATCGACTATTAAGAGCCATGCCAGTACTATTTTTTTAAAGCTAGGGGTGAAAAGTCGCACACAAGCAGTAATTTTGCTCAATGATCGCCAACAAGCTAATGCATCTTTTGTATAGTAAATGTTGACCATATTTTATTGTTCTCCTGAGTGTAGATCATCACTCAGGTTAGCTTGCTTATTGAGCTAGCCTTAAATGAGTGACTATGTACTTTGTTCAACCAATACGACTTTACTCCTTTTTACGGTTCAATAGTCCTTGCAAAATAATATTAGTCGCACGCTTTACGCTGATTTCTCCAGCGTACTAAAAGTTTACCTACGGTTTGTCACCGGTTTGAGTCAGTCATATTCTTTACTACGATGTAAAATTGTCTGGGATATAGTTTCTTTCAAGTTCTTTCGTCAGTAAAGAGCTCATGAGCGCACGCAAGGATATAGGCTTAACTATTTTTCTTAAGTAACCGATATCAGTTTGCTGTGTTTGCACTAAAACCGCTTCATCGGTGGTGGCGGTAATTAAAATAGCTGGTAGAGGATAATGACTTTCTGCTCGTAAATATTTGATTAACTCAATGCCATTAAAGTTGCATTTATCAGTACTATTACCCTTGTTTTTAATTTGCTTGAAGCCAATGTTAGAGGTAGGTTTGCTAGCGAAATCTTGCTCAACTAATTGATAATCAACGAGTAAAATATCTATTTCTTCTTCATGTTTACGATAAATTTCAATGGCTTGTTCGGCATCTATGGCACTATAAACGCGGCATTTCCATGCCGATAACAAATCTCTCATACCCGAGAGTACGTCAGGCTCATTATCAATGCACAGTACACCAACACCTTGTAAGCTGGCACTCGCTCGTAACGGTTGACGTTGTTGCTGCTGTGGTACAGCTACAATGGGAACGTTTACGCTAAATAAGCAGCCATGGCCTGATGCTGATTTTAGGTCCAGTTTATGAGTTAAAATTTCAGCGAGACTTTGCGCAATATTAAGGCCTAAACCTAAACCTTTAGGGCCAACCAACTTTGTCGAGAGTTGGGTGAATTGTTCAAATACCTGCTGCTGTTTGTTTTCTGGTATCCCAGGACCGTTGTCTAAAACTTGCAGGCAAAGTTGTTGTCCTTGACGACGACAGCCGAGTAGCACTTTACCGTGATTAGCGTAGCGAAAAGCATTACTGAGAAAATTTTGAATAATTCGTGATAATAAGGTGAAATCACTTTTAATGAATAAGTGACTAGAGCGGCAGTGAAAATCAATTTGGTAATCTGTGCTCAGTACCGAAAATTCAGAATGTAGCATAGAGAATAATCGCTTTACTGGAAATATAGTAATATCAGGGCTGATATTACCACTTTCAATACGTGCGATTTCATTCAAGTCGAGCAGTAAATTATTAGCAATTTCCAATGAATTATCAATTTTCTTGATTTGCTCTCGCTCCTGTTCAGACACTTTGGGACTAAGACTGACTGCTGAGGAAAATAAGCGAGCAGCAGACAGTGGTTGCAATAAGTCATGGCTACAAGCGCGTAAATATTTACTCTTTTTTAAATGAGCTTGCTCAGCCTTAAGCTGCGCATTAGCTAAATTTATATTGGCTTTTTCAAGTTCTAAATTCGCTTCTTCTAACTCTTTTGTTCTAACTAGTACCCGACTTTCAAGGTCGGTGTTTTCTTCTTTTAGATATTTCTCAGCTCGCCTGTACTCTGTAATGTCAGAAAAAATCATTACAAATCCGCCGCCGGGAATAGGATTACCTTCAATATTAATAATCTTTCCATTTGACAATTGTCGTTCAGATTTGTGTTTACTACCGGCGCGAATATATTGCAACCGCTTTTGTACTTGTGACTCAATGTCGTGAATGTAACGTTTTTGATTACTCAGGTTAAAACGAATAAGTCGGCTAATAGGGCAGCCAATATAAATAAAGTCTTGAGGATAATTAAAAATATCCAAGTATTGTTTATTCCAAGCCACCAAGTTCAGCTTACCGTCAATAACAGAAATGCCCTCACTGGTATTTTCAATCGCGCCTTGTAACACTGAACGGCTAAATTCTAGCTGTTGAGTTGAGTTGTCTTCAACAATTTTAGCCACTTGGTCAAAGGCAATTTCTCTTCCGCCCAAGGCGAATGAAATAACCAATTTTGCTGACGCCGATCCGATAACACTGGCAAGAGTATTTTCGGCATGAAATATCAAGGCATCATTTTTGGTTTTATGCTTTTTATTTTTATGTAGTAGTTTAAAATTTGCAATACATTCGGACGACTTTTCTTCGCCAATAAAGCGTGCAATTAGGTATTCTAACTCTAGAATGTCTATTTTTGGTTGTTTAGGTAAACAAGATTGATGGTGTTTATCTTGTTTGTAAAAAAATTTACTTTGCATTTCCTCGCGAATGCTTTGCCGTGTTAACAACGACACTACCGTAAGTACTAAAATATTAATCAATAGGCCAAATAGCGTGACAATAGTGGTTGCAGATAATGCCGAACCCGCTAACGGATGAGTATAAAAACCTAATTGCGGTAACAAGTTAAACAAGACCCAAATAGCAAAGCCACTTCCAATACCCCATAGCACCCCTTTTTCAGTTGCTCGCCGCCAGAAAAAAGCGGCAATTAACGCCGGACCAATTTGCGCTATTGCGCCAAAAGCAACTTCACCCAAAGAAGAAAGGGTATCTGGTGGCGACAACAAGAGCATGCCATAGCTTAGCGTTATGACCGTAATAACTAAGGCCTTACGAATGCGTAGTAGCCGAGATTGAAAATGTAAAAAGTCCTGCTGCTTCTGTGGTGATAACTTAAACATTAACGGAAAAACAATTTCGTTACTTAACATGGTACTTAAAGCGATTGTCGAAACAATAACCATAGAACTGGCCGCTGACACGGCGCCGAGAAAAGCAAATAGTGATAACCACACTTGACCATTATAGGCGGGTAAAAACAACACGTAAGCGTCGGCGTCTAAAGATTGACCATAATTTAACGTACCTGCAAGGCCTATCGGGCCAGCAAAAAAGGCAAATACTAGAATGTATGCGGGTAGCAACCAGCGTGCAAGGTTGCTATTTTTTTGCTCTTTTATTTCAACAAACATCACTTGGAATTGGCGTGGTAAGCAAAGGCATGCTGACATAACAATAATCAGTAGACCTATCATGTTAATGAGGTTGTTCCCTTCAAATTGCTGACTAAGTGAAACATGATCTTGGGATAATCGCCAAATTTCGGCGGGTGAGTCATAAATATAAAATGAAACAAAAATGCCGACCATTAAAAAAGCAATGAGTTTAACCGCTGACTCAAAAGCAATAGCGATCATCACCCCTGGATGTCGTTCAGTAACATCTATGGTCCGAATGCCAAAAATAATAGTAAAACCAGCGAGAATAATGCTAACAATTAAGCCCAATTGCCATATGGGAAAGTCTTGATTTTGTTGTAGTATTTTATAGGAATAAACAATTGCTTTAAGTTGTAATGCAATATAAGGCAGGGTACCAATTAATGCCACAAGCGTGACAATAAACGCTAAGTTTTGCGACTTACCGAAACGTGCTGAAAGTAAATCTGCGATGGAAGTGATTTTTAATTTTAAACAAGTTTTAATAATACGTTGAATAAATGGCCAAGCAAAAACAAAGAGTAATATCGGGGCTAAATACACTGAAATGTAGGTAAAAGAACCGTGGGCAGCTTGTGCTGAAGTGCCTAAAAATCCCCATGAGGTACAGTAAACACCTAACGAGAGCGCATAGATAATCGCATGCTGTCTCTCGACCAATTTATGACGATATTTGCCGCCTAAATAAGCAATAAGAAACAGTAAACTTATGTAGCCAATACTGACACTTACTAGTAACCAATTAGAAAACATATCGTCCTTATTATCAGGTTCAAGTTATTGTTTTTCTCCATATTAACCGCTGCTATTTTGCCTCACAAGCCCAACAACATAACATTCGACTAAAGGACTAACCACAAGGTGCTAAGCCTTATATCCTATTGTCTATTTTTTTGACTGACCTAATAATGGTTGAACAAAAAATACAAGGGGAATAGCTAGATGTTTAACTCAAATTATAAAAAATTATTACTCGTATCTTCGATTATGGCTGCAACAACTTCTGCGTTTGCAGGCTATCAAATCGATTTAACAGAAAACGATAAATTAACCTTTGGTGGCTATATCAAAATAGATGCACGCTATGTCGATGGTGATGTTGCTTACCGAGATTTTTGGATTGGTGATGGTGCTCCGCTTGCACAAGATGCCTCGCAATTTAGAATTTTTGCTAATGAAACACGCTTTAATACTAAGTATGTGCATGGCGATGTTATGGGTTTTATTGAAATGGATTTTTGGGGCGGCGGTGGTAATGAAATTGTCTCTAACTCAGCGCACCCTAGAATTCGACATGCGTTTGTAAAATATAAAGATTTAACTGTTGGCCAAACATGGTCAACCTTTATGAATACCAGTGCCATTCCAGAGTCAGCCGATTTTGCCGGCGCGACAACTGGTTTGGTTTTTATTCGCCAAGGTCAAGTACGTTACAACGTTGGAAACTTCCAAGTGGCGCTTGAGAACCCTGAAAGTTGGGGTGGTGATACCGCTAATGACAGCGTACCTGATGTTATTGCGCGTTATAACTTTAAAGGCGACTGGGGTAGTGTTTCGGTATCCGGTTTAGCTCGACAATTAAATACCACGTTAGGTAATAGTGAATCTGCCTTTGGTGCCTCAATTGCTGGTCGTATTAAAACCACAGGCAAAGATGATATTCGCTTTCAAATTCATAAAGGTGAACTAGGTCGTTACGTCGGTGTTGCCGCTGTTAAAGACCTTTATGGCGAAGAAGTTGAAGATGTAACCTCGATACTCGTCGCTTACCGTCATTTTTGGAACGAGACACTGCGCTCAACGGTTTTGTACGGCAAAGTTGAAGGTGATATTTCTGATAGAGAGCGTTCTCAATGGGGCGTTAACCTGTTTAAAGACTTAACTAAAGAATTAGCGGTAGGTATAGAAGTGGGTAATTTCTCCATTGATGAACTAGATAAAGACTCTACGTACGTGCAAGCAACCATGAGGTACATGCTGTAATTTTTTATTACCTTATCAGTAATTTCTAATGTTTGATGTTTACGTAACTTTCCCAATCGTTGTTACGTGTTGGGAGGGGGCTTGCCCCCTCTCTTTTTTAAAGCATAAGTAGTATTAGAATTTCATTCCCATTTGAATTTAGGAGGTTGAGTATGACGACGTCAATACTCAATGTAGAGCAAATATCACTCGCGTTTGGCGGTGTTAAAGCCTTAACAGATGTTAGCTTTTCAGTAAAAAAAGGCTCAGTATTTTCCATTATTGGCCCCAATGGTGCGGGGAAAACCTCAATGCTCAATTGTATTTCTGGCCGTTATCAACCCAACAGCGGCAATATTACTTTTGGTGGTAACAACGTCACAGATTTGCGTCCTAATGATCGCGCGGATCTTGGCATGGGACGTACTTTTCAGAATTTAGCCTTGTTTGGTCATATGTCAGTGCTAGATAATATTATGGTTGGGCGTCATCATTTATTAAAAAATAACTGGCTTACTGGTCCCTTATATTGGGCATCAGGTGCACAAAAAGAAGAGTTAGAGCATCGCCGTAAGGTTGAAGAAGTTATCGACTTTCTAGAAATTTCACATATTCGAAAATCCATTGCGGGTACTTTGTCGTACGGGCTGCGTAAACGTGTTGAGCTTGCTCGTGCGATGGCGTTAAATCCTAAACTAATTCTCCTAGATGAGCCTATGGCTGGGATGAATTTAGAAGAAAAAGAAGACATGGCCAGATACATTCTCGACTTAAATGAAGAGTTTGGTATTACCGTGGTGATGATTGAACACGATATGGGCGTGGTTATGGATATTTCCCATGAAGTAATGGTGCTCGATTTTGGTAAAAAATTAATTTGTGGTTTACCTGAAGAAGTCATGGCTGATCCTTATGTTAAAAGAGCCTACTTGGGGCTCGAGGACGATGCAGATGAATCACCCGAACAACAAGAAAAATTAGAAGGGGTAAGCTGATGGCTGATGTGACCCAAACTAACAGCGACTTTGAAATGGGCGAATTAGATACTTTTCCAAAAATTTTACAGCACAACGCAGATAACTGGCCTGATGTTATTGCAATGCGTGAGAAAGAGTTTGGTATTTGGAATGAGTTCACTTGGACAGATTATAACAACCGAGTGAAATGGTTGACGCTTGGGCTATTAGATATGGGCGTTAGTCAAAGTGACGCTATCGCATTGTTAGGTGATAATCGTCCAGAATGGATTTGGGGCGAAGTTGCCGCACATGCTATGTGTTGTTATTCAATCGGCATATATCAAGACTCGATGCATGAAGAAGTTGTTTACTTACTTGAAAGTAGCGGTGCCACAGCAGTTATCGCTGAGAATGAAGAGCAATGTGACAAGTTACTTGAATTGGCTGACGATATTCCAAAGGTAAAGTTTATTGTTTATTGTGATCCAAGAGGCATGCGAAAGTATTCAGATCCAAGGTTGATAGATATTAATGTTGTTTATCAATTAGGGCAGAAAATAGAGCAAGAAAATCCCCAGCGCTATGCGCAATTAATTGCTGCGACAACGCCAGAAGAAATAGCGATTTATTGTACTACCTCAGGCACCACCTCTAAACCAAAAATTGCCCTATTAAATGGTGGCAATTTTATCAAACATTGTAGCGCTTATCTTAGGGCTGACCCTCGTAAACCCGGTGATAATTACGTCTCTGTGCTGCCATTACCTTGGATCATGGAGCAGGTTTATGCTCTAGGGCAAGCTTTGATTGCGCGTCAAATAGTTAATTTCGTTGAAGAACAAGAAACCTTAATGTCAGATTTACGTGAAATTGGGCCTAGTTTTGTGTTACTCGCACCACGTGTTTGGGAGGGTATTCTAGCTGACGTACAAGCGAGAATGATGGACTCAACGCCGCTAAAGCGAAAACTTTATAGCTACGCGATGAAACTGGCAGAAGCTAGCCAAGCACAAGGTAAAAAGTCGTGGCTTGCTGACATGTTATTAATGAAAGCATTACGCGATCGTCTTGGTTTTTCGTTTTTAAAGTCAGCCGCTACTGGCGGCGCTGCCATGGGACCCGATACCTTTAGGTTTTTTCAAACTATCGGCGTGCCTTTGCGTCAGCTTTATGGCCAAACGGAAATGTGTGGTGCTTATACCATTCACCATGAAGGTGATATTGATTATGACAGTGTGGGTTTCGCTTTTGATAACGCACAAATCAAAGTGATCAATACCGATGAAGCAGGCGTGGGTGAAATTATTTCTAAAACCGTTGGCATGTTTACTGGTTATTTAAATAATAAAAAAGCCTATGACGAAGATGTTATTGATGGTTGGATGCAAACGGGTGATGCGGGTTATTTTAAACCGTCAGGGCATTTAGTGGTTATTGATCGTATTAAGGATCTTGCTTGTACCAGTAATGGCGCGCAATACTCACCGCAATATATTGAAAACAAACTGAAATTTTCATCTTTTATTGGTGAAGCAGTTATTTTAGGTAAAGACCAGCCTTACTTGTCGGCCATTATTTGTATTCGCTTTAGCATTGTTGCTAAGTGGGCAGAGCAAAGTGGCTACGCTTTTACTAACTACACCAATTTATCTACGTTGCCAGAGGTTTATGCGAAGCTTGCCGAAGAAATTTCACGAGTGAATGAATCATTACCTGATGCGCAAAAAATTCATAAATTTCTTCTGCTTTATAAAGAGTTAGACGCTGATGATGGTGAATTAACACGCACCCGTAAAGTTCGTCGAAGTGTTATTGCTGAGAAATATGGCGACATTATTTCTGCCATTTATGACAACAAAGATGTGGTTGATATTGACACCACAGTAGTTTTCCAAGATGGCACAAAAACGCGGATTCAAACTCAACTTAACGTTACTTCGCTTATTGCCAATGAGCAGTCAAGCCAAGCAGCTATTGAACAAGCAAATACTGAAAGGAGAGCATCATGAATTTTGAACTATTAACACAGTTAGTCATCAATGGCCTCATTGTTGGCTTATTGTATGGCGTAGTAGGCATGTGTTTTGTCTTGGTTTATAAATCTACGCAAATTGTTAACTTCGCCCAAGGTGAGTTTCTTCTCATCGGTGCCTGGGTTTGTTGGGCAACATTGGTTTATTTGGAGTTGCCCTTTATTGTTGGTTTTTTACTGACCATGGTATTCATGGCTGGTTTTGGCATTTTGTTACAGATGATCGTTTTACGACCGATGATCGGCGAGCCTATTATTTCAGTGATCATGGTAACTATCGGTTTATCGATATTTTTCCAAGCGCTGATGAAATGGATATTTGGTGTTTCGGCACAAAGTTATCCGAAAGTATTTGAAACAGAGAGCATTCAAATAATGGGCTTAAATGTCGAAGTGGCGTACTTAATGAGTACCGTGATTGCGCTGATTATTATGGTGGCATTCTACTTATTCTTTAAACATTCCAAATATGGTTTAGCGATGCGAGCAACTGCTTTTGACCAGCAAATAGCACAAAGTTTGGGAATATCTGTTAAGCAAGTATTTGCGATGAGCTGGGGCATTGCGGCAACCGTTTCTGCTACAGCTGGTGTAGTTATTGCCATGGTGAGTGGTGTATCAAGCTCTCTTTCCGTTATGGGTATCAAAGTGTTCCCTGCTGTTATATTAGGAGGCTTAGACTCAATAATTGGTGCCATTGTCGGTGGTTTGATTATTGGCGTCTTGGAAAATGTGGCTGAATTTTTTGATAGTCAATATCTTCATATTGGCAATATGTATGACATAGCACCATTTTACGTATTACTCATCATCCTTTGGTTCAAGCCTTATGGTTTATTTGGCACCAAAGATATTGAACGGATTTAACATTTTTGTAAATTAAATCAAAATATTGTGCGCTACTTAAGTACCTTAGCGCTGATTTATAGCAAATACTATCGAGTTTTTAGGAGTTAATTATGTCGAGTTTAACTATGCGACCGTGCGGTGATTTTCGCACTAGCTATAAACAAGATAACACCATTTTTGAAACCAAAACCATTAAAAACATGGCTATTATTGCGATTGCTTTTTTATGTGCAGCGCCATATTTGGTTGACGCATATTACCTATCCTTGTTCATTCAAATATCGTACTTAGGTATAGCTGCATTGGGTTTAAATATTTTAGTTGGTTATACCGGCCAGATTTCATTAGGGCATGGGGCCTTTTTCGGCTTTGGTGCCTTTGCCTCGGCTTGGTTGAACATTTCATTTGGCATTCCCGTGCTTTTTTGTATTCCGCTGGCAGGTTTTTTAACAATGGGCGTAGGCATGATTTTTGGTTTGCCTGCATCACGCATTAAGGGCTTGTACTTAGCGATAGCAACATTAGCGGCACAATTTATTTTAGAAGACTTTTTTGCGCGTGCTGATTGGTTTTCTGGCGGTTCAGCGGGTTCATCGGCTGAGCCTATCAGTATTTTTGGTTTTGCTTTTAATACCGATGAAAGCTTCTTTTATATCGCGTTATTCGCTTTAGTGTTCATGTATGTCTGGGGTTGTAATTTAATGCGCAGTCGTGAAGGACGTGCTTTTATCGCTGTTCGAGATCATTATCTTTCAGCCGAAATTATGGGCATTAAGTTAAATAAATATCGTTTATTGTCATTTGGTATTTCCTCATTTTATGCCGGTATTGGTGGTGCTTTATATGCGCATTATCTGGGTTATGTTTCTGCTGAAGGTTTCACGCTTTTCATGTCAATTCAGTTTCTTGCCATGATCATTATTGGCGGCTTAGGCTCAGTAAAAGGCACACTAATGGGCGTGGTGTTTATGGTGTTTTTACCTGAAGCACTTGCAGGTGGTGTTGGCTTAATGAAGATGACTGAGTGGGGCAACATTCCTATGGTGATTGACGGTTTAGCCTACATTAAAGAAATGGCCATAGGTTTAGTGATTATTTTATTCCTGATATTTGAGCCAGAAGGTATGGCGCATCGTTGGGCGCAAATTAAAAACTATTGGAAATTTTATCCATTTTCATATTGAAGTTATTAAATATAATTATATCAATTGCTTATGATTTAAAATAGAAATAAAAGACAGACGTTATTACAACAATTAATTGGCAATATAGCCATTAAAAGAAGAAGGAAATAGTCATGCAACATAAAGCAAAATTAAGTTCTCTATTCGTATGCTGTGCTTTGGGGATGAGCACTCAGGTATTAGCAGAAGACTCTGTATTTGTCGGACATTTAGCTGACATGTCAGGACCAACAGCCTTTGTTGGTAAAAACTATGCTGATGGTGTGCGAGATTCACTCGGTTATATTAATGATAACGGTGGTATTAAAGGCACAACCTTAGAATATGAAACTATCGACTATGCCTACAAAGTACCGCAAGCAATCGCATCATACAAAAAATGGCATTCACGTAAAAATATGGTCGCGATGCAAGGTTGGGGAACCGCTGATACTGAAGCGCTTATTTCATTTGTCGCGAGAGATAAAGTACCGGTTTTTTCAGCGTCATACTCAGGGCACTTAACAGATCCAACCGGTAAAAACCCCCATACTAAAAAACCAGCCCCTTATAACTTTTTTTACGGCGCCTCTTACTCAGATGCTTGTCGTGGTTTAGTGCAATGGGCGGCACAAGATTGGAAAGACAAAGGTGAAAAAGGTAAGCCAAAATTCACTCATATTGGTGCCAACCATCCATTTCCTAACGCACCAAAAGAGGCTTGTGCAGAGTATGCTACAGAGTTAGGTTTTGATGTACAGCCAGCGGTAGTTATTTCGATGAAGCCAGGTGACTTTAAAGCGCAATGTTTAAGCTTAAAAAGCTCAGAGTCTAACTATGGTTATATCGCTAACTTAGGTGGCTCAGTTTTATCATTAGTTAAGTCTTGTAATACTGTTGGCACAGACATTCAATTTATGTCGAATATTTGGGGTGGAGATAAGAACATCTTTGCGGCCGCGGGCGAAGGGATAAAGGATTATATTTTCCCGACCATGACACCATTTTGGAATGATGATGCGCCTGGCATGAAGCTAGTACGTGAAATTTCAAAACAATCAGACGAGTCAGGTACTGAAGAACGTGTTCATCATTATATGCGCGGTGTTTGTTCAACCTTCTTCATGAAAGAAGCAATGGAATGGGCAAAAGATAACGGCGGCATTACCGGTGAAAATGTTAAAAAAGGTATGTATGTGCATAAAGACTGGGTGCCTAAAGGTTTAGAGGGTGTGTGTTTAGCGGCTAATTGGAGCAATGAAGATCATCGCGGAATTAACCAAGTTAATATTTATAAAGGTAATTACAACGGTGGTGATGTAACGGTTGAAAAGGTATCGCAAGTCACCTTAGAACGTCGTGATGATTGGTTAGGTTACTAATATTAGTCGTTACAAGGCTATTCATTGAGTAACAGGTTGCTGGGCAAGAAAATCTTTGTTCAGTAACCACCAGCTTCTAGCACAAATGTTTAGAACAAAACGAGCAAGTAAAAATAGCAAAATAATTATTTATACGGAGTATGTATGTCACAAGCAGCGGAAAAATTGCAACCTGCATCACCGATATTAACGGTGAACAATATTGAAGTGGTTTATGACGAAGTAATACAGGTACTTCGTGGTGTCAGTTTAGATGTGCCCGAAGGTGACGTTGTTACGCTTTTAGGGCCAAATGGCGCCGGTAAGTCGACCACACTTAAAGCCATTTCAGGTTTGTTGAAAACTGAAAATGGTGAAGTTACTAAAGGCGACATTAGTTTTATGGGCGAACGTATCGACAGTAAGAATGCTGAAGACGTTGTGCGTAGTGGGCTTTTCCAGGTTATGGAAGGCCGTCGAATTATCGAAGATATGACCTCGTTAGAAAACTTAAAGCTTGGCGCTTTTACCCGTAAAGATTCACAAATAAATCAAGATATTGACATGGTATACCACTATTTTCCACGGCTAAAAGAGCGCACGGGTTTAGCGGGCTATTTATCTGGTGGCGAGCAGCAAATGTTGGCGATTGGCCGAGCACTGATGGCGCGACCAAAAATGATTTGTTTAGATGAACCATCGATGGGCTTATCGCCACTACTGGTAAAAGAAGTCTTTGGTATTATTAAAAAGATTAATCAGGACCAAGGCATTACTATGTTGTTAGTTGAGCAAAATGCTAACTATGCCCTCAGAGCTGCAAATTATGGCTATATCATGGAGTCTGGAAAAGTAGTACTTGATGGCACACAAGAACAGTTACTGAATAATGAAGATGTTAAGGAGTTTTACCTCGGTGGTGGTAATGACACGCGTAAAAGTTTTAAAGGACTTAAGTCTTATAAGCGACGTAAGCGTTGGTTGTAATCGCAATCAAGCAATATAGGCAGTTAGTGAAGCTAATTTTTTAAGTGTCACTTATTAAATGTTGCATATTGCGTGTCAGCTACTAAAGGTTATTGGCTATTTTTAAAGCGTTTATTTATCCATTTCTCAACATGATTTTGAGCTATTATGACGACATATTATCACCCAGACGAACACCAAGATTGCGAAGTTAGAGAGCAGTCATTGTTTTCTCGATTACCGACATTTATTGCTGATGCGCAGCGAAACAGCCCTTACTATCAAGAGCTTCTTACTGGCGTTAATGCGGAAAGCATTAACTCAAGAGCACAGCTTGCGCAGCTACCTATTACGCGAAAATCAGATCTAATTAGCTTGCAAAAGCGTCAGCCACCGTTGGCGGGTATTAATGCTGGTAATGGTCATGTTAGTCGAATTTTTCAATCGCCGGGACCGATTTATGATCCTGAAAATTGCCAAGATGATTGGTGGCGCATGGGACAGGCTTTTCATGCTGCCGGTTTTAGCGCTGGCGATTTAGTCCAGAACTGTTTGTCGTATCATTTAACGCCGGGTGGATTCATTCTCGACTCGGGTGCACGCGCTTGTGGCTGCACCGTTATTCCAGCAGGCCCAGGGCAAACTGAACAGCAACTCGATATTATTGAAGATTTAAAACCTCAGGGCTATTGCGGTACGCCGTCATTTTTAAATATTTTATTGAGCAAAGCCAAAGCAAAAAATCGTGATGTTAGCAGTATTAAAAAGGCGTTAGTTACTGGCGAAGCTTTACCAAAAGCCTTGCGTGATGAATTTACTCATACAGGAATTAATGTACTACAAGCCTATGCCAGTGCCGATGTTGGCTTGATAGGCTATGAAAGCTTAGCCGATGATGGTTTAATTATTTCCGAAAATATCATCATTGAAATTATCCGCCCTGGCAGTTTAGAGCCTGTTGCTAATGGCGAAATTGGTGAAGTGGTAGTAACAAGCTTTAATGCAGATTATCCTTTAATTCGTTTTGCAACCGGTGATTTATCAGCAATAAAATCAGGACAAAGTGCTTGTGGGCGTACTAACACGCGTATTAAAGGTTGGCTAGGTCGCGCGGATCAAACCACAAAAGTAAAAGGTATGTTTGTTCACCCAGAGCAAATTGAACGAGTTCGCCTGATTAGTCAATACTTCTTGAAAGCCCGCTTAACCGTCACCCAGGAAGATCATCAAGATAAAATGCATTTACAATGCGAATTCGATGATAAAAATAGTGCTGGAGTTGATATCGCACAATTACTTAACCAACTTACTAATGACTTAAAACAGTTAACAAAACTCAATGGTAGTGTTGAGTTGGTTGCCTTGGGAAGCTTACCCGATGATGGTAAAGTCATTGATGATAAAAGAGTTATTGGCTAGGTTTAGCTAAAGAAAAATGTGATTAACACCATTCATATATAAGGTATAAGGAGAATTTTATGCAGAAAATTTATTTTCAAGATTGTTATCCAGACAAGCTTAGTCATTGTTATGGTTGCGGTAAAAATAATAATGAAGGTCATCAACTTAAAAGCTATTGGCATACAGAGCAAGGAAAAATTAGCGAACAAGCCGCAGAGCAAACCATCGCGCACTTTATGCCAGAGCCCTGTCACACCGCTATTCTTGGTTTTGTCTACGGTGGTATAATTGCTTCACTTATTGATTGTCATGGCACGGGTAGTGCTGCTGCTATGGCATATCGTGCTGAAGGTCGTGCCATGGCGACAATACCGGCATTACGCTTTGTCACGGCAGCATTAAATGTTAGCTATTTGGCGCCAACACCTATGGGTGTTGAGTTAGAACTTATAGGTACGTTTAGCGAAGTTAAAGCCAAGAAAGTCGTGGTAGAAATAACCGTATCGGCAAACAATGTTGTTTGTGCTAAAGGCACAGTGATTGCGGTAAAAATGCCAGAGTCTATGTGTCCTACATAATTACACTATCTGTCCTGAATTCAATACCGCATTGCTTAAAAAGTTGGCTAGTAAGTCACCTTATTAAGGTTAAGTGATGAGCGGTAACTAGGCAAGTTAAGCTCGCACAGCGTCAATTTAGCTAATTGACGCAACACCCTCTTCAATAACATTCACAAACAAAGATTTTAAAATTCATCAATTTAAGATAAGTTAGTACTATTCAAGTTGTGGCTGCGTGGTTTTTTGGGGGCAACTATTTTAGCGTTAATGGTGGGATCGGCATATTACCATTTTGGGCGTAACTTTTAGGCTGCTATTGCCCATTGTATGGCGAACATAGCGGACAATTCCTTAGCACTATTTTCTTTTATAGACGATCAGTATCTAAATTCATCAAAAGTTAAAACAAACCTACTTCAAGCTTGTAATCATCGGTTGGCTAAAAATGCAAAAAGCAGAGCGAGTGTATGTAACAAGCAGTTAACGTTATAACAGCACGTCAATAGCGAGTGTAAAGCGGCTGTGCTGTTGATATTTATTGACAAAAGCGTTGATTTTATTTCCCCGTAATTGGGCATAAGGCGAATATGTATTTATCTCAACCATCGAATGAAAACTTAACTGAACTGATGTCGTGGTTTTCGACCGAAGCAGCACTAAGTATTTGGTCAGGACCTAATTTTAGCTTCCCATTTGACTTTAATTCTTTTAAGAGTGATTTGAAATTAGAGTCTTTGCCGTCATTTGCCTTACTTTCTGCGCAAGTAGAGTTATTAGGGTTTGGACAGTATTATTTGAGACTAGGTAAGTGCCACCTTTGCAGGCTGGTGATTAATCCTAATTTTCGTGGCCAAGGCATTGCTGCGCATTTAATTCAGCAATTAACTATTAGAGGAAAAGCTGATTTAAACACCAATTCATCTTCATTATTTGTTGTGCAAAATAATGGCAGTGCAATTAAAACTTATGAAAAAAGTGGATTTACTTTTGCGTGCTACCCTGAAAAAATAACCTTGAAAAATTGCTTATATATGATTAGTGATTAGCTGTATTTGACATGTAATACCATTAATTTCATTAATTAGGTGGTCTACTTTATACGCAGGAAAAATGGCCAAATATAAGGCATTTATTTAATAACTAGTTGTTCTAATTATTAAATAAATAACGCAGTAGTTGGTTATTTTAACCAGTA